>DAITQH010000036.1:19819-20750 GCA_036833175.1 Candidatus Dormiibacterota bacterium
GCAGCGGCTCGAGCCACACCGTCTGCCAGATCCCGGTCGTGGCCGTATAGAAGATCCCCTCCGGCCGGGCGGTCCAGTGCTGCTTGCCGCGCGGGATGGTCTTGTCGGCCAGCGGGTCCTCGGCGCGGACGACCACGACATTGCCGCGCCGGCCCGCGACACGGCTGATGTCGGCCGAGAACGGCGTGTGGCCGCCCTCGTGCCGGGCCACCTCCTCTCCATTCACCCACACCGTCGCGCGGTAATCGACGGCGCCGAAATGAAGCAGGAGACGCGCGGCATCAGGGGCGTCGAAGCGGCGCCGATACCAGACCACGTCCCCAGGCGACGGGTCGCCGATGCCCGACAGCGAGGACTGAGGACAGAACGGCACGACGATCTTCCGGTCGAAGGTTTCTGTGTCGCCCGCGCCGAATTCCCACTCGCCGTCCAGGCTCGCCCACCGCGCACGCCGGAAATTCGGGCGCGGATAATCCATGAAGGTATGAGAAGGAACCGGGCGGTTCCTTCTCATCGGCCCGTGGGCTCCGCCGACGGGCCTGCTCATCTTCCCCGGGATTGGATTTTCAGAATGAACCTCCTCGCGACGCATGGAGGCACAACTGAAGGCTGTGGGACGGCCGGAGTAATCCGGCCTATAAGCGACGCAGTCAATTGGGGCATCACAACCTATGATCGCCGGGGAAGATGCGCCCGCCAGTAGAAACCAACTCGGGTTTGTCAGCCGTGCTTCGCGGCGTTGTCGCCGACATGCAGCACGCCTCCGGCGCGGACATCGTGTCCATCTTCCTTTACGAGGAGGCCACGCACACCTACTACGCGCCTTTCGCCACGGGCCGGCCTCAGGAAAGCCTGCTCGACTCGCTGGCCGACATGCCCACCTCAACATGCTCCGCCACGTGATCGAGAAGCGCCACCCGGCGGTCGGGAT
>DAITQH010000037.1:0-20193 GCA_036833175.1 Candidatus Dormiibacterota bacterium
ACCAGAGCTCGTACACCTGGTGGGCGACGACGAAGAGGAGCTCGTCGTGCTCCTTGCTGAGCCCCTGCTGCAGCGAAAGGAGCTCGGCAACCTTGAGGTAGGTGCCGTAGGAGAGCCTGCGGCCTTCCTCTCCGAAGCGGCGGCTCAATGTTTGAAGTGGCGGCGGCCCGTCACGACCATTGCGATCCCCGCCGCATCCGCCGCAGCCACGACCTCTGCATCCTTCATCGATCCACCCGGTTGGATCGCGGCTGTCACTCCCGCCTGGATGCCCTCTTCGAGCCCGTCGGGGAAGGGAAAGAACGCGTCGGACGCCATCACCGACCCCCGCGCGCGGTCCCCGGCGCGCCGGACCGCGATCTGCACCGACTCGACGCGCGACATCTGGCCGGCTCCAACGCCCACCGCGGCGCCCTCTTTGAACAGCACGATCGCGTTGGACTTCACGTGCTTGACCGCGGTCCACGCATAGCCCAGCTGCTCCCATTCGGCTTCGGTGGGAGCTCGCCGCGTCACCACGGTGCTCGTCGCTCGGTCGAATCCGGCCCTGTCCCACTCCTGCACGAGGAAGCCCCCCGGAACCGACCTCACGTCGAAGTCGAGCAGGCCGGGCCGCGCCGGCTGGGCCACGAGCACGATCATGGCCTTGCGGCGCGCCAGCACATCTTTGGCCTCATCGAGGACCTCGGGCGCGATGACGACGTGTGTGACGATCTGCACGATCTGCTCGGCAGTCGAGCGGTCGAGCGGACGGTTGACAGAGACGATTCCACCGAAGGCAGACACGGTGTCGCACTCGTACGCGAGCCGGTACGCCTTGGCGATGTCGTCGGCGACCGCGAGACCGCACGGGTTCATGTGCTTGACGATCGCCGCCGCCGGCCGTTCGTAGTCCATCACGAGCTGGTACGCGGCCGACGCATCCTGGATGTTGTTGAATCCAAGCTCTTTGCCCTGGAGCTGCACCGCGCCGCCCAGTCCGCCTGGATTGGGCCCGAAGCGATAGAACCCGGCCTTTTGATGCTCGTTCTCGCCGTACTTCAGGGGCTGCGTGAGCAGTCCGGAGAACGAGAGCTCCTGCGGAAACCCGTTTGGCTGGGAACCCCGGAGGTAAGCCGCGATCCACGAGTCGTAGCCCGACGTGTGGCCGAACGCTTCGGCGGCCAGCCGTCTGCGCGCCGGCGCGTCCACCGTTCCCTCGTGGAGGGCGACCAGGAGCTCGGAGTAGCGCTCGGGCCGCACGACAACGAGCACCGACTCGTGGTTCTTAGCCGCAGCCCGGATCATCGCCGGTCCACCGATGTCGATCTGCTCGATCGCCTCCTCAAAGGTGACGCCTGGTCTCGTGACCGTCTCCACAAACGGGTAGAGGTTGCAGCACACGAGGTCGATCTCGTGCAGGCCATGGTCCTGCAGCGACTGCATGTGCTCGGGCCTGTCTCGCCGGGCCAGGATGCCGGCGTGCACGCCGGGGTGCAGCGTCTTGATGCGGCCGTCCATCATCTCGGGAAAACCCGTCAGCTCGCTCACTGGTCGCGCATCCATCGCGGCGTCGTGGAGCGCCTTGAGGGTGGTGCCGGTCGCGAAGAGTTCGTAGCCGAGTCGCTGCAGCCCTCGGGCGAAGCCGGCCAGACCCGTCTTGTCGCTAACCGATAGAAGGGCTCTTGGCAAGTCGCGCCTCCATGAGCTGGATCGCCTGGGGAAGGATCCGGTATTCGGCGTCGTGAACACGCTCGCGCAAGGTCTCCACCGTATCGCCTTCGAGGATTGGCACAGCTTCCTGGACCAGGATCGGGCCACCGTCAAGGCTCGAGGTGACTAGGTGCACGGTCGCGCCGGTCACCTTCACTCCGCTGGCGAGCGCCTGCTCCACTGCGTCCATGCCGCCGCCGAACTCCGGCAGCAGCGAAGGATGGATGTTGACGATCCTGCCGCTGAATGCTTCCAGGAGAGCCTGCGTGTGAACCCGATCGTAGCCGGCATCCACGACGAGCTCGATGTCGTGAGCCTTGAAGAAGTCGCGCATTGCCGCGTCGCGTTCCTCGGCGGACCCGAAGCCCTTTTGCGACAGCTCTCCCAGCGGGATGCCGTTCTCTCGCGCAATTGCGGCGCCCCCGCACGATGGCCGGTTGGTTGCGACCGCCACGACATTGAAGCCGCGCTCGATCAGGTTGTGCAGATTTGAACCCTTGCCGGACACGGCGACGCCGATCCTGAGGTTCAGCGGATGACCACTCGATCAGGGCCGGAGTGGCGGACCACCTCGCCCACGACCATCGCGCCAGACGGCACCTCGGACGGATCAACCACCAGGATCATCCCCAATCCCATGTTGAACGTTCCGTACATCTCGTCGTCCGCGACGCGGCCCCGTTTGCGGATCAGCTCGAAGATCGGTGGCACCTTCCACGCCTTGCGGTCGAGGCGCGCGCCAAGCCGGTCGGGAAGGCAGCGCGGAAGGTTTCCGAGAATGCCTCCGCCCGTGATGTGGGCGGCGCCCTTCCACCGCAGACTTCCGAGATCTTCGAGATATGAGGTGTGCGGCTCCAGGAGCACATCGCTGAGCGGGCGCGCGAGCTCTGGAAACAGGCGGCTCAGCGGCACGTCCTCGAAGACCTTGCGCACCAGCGAGTAACCGTTGGTGTGCAATCCGCTCGAGGGCAGGCCGATGAGGACGTCCCCGGCCTTGATTCGTGCCGGGTCCGGGTTCCGGCCGGCCTCGACCATACCGATGATGAACCCGGCGAGGTCGTAGTCCCCGAGCGCGTACACGCCCGGCATCTCGGCCGTCTCCCCGCCCAGCAGCGCGCAGCCCGCCGCGCGGCAAGCCGCGGTCATGCCTTCGACGAGCTGGGTGAACACATCGGGATCAAGCCGCCCGGTCGCGAAGTAGTCCAGAAAGAACAAAGGCCGCGCGCCAGCGGTCGCGATGTCGTTGACACAGTGGTTGACGATGTCGAGGCCGATTCCGCGGTGGGACCCAGCCGCGATGGCGACCTTGATCTTCGTCCCGACGCCGTCCGCGCTCGCCGCGAGGTGGCCCCCGCCTGGAAGGGCGTAAAGCCCTGCGAACGGGCCCACACCGACGGCCACGTCTTTGCCGTGGGTGGCTGCGATCAAAGGCTTGACCTTCTCCAGCACGCGCTCGTAAGCCTCGATGTCGACGCCGGCCGCGGCGTACGACAGGCCTTCCGCACCCATCAGATTTTTGCTAAGAGGGGCGACGGAGGACCAGCGACGTGATCGGATTTGAGCGGTAGCTCGAACTGCATCTTGTCCATCTCGAGCTGCTGCGGCACCGGCACCGGGTAGGAGCCATCGAAGCAGGCGCGGCAGAACTCCTGCGACGTGCCGCGGCCGATGGCCCGCATCAGACCGGGAATGGACAGGTACTGCAGGCTGTCGGCCCCGATCTGCTCGCGGACCTGCTCCACCGTGCGTCCGGATGCGATCAGCTCCTTGGTCGACCCGATGTCGACGCCCATGAAACATGGGAACCGCATCGGCGGGCTCGAGATCCGCATGTGAATCTCGCGCGCGCCGGCGCCCCTCAAGCGCTCGATGATCCGCCGCGAGGTCGTACCGCGGACGATCGAGTCGTCGACCGCGATGATTCGCTTGCCCTTGATCGACCGCGGCAGCGGATTGAGCTTCAGCATCACGCCGGCTTCGCGCAGCGATTGGTCCGGCTGGATGAACGTGCGGTTGATGTAGCGGCTCTTCATCAGCGCCTCGCGGAACGGGATGCCCGCCGCTTCGGCGTACCCGATCGCCGCGGGCGTGCCCGAGTCGGGGAACGCGACGACCATGTCCGCCTCGACCGGCGATTCCTTGGCGAGCTCGTGTCCCATGCGGATCCGTGCGTCCTCGAGCTCGCAGTTCATGAGGATCGAGTCGGGCCGCGCGAAATAGATGAACTCGAAGACGCACATCGCGTGCTTGTTGGACGTCTGGAAGCTGACGCTCTTCACACCGTGCTCGTCCATGATCACCATCTCGCCCGGCTGGACCTCGCGGACGAAGTTCGCGTGCACCGTGTCAAGCGCGCACGTCTCAGAAGCGATGACGTGCGCGGGCTGCCCCGGCAGCGGGATGAAGCCAATGCAGAGAGGTCGAAACCCGAAGGGATCGCGCAGTGCGATCAATTGCGTGGGCGTGATGATGCCGCACGAATAAGCGCCCACGACGCGCGCGAAGCTCCGGCGAATCACGTCTTCCCACGTGCGCCCGTGCGTGTGCTCGATCAGCCGGGCCATGACCTCGGTGTCGAGGGCGGTTTCAAACGTTGCTCCCTCTTCCTCCAGTTGCTTGCGCAGGGCTTCCGAGTTCAGGAGGTTGCCGTTGTGCGCGATCGCGCCGGGGCCGAGCGTCGGGTGGTGGAACGGCAGTGGATGCGCATTCTCCGCGCGGCTCGAGCCGGTGGTCGAGTAGCGGGTGTGACCGAGCGCGAGGATCGAGCCATCGCCAAGGTCTTTCACCTGCTCTGGCGAGAACACCTGGGCCACGAGGCCCATCGCGCGATGCACCCGCACGTTGGTGCCGTCCGAGACGGCGATGCCCGCGGACTCCTGGCCGCGATGCTGCAGCGAGAAGAGTCCGAAGTAGGTGAGGTTGGCGACGTCCACGCCGTGCTTCGAGCAGATCCCGAAAACTCCGCACATTAGAGGTGCGACCGGAGGGCCGGCCGAGAGATTCGGCGCCCAGGTGGTCCAGATGCTAGGCGCCAGCGAGCACCGGAGCGAGCGCATCCGTCGATGCGTGAGCGAGGAGCTGAGCTCGCAACGACGCAGATGGGCCGCATGGGCGCCGAAGATCCGGCCGGCATCTCTGGTCGCACCTCTTAAATCACTTCCCCTTCCCAAGCTTGACGGATCTCGGAAAGCGGGAGCCGGAACTGGCCTTCGAACTCGATCGAGTCTCCGCCTGCGAGGCCGAGAAGCGAGATCTCGACGTGATGCCTGCGCGCGAGGGACTGAAGCTCAGGCATCGAACGCGACGGCAGGCTGACGATGAAACGGCTGGAAGATTCGCCGAAGAACGCGGCATCGATGCGCAGCGGCGCTTCAGGCCTGATCGCAGGACAGCGCACGCCGATGCTTCCGAGCAGGCAGCACTCCGCAAGCGCCACTAGCATGCCTCCCTCCGCGCAGTCGTGGGCCGAGTGCAGCATCCCGTTCTCAGCCGCCGCCAGCACCAGCCGATTGACCGCGCGCTCGCGCGCGAGGTCGAGGGCGGGAGGGCGTCCGGCCACCAGGCCGTGCTCCACCTTCAGGTATTCGCTGCCCCCGAGGTCGTTCTGGCTCGAGCCGATCAGCAAGACGAAATCGCCTTCGGCGCGAAGTCCCGCTGCGAGCCGCTTTCCGTAGTCCTGGATCAATCCGACCATCCCCACAACAGGAGTCGGATAGATCGCCGACTCGCCCGAGGAGTCGTTGTACAGGCTGACGTTGCCGCTGACGATGGGCAACTCGAGGGCGCGACACGCATGCGCCAGTCCGGCGATCGTCTCCTCCATCTCCCAGTAGACCTCGGGCCGGTCGGGGTTCGCGAAGTTGAGGCAGTCGGTGACGGCCAAGGGACGCGCGCCAGTCGCCACTATGTTCCGCGCCGCCTCTGCCACCGCGAGCTGCGCACCGAGATGTGGATCAAGGTGGCAGTAGCGCGAGTTGCAGTCCGTCGTGACGGCCAGCCCGAGGCGCGTGCCCTTGATGCGGAGCATCGCCGCATCGCCTCCCGGCGGGATGACCGTCGCGTCGCCGACCATGTGGTCGTAGCGCCGGAAGATGCCGCGCCGGCTGCTCAGGTTGGGGCTCGCGAGCAAGCGGAGGAGCGTCGCGCCTGCATCGACAAGGGGCGGGAGGGCGTCGATGTCGAGACCAGGCGGCTGCTCGGCCGCCACGCCGACGAGCCGTCGCAAGGGCGCGCCGTCGGTGAGCAGGGCGATGGGGAGTCGCGCCACCTGGTTTGCGCCATCGACGACGGTCAGGTAGCCGTCGTCCGTGACGTGGCCGATCTCGGCAGACGTGAGGTCCCATGCGTCGAAGATGGCCTCGACCTCCGCCTCGCGGCCGCGCTCTACAACCACCAGCATCCGCTCCTGGGATTCGGAGAGCATCACGTGATAAGGACTCATGCCACGCTCGCGTCGCGGAACGCGCCCGACGTCGATGTGCGCGCCCGCGCCACTCACCCGGCCGGCGCATTCGGCGACCGATGACGTGAGGCCGGCCGCGCCGAGATCCTGGATCGCGACCACTGCGTCCGTGTGGGCGAGGTCCATGCACGCCTCGAGCAGGCACTTCTCGAGAAACGGGTTGCCGACCTGCACTGCCGGTCTTCGCTCGGAGCTCGTCTCGTCGAGCTCCAGGGATGCGAACGACGCGCCGTGAATGCCATCGCGACCCGTGTCAGCGCCTACGAGCATGAGGCTGTTGCCGGTGCCCTCGGCTCGCGCGCGCATCAGGCGGTCGACGCGCACCAAGCCCACGCACATCGCGTTGACGAGAGGGTTGTTGGCGTAGCAGTCGTCGAAGTAGACCTCGCCGCCGACCGTGGGAATTCCGATGCAGTTGCCGTATCCGCCGATGCCAGCGACCACCCCCGCGACGTGGCGGCTCGAGGCCGGCTGCGGCCCGAAGCGAAGCGAGTCTAGGAGGGCGATAGGCCGCGCGCCCATCGCGATCACGTCGCGGATGATCCCGCCCACGCCGGTCGCGGCTCCCTGGTAGGGCTCGATCGCCGACGGATGGTTGTGGGATTCGATCTTGAAGACGGCGGCCCACCCCTCGCCGATGTCCACGGCGCCGGCGTTCTCGCCCGGGCCCTGGATCACTGCCGCGCCGGTGGATGGCAGCCGCCGCAGCAGCGCCTTGGAACTCTTGTACGAGCAGTGCTCGGACCAGAGGACTCCGAGCATGCCCAGCTCGACCTCGTTCGGGGCTCGCTTCAACTCTTCGACGATGGCCCGGTACTCCTCGGGAGTGAGCGCGACCTCTCTTAGGCGTCGCTTGTCGACTACAGCCACGGGCGGAGACCTCGGCGAGAGATTCGGTGTCGAGGTGGCCAAGATGCTAGGCGCGGCCGAGCATCGGAGCGAGCGCATCCGTGGATGCGTGAGCGAGAAGCGGAGGCCGCAACGACGCAGATGGGCCGCATCGGCGCCGAAGATCCGTCGAGGGCCTTCGCCCGTGGCTGTGACCTCTGGGCCGTCAAGACACCAGCACCTTCATCGCGCTTGCGGCCAGGGAACGGAAGAGCTTGAGTCCGTCGGTGCCGCCGAGCTCGGCTTCGGCGCATCGCTCTGGGTGGGGCATCATGCCCAGCACGTTGCCGCGCGCGTTCACGATGCCGGCGATGTTGTGCATCGAGCCGTTGGGATTCGCATTGTTCGTGACCCCGCCCCCCGAATCGCAGTATCGAAACACGACCTGGCCGCGCTGCTCGAGCCGCGAAAGGGTGGCCGGGTCGGCGAAGTAGTTGCCCTCACCGTGCGAGATGGGCACGCGGATCACCTCGCGCTCGCCGCACGCGGAGGTGAACGGCAGGTCCGTGCGCTCGACCACCAGGTTCGTCCACTGGCAGCGGTACTCGAGCGAGGCGTTGTTGATCAGCGCGCCAGGGAGCAGGCCGGCCTCGCACAGCACCTGGAAGCCGTTGCAAATGCCCCAGACCAGACCGCCTCGGTCGGCGAACTCCGCGACCTTCTCCATCACCGGCGCAAATCTCGCGATCGCTCCTGTGCGCAGGTAGTCACCGTAGGCAAACCCGCCCGGCAGGATGACGCAGTCGCAGCCCTTGAGGTCCGCATCCTTATGCCACAGGTATTGGAGCTCCGCGCCGAGCACCTGGTCGATCACCCAGCCGCAATCGCGGTCCGACCACGTGCCGGGGAAGACCACGACCCCAAATTTCAACGCCGCTTGTGACCGTCCGTCTCGATGTCGAACCTGTAGTCCTCGATCACGTGGTTCGCCAGCAGCTGCTTGCACATCGCCTCGACTCGCTGCCGCGCCTCGTGCTCCGTCGCCGCCTCGAGGCTCACCTCGATGTACTTGCCAATTCGTACGTCGGACACCTCGTGAAAACCGAGCGTGGCCAGGCCCTGCCTCACCGTGATGCCCTGAGGGTCGTTCACGACCGGCTTCGGCGTGACTATGACTTTCGCTATCACCGTTCGTACCTCGGCTTGGGCGGAAAGAGCGGCTTGCCGACCAGCCGTTGATACGCGGTCAGGTATCGCTCGCGTGTCTGCGCGACCACGGCATCGGGCAGGCGCGGCGGCTCCGACTCCTTGTCCCAGCCGGCGCCGACCAGCCAGTCACGCACGAACTGCTTGTCATAGGAGTCGGGTGACGCGCCAACCTGGTAGGTCGCTGAATCCCAATACCGCGAGCTGTCGGGTGTCAACGCTTCGTCGATCAGGATGAGGTCGTCGCCCAGGAGGCCGAACTCGAACTTCGTGTCGGCGAGGATGAGGCCCCGGCGACCCGCCAGCTCCGAAGCGAACTTGTAGAGCTCCAGGCTTGCATCGCGCAGCTTCGTCGCCAGCTCGTCGCCGAGCTCCTTTTTCAGCTGCGCAAAGCTGATGTTCTCGTCGTGCCCGCTCTCGGCCTTGGTGGCGGGCGAGAAGATCGGGTATGCAAGCCGCTCGCTCTGCCGCAGGCCGGGAGGCATCTCCTCGCCCGCCAGCGTGTGCGAGTCCTGGTACTCCTTCCACGCGCTGCCGGCCAGGTATCCACGGACCACGCACTCGAAGTCGATGCGCTTCGCTTTGCGCACGATCATGAAACGGCCCGCCAACCGGTCGCGGTGTTCTTTGAGGGCCGCGGGCAGGTCCGGGACCATCCCCGAGATGAGGTGGTTCTCCTGGAACGTGTCGGTTTGCGAGAACCAGAAAATCGACAGCTGGGTCAGGACCTTGCCTCGATCCGGGATGCCGTTGGGCATGTTGTGGTCGAAGGCGGAGATGCGGTCGGTGGCCACCATGAGGAGCTGGTCGGGTCCGAGCTCGTACGTGTCGCGGACCTTGCCGCGCGAGAACAGCTTGAGAGGGAGGTCGGTCTCGGTGAGGGCGGGCCCGGCGATCATTTGGCTTTCACTTGGCTTTCACTCCGAGCGCGAGGCGCTCGTAAACGAGGTCCGTGTGCTCCAGGCCCGCCCACGGATCGAACACCTCGTCGAGCTTTGAGCCTATCCGCGTCATCACATCACTGTCGTTCTCCAGCAGCTTCCGAAAACCCGGGCCATCTTCTTCCATCGATCGCATCGCCGCCTTCTGGACGACGGGATACGCATCTTCGCGTGACATTCCGCTGTCTACCAGCGCCAGCAGCACCCGCTGCGAGAAGACCACGTCGCCACCGAAATGAAGGTTACGCAGCATCCTTTCCGGTCGGACATCGAGACCGCCCAGCACCTTGGCCATCTCCTGGGACATGTAGTCGACCATGGCACAGGCGTCCGGAAAGATGATCCGTTCGGCGGAGGAGTGGCTGATGTCGCGCTCATGCCAGAGCGCCGTGTTCTCGAGCGCGGTCACCAGGTGACCTCTCACGACGCGCGCCAGCCCGCAGACCCGCTCGGTCAGTACTGGGTTGCGCTTGTGAGGCATCGCGGAGCTGCCCTTCTGCTCTTTGCCGAAGGGCTCGAACGCCTCGCCGACCTCGCTCCTCTGCAGGTGGCGGATCTCGGTCGCGATCCGCTCCAGCGTCCCGGCCACCAGCGCGAGCGCCGACATGTAGCTCGCGTGCCGGTCGCGCGCGACCACCTGCGTGGAGACCGTGTCGGGTCGGAGGCCGAGCTCCTGGCACACGTGCTCCTCGACCCTCGGATCGATGGTCGCGTGCGTGCCTACCGCTCCGCTCACGCGCCCGACCGCAATCTCGTCCGTCGCACGCTCCAACCGCTCCTGCGCGCGGTCGAGCTCCGCGACCCAGCCGGCGACCTTGAACCCGAAGGTGATGGGCTCTGCTACGACGCCATGAGTCCGGCCGGCCATCAGCGTGCGGCGGTGGCGGATGGCGAGCTCGGCCGACGCCTGTCGTACGGAGGCGAGATCGCCGGCGATGAGCCGCCCCGACTCGACCAGCTGGACCGCCATGGCGGTGTCGTTGAGATCCTGGCTCGTCATCCCGAGATGCACGTAGCGTGCCTCCGGCTGGCCGATGGATTCGTTGAGCACCGTGAGAAAAGCGATCACGTCATGCCCCACCCGCGCCTCAACCTCGGCGATCCTGTCCTTGTCGAAGGTTCCTGTGCGGATCTTCGGCAGCGCCGAAGCCGGGATGCGCCCAAGGGTCGCCCAGGCCTCGCATGCGAGGACTTCGATGCGGAGCCACAGCTCGAGACGGTGCTGGTCAGACCAGACCGCCCGAATCGCAGGCGGAGAGTATCGCTCGATCAAGAAAAGTGCCGGCTCCCAGTGGTCAATGGGGGACGGGACGATTATACGGGCGGCGGGCTGGAGCAGATGTTGTAGACCGCCTAAAGGCGGCCCCCAAGATGCTGTGGGAATGTGCCCTGCTCGGACCCGGTAGGGGCGCTCGGCTCGATAATCAAGCCCTTTATGGCCGAGCCTCGTAACCACCTTGCAAAGGCGCCCGTTTGATCGGGCACAGGCTGAACGGCCAGTGAGCGACCCGTCTCGTGACGACGAGCGTGAGCTCGTCGAGCAGGCACGGCGGGACCCCCGCCAGTTCGGGGCGCTCTACGACCGGCACTTTCAGCAGATCTATCGGTTCGTGTATTCAAGAGTGAGAGAACAAACAGCGGCAGAGGACGTCACTTCCGAGATCTTCATGAAGGCTCTGAAGGCCATGCCCCGATACCAGGACACGGGGCGACCTTTTGCTGCCTGGCTGTACCAGATCGCCGTGAACGCCATCGCTGACCGCTACCGGACGCTGCGGCCGGCGCAGCCGCTCGACGATTTCCATGACCTGTCCGTCGCGGGGCCTGCGCTCGAGGACCTGGCCGCTCACCGCGACGAGCTGCGCCGCATCTGGGGGCTGGTCGAGGCCCTTCCACATCAGCAGCGCACCGCGCTGGTTCTCAAGTTCCAGGAAGACATGAAAATCGAGGACATCGCCGTCGCGATGGGCAAGTCGCCCGGGGCGGTGAAGCTCCTGATCCACCGCGGCGTCAGCCGGCTGCGTGACGAGGCCGACGCCCTGAGGCCGGTCGAATGAACGGGCGCCACGATCCAGAGCTCGACGACGTCCTGCAGGACGAGGAGCTGAGGCGCCTCGGCGGCCTGCTGAGCTCGACTATGCGCGCGGAGCCTGCGCTCGACGACGCGTTTCGCTCCGGGCTGCGGCGCCAGCTGATGCAGCAGGCGTGGGACATGAGCGAAGGCCGGACTTCACTCTGGCGGCGCATTTTCGCGCCACCCGGGCTGGCGTGGGTCGGCGCCACGGCCGGACTCGTCTTGATCGCCGGCCTAGTCATCTTCTACTCGACCCAGTCACCGGGCGGCTTCAACCAGATCATCATCAACAGCCCGATGGACGGCAGCAAAGCCGTCGGCTTGCAGCAGCCCATCCTGGTCCGGTTCAACCAGGCGATGGATCACCCATCCACCGAAGCCGCGGTCCAGATCATGCCGGCGACCAACGTGACCTACTCGTGGTCGTCCAACACACTGGCCGTGCAGCCGACCAGCGGCAACCTGGCGCCGAACACGCAGTACCAGGTGACGATCGGGCCCGGCGCCCTGACAGCAACGAAGCAGCCGCTGGCCACCGCGCAGACGATCACCTTCGTCACGCAGCCGCCGACGCCGCCCACGCCTTCACCGTCGCCGACGCCGCGCACCCCTGCCAGCCCGTCGTCGCTGCTCACCGGCGAGCACCAGCTCGCGCCACTCGGTGGGAACCTCGCGACGTCGACTGTTCAGTGGTCAGGCGATTCGTCGACCGTCTACTACCTCAACTCAAGCGGCGCGCTCGTCGCGGTCCCCGCAAAGGGCGGGGACGTGAGCAGCGTCGCTCCGGACGGCGTCTCCTCGCTGGCCGTAGCTCCAGCCGGAGACCGGCTCGCCTACGTCCGCGGCGGCAAGATCGAGGTGCTCACCTTTGCGGCGGGCACGACCGCGGAGCTCGTGGTGACGCCGGCTCCCACGCTGGTCGGGTGGGCCAAGGACAAGGTCGTGTGGGCGGCCGCGAACGGCGTCTACACGCAGGGTGCGGATGGGCCGGTGCAGCTGGCAGCGCTCCCGACCACCGGGGCCGTCAGCGTCCTCTCCATCGCACCTGACGCGACGCACGCGGCATACCGCCAGGACCAGAACCTCTTGCTCCTGGACCTTGCCACGGGCAAGAGCTTGCAGCTCGGACAGGCGAACGCGGTCTTTGACGGCTGGTCGCCTGACGGCTCCCAGCTCATGTACTCGGGCACTGGCGGCAACCTCGAGCTCTCGGACACGAAGGGCAACAACGTCGGCGCGGTGCCCGGCGCAGAAGCGAGCTGGTCCAGCCAGGACGCGATCCTGCTTGGGAGCGAGACCGACCTCTACGAGGCTCGTCCTGACGGTTCAGCGCTGACCAAGCTTGCGAACGGAACGTATCGCCAGCCGGTATGGGCGCCCAACGGAACGGCCTTTGTCTTCTTCCGTGGAGGGGTCCTCTGGACCGCATCCGCGCCTGCGCTGCCGCCGGTGCCGTCTGTCCTGGACCAGGCGACCGCCGTGGTCAAGTCCTTCATGGACGCGCGCCAGGGGAACCGACCCGACCAGGCGGCCGGCTACCTCGACAGCAGCGGCAAGCAGGCCTACACGAGCGGCGGGCTCAACCTTGTCATCAACGGCGATCCGTCCTTCTCGCGGTACTACGTGCTGACCGCGGCGGTTACCGGTACCCAGCCGGACGCGGCCACATTCGTCGTCCGGATCGTCCTCACGCACGGCAAGCTGGACGTGGCCGACTTCGAAGAGACGCTGACCGTCATCCGCGACGCGACGACCCACCAGTTCGTCATCGACCAGGCGACGGTCGGTGAGCACCGGAACCTGGGCAAAGGCGCGGAGGTCGTCGGTGTTGTCGTGGCCGCGGACAGCATCCAGGTCACGTTCGACAGCGACCTCGACCCCGGCACGGTGGCCGATGCGGTCCTGGTGATGGACGCCAAGGGCAAGCAGGTCGACGCGACCACCACGTACGCGAACCGCACGGTGACCATCAGCGGGTTGAGCTTGAAGCCAGGGGCTCAGTACAAGCTGGTGGTCCTCACGACATTGCGCGACGTGCTCGGCCACAACATCGCGGCGGAGTACGACCTTCAGCTAGTCGGTCCGGTGGCAAAGAACAAGAACGACCACAAGAACGGCGGAGTGACGGCTTCGCCGAGCCCGAGTCCGACGCCAAGCCCCGGCTAGATCAGCTTCAAGGCTCGCGCAGAGCGGCTCAGCGCGGTGACCGAGCCTGAATGCGCGATCTGGCCGCTCAGCGCCGCCTCGAAAGCCTCCGCGAAAGGCAGCCGGAGCATCTCCATGTCCTGCTCGTAGATCTCGGGGTTGCGCTCCGTCTCCGTTATCGATTGGGCCAAGAACATATGCGCCCGTCCGGTCAGGAACGCGGCGCCGTGCACGACTCCCAGGGGCGTATAGCGCGAGGCGACCAGCCCCGTCTCCTCCGCGAGCTCTCGGCGCGCGCATTCCAGCGGATCCTCACCCTCATTGAAGGTGCCTGCGGGCACTTCCCAGGAAGACTCGTCCCACGCATGCCGCCACTGACGCACCAGGACCGTGTCTCCGTTGTCGAAGTACGGGACGACAAAAGCCGAATCAGGGTTGGCGAGCACGGTGTACACCGCGTCTGGCCCGGCCGGAAAGTGGATGACGTCCTCGCGCAGCACAAAAGGCCCGGAGCGGCCGGCAACCTTGCTCGAAACGACCTTGAACGGCCGCCCGTCCTTCGGGTGTCCGAGATTTGCTATCTGCTCACCACTGCGGCAACCGCGGCCGCGGCCGCGGCAACATGCCGCGGATCCGGCCCGTAGTCGAACGGCGACACGTCGCTTGCCAGCCTTCGGGCCTGCTCGACGAGGTCGGGATGGTCGTCGATGAACCGCGTGCTCAGGTTGCCGGAGCGGAAATCCGGGCTCTCCAGGATCGCGCGGTGGTAGCTGATCGTGGTTGCTGGGCCGGCGACGACAAACTCTCGCAGGGCGCGACCCGCGCGCGCGATGGCCTCCGCGCGATCGGCGCCATGAACGATGAGCTTCGCGATCAGCGAGTCATAGTTCGGCGGCACCTCCGAACCGGGGCCGAAACCTGAGTCGACGCGCACTCCTGGTCCGGCCGGCGCGACCCAGCGGCTGATGCGCTTGGGGTTCGGTAGGAACTTGCGCACGGGATCCTCGGCGTTGATGCGCATCTCGATCGCGTGTCCTCTCCACGCGACGTCGCTCTGTGCAAAGCTCAACTCGAGCCCCGCGGCGATACGGATCTGCTCCTTGACGATGTCGATGCCCGTCACGGCTTCGGTGATCGGATGCTCGACCTGGAGTCGCGCATTGACCTCGAGGAAGTAGAACTCCCCCTCGTTGAAGATGAACTCGACGGTCCCCGCATTGACGTATCCCGCCGCGCGAACGGCGCGGATCGCCGCCTCGCCCATCTCAGCTCGCAGCTCGGCATTGACGGCGGGCGACGGGGTCTCCTCCATGATCTTTTGGTGACGGCGCTGGATCGAGCATTCACGCTCGCCCAGGTGCACGGCGTTTCCGTGGCTGTCGCAGATGACCTGGATCTCGATGTGACGCGGCTTGCGGATGTAGCGCTCCAGGTAAACCGTCGGGTCGCCGAAAGCCGAGCGCGCAGCCTGCGCGCTGCTCTCGATGGTCGCAACGAGGTCGTTCTCCGACTCCACCACTTTCATCCCGATACCGCCTCCGCCACCGGACGGCTTGACCATGACTGGAAAGCCGATCGCCTGCGCCGCGGCCAGGGCTGTTGAAGGGTCGACCGGGCCGCTCCCAGGGGTTACCGGCACGCCGTGGGCCACGGCCAGCTTTCGCGCCTCGACCTTCGAGCTGAGCGCGCGCATCGCGGACGCGGGAGGACCGATGAACCGGATGCCGGCTTTCTCGCACGCCTCTGGAAACGCCGGTTTCTCGGAAAGAAAACCGTAGCCGGGGTGAATGGCATCGGCGCCGCAGTCGTGCGCGACCTTCACGATGCGCTCCAGCTGCAGGTACGACTCGCTGGGAGGCGCGCCGCCGATGTGGTGCGCCTCGTCGGCGTAGCGAACGTGGATCGCGTTGCGGTCCGCGTCCGAATAAACGGCCACTGTGGCGATGCCGAGCTCGCGGCACGCACGCATGACGCGGATCGCGATCTCGCCGCGATTTGCGACGAGGACTTTGCCAAAGAGTTTTTTCTTCATCCGACGGTGAGGAGGGGTTGGTTCGGGCTCACGACGTCGCCTTCCTTGACGTAGACCTGGCTGACCTTGCCGGCGACGGTCGTGACGATGTCGTTCTGCATCTTCATCGCCTCGAGCACGGCGACCACGTCGCCCAGCTTCACCTCGTCACCAGGCTTGACCGGGATCTTGACGATCAATCCCTGCATCGGAGCAATGACCGTGCCCTCACCTGTTCTCGGCGGCTGCGGCGCGCTCGCCGCCGCTTGGGATCCCGCACCAGCAGCCGGCATGACCGTCATCCCCGCCCCCGTGACGCGCACCTTGAAGACCTCGCCCTCCACCTCCACCTCGAACTCCGTGGTGGACATCGATGGGGCCAGAGGATCTGCCGGCGCGACCACGGCGGGCGCTGCGTCCTTCGCGGGCGCCGCGGCCGACGCCGCAGGGTCGGGCGCGGGTTTGTCGGCGGCCTTCTGCGGCGGTCCGCTCAGATATTCGGGCGCCAGGCTCGGAAACATGAGATGGATCAGCACGTTGTCGTCAGTCGGCTCGAAGCCCAGCTTTCTGACTTGCTGCCGCGAGTTCTCGACCTGGGGCTCGAGCAGGTCCGCCGGGCGAATCGTGATCGGCTCCTCGCGGCCCAGGACCAGACGGCGCAGCTCGTGGTCGGCCGGCACAGGCGGGCGGCCATAGAGGCCCTGCAGGTAGTCCTTGAGCTCCTGCGTCACCGTGGCGTAGCGCTCGCCGCCGATCACGTTGTAGACGGCCTGCGTCGCGATCACCTGCCGGATCGGCGCGACCAGCGGTGGATACCCGAGTTCGCGGCGCACCCGATTCGCCTCCTCCATCACCTCGGAGATGCGGTCGCCCGCGTTGTGGGCGGCGAGCTGGTGGTAGATGTCCTCTAGCATCTGACCCGGCATCTGGTAGCGGAGGATGCTGGCGTCGACCCGGTCGGCGAGCGGGTTGAGGTGCTCGATGTGCCGGCGTTTCAGCTCCTCGACATCGTTCTGGACCTCCCACATCGTGTCGAGGTCGAGACCGGTGTCGTACTCGCCACCGTGTAGAGCCGCGACGACGCTCTCGGCCGCCGGCTGCGAGGTGCCCCATGCGAGGGGCGACATGGCGACGTCCAGGATCTCGGCGCCTGCCTCTACCGCGGCCATGTATGCCATCGGCGCCATTCCGCTCGAGCAGTGCGAGTGCACGTCGATCGGGATCTTGACCACGGTCTTGAGCGTCGTGACGAGCTCCCACGTGGCCTGCGGGCTGAGCAGCCCGGAGGTGTCCTTGATCACGATCTCGTGGCAGCCCATGTCGGCGAGGCCTTTGGCCAGTGAGCCCCAGAGCTCGATGTTGTGGGCGGGCGAGATCGCGTAGCTCAGCGCGCCCTGTACCTTCTTCTTCGCTTTGAGGGCGGCGCCGATGGCTGCTTCCATGTTCCGCAGGTCGTTGAGAGGATCGAAGACTCGGAAAACGTCGACGCCGCACTTGACCGAGTGCTTGATGAAGAGCTGCACGACGTCGTCGGCGAAGTTGCGCTTGGCGACGAGATTCTGTCCGCGGATCAGGGCCTGTATCGGCGTGTTCGGCGTGACCTTGCGCAGCTTGCGGAGAAATTCCCATGGGTCCTCGTGGCTGCGCAGCTGCGTCTCAAAGGTCGCGCCGCCGAACGCTTCCATCGCGGCAAACCCGATCTTGTCCATCTTGGCCGCAATCGGGATGATCTCGTCGCTGCGGAGATTGCCGCCGAGGAGCGATTGCTGCGCGTCGCGAAAGGTAGTGTCGACCAGGCTGACGCGGGCTTTCTTCTTCGCCATCTATTGCGCGAGCGCCGCGCGCTTTTCAGCATGGCGACGCTCGACCGCCGCATCGTCAAGGCCGAGGATGCGAGCCGCCAGCCAGGCGGCGTTCTTGGCGCCGGCTTCGCCGATTGCCACCGTCGCGACCGGTATGCCAGCGGGCATCTGCACGATGGAGTAGAGGGAGTCGACCCCGCCCAGGTGCTGCGTCGGCACCGGCACGCCGATCACGGGCAGGTCGGTCCAGGCTGCGACAACGCCCGGCAGATGAGCCGCGCCGCCCGCGGCGGCGATCACGACCTTGAGCCCGCGCTCGCGCGCGGACGAAGCCCACTCCATGACGCCTCGCGGGTTGCGGTGCGCCGAGCACACCTTGACCTCGTGCTCGATCCCCAGCTCATCGAGGACTTTGACGCACGCCTCCATGAGCGGCAGATCGGACTTGGAGCCGAGGATGACGCCTACAACTGGGCTCAACTAACGGCCTCCCCTGCGATATCCGATCTGAAGAAAGCCCCGTCGAATCGTACCCTCCGGGCCCCGGCCAGCGCCTTGTCGCGGGCCTGAGCGACCGTGTCGCCGAGCGCGACCGAGGTCACCACCCTTCCACCGTCTGTGATCAAGCCCCGGGCGGGTTCAAACCGCGTGCCGGCGTGGAAGATGAGGACGCCGGGCGGCATCTCGGCCAGGCCACGAACCTGCAAACCGGTCTTGATCAGCGTGTCGTCAGGGTAGTGGGCCGAGGCGACGACGACGCCGACGCATGGTTGCGGGTTCCAGCGCAACTCGGGGAAATCAGCCAGCGTGCCCTTCGCTGCGGCCAGCGCCATGGCCACGAAATCGGTCTGCAGACGAGGCAGCACTACCTGCGCCTCGGGATCCCCGAAACGGGCGTTGAACTCGAGCGTCTTGATGCCGTCGGGGGTCAGCATCACCCCGGCGTATAGGACGCCTTGAAAGTCATCTCCGCCATCCGAGAGCTCGAGCACGGCGGGGCGCAAGACGCGATCGACCACTTCCTGGACCACGGCATCGTCAACCGCAAGCGGCGGCGAGTAGGCGCCCATGCCACCGGTGTTGGGCCCGGCGTCGCGCTCGTGCGCGCGCTTGTAATCACGCGCGGGGGCGAGCGCAACCACGTCCTTTCCATCGGTCACACCGAGGATGGAGAGCTCAGGTCCTTCGAGCAGCTCCTCGACAACGATCGTGGCGCCGCTGCGACCGAAGCGGCTCTCGACCAGCATCGCGTCGATCGCGGCGTCCGACTCTTTGAGGCTGGAGCACACGATCACGCCCTTGCCGCGGGCCAGCCCATCGGCCTTCACGGCAACCCGGCCGCCACGCTCATTCGCCCAGGTCTTGGCCGGGGCGGGTTGAGTGAAGACCTCGAATTCGGCGGTCGGGATGCCGGCCCGCTTCATCAGCGCTTTGGAGAAGGCCTTGCTCGACTCGATCCGCCCGGCGCCGCGATTCGGACCGAAGACGTTGAAGCCCGCGCTGCGCAAAGCGTCGCCCACGCCGGCGTCCACCGCCGCCTCTGGCCCGAGGATGACAAGGCCGACCCGCTCGTGCTTCGCGAACTCGACGATGCGTACGACGTCGGCGGCGCCGATCGCCACGTTGCGCGCCATGCCGCCGGTGCCGCCGTTGCCGGGCGCGCAGTAGACCCGCTCCACGAGCTCGGACTGCACGCATTTCCACACGAGCGCGTGCTCGCGAGCCCCGGAACCAACCACAAGCACCTTCATGGGTGGTTTATTGAAGCGTTACTCGCGCGGCGATGGCGGCCGGGTTAAACCCGGCCGCGACTTTGTCTCCATTCGACTCCCAGTCGCCGCCTGTAGAACTCATTAAGACAAGCCCATCGATATACCGGAGGGAGAGCAGACCCTGCGGCGCAGCCGCACGGTCGATGCAATCAGCAAGTCCCATCCTTATCGCGGCTATGCGCGCAGAGGGGAACCATCCGGGTTCCCTCTCATTCCTCTATTCCCACTCGATCGTGCCGGGCGGTTTCGAAGTGATATCGAACACCACGCGGTTGACGCCTTTGACCTCGTTCACGATCCGGTTGCTGATCCGCGCCAGCACCTCGTACGGCACACGCGCCCAGTCCGCCGTCATGGCGTCCTCGCTGGTCACCACCCGGACTGCCACCACGTTGGCATAGGTGCGGTAGTCCCCCATCACGCCGACCGTCTCGAGCGGGGTGAGCACCGCGAACGACTGCCACACCTGCCGGTACAGGCCGTTGCGCTTGATCTCGTCCACGACCACCCAGTCGGCATTGCGCAGGATCTCCAGCCGCTCGACGGTGACCTCGCCCAGGCACCGAATCGCGAGGCCCGGTCCGGGAAAAGGCTGGCGGTAAACCATCTCTTCCGGCATGCCGAGCTCCAACCCGACGGACCGGACCTCGTCCTTGAAGAGGTAGCGCAGAGGCTCGATGAGCTGGAAGCGAAGGCCAGGCGGCAGGCCGCCCACGTTGTGGTGCGTCTTGATCTTCACGGCGGTCGATGCGACGTCAGGCGCGGTCGACTCGATGACGTCGGGATAGAGAGTCCCTTGGGCAAGGAAGTCGATGCGCCCGAGGCTGGTCGCCTCGGCCTCGAAGACTGAGATGAACTCGCGGCCGACGATCCGCCGCTTTTGCTCGGGATCGATGACCCCGCGGAGCTCCTGCAGGAAGCGCTCCGTCGCATCGACGTACCTGATCTTCATGTCGAGGTTGCCGTGCATGACGGCCAGCACGCGCTCCGGCTCCTCTTTCCTGAGCAGGCCGTTGTTGACGAACACGCAGGTGAGCTGGTCGCCGATCGCGCGGTGAACCAGCGTCGCCGCGACCGCCGAGTCGACTCCACCCGACAGGGCGCAGATCACGCGGCCGCCGCCAACCTGGGCGCGAATGCTCTGGGTCGCCTCGGCGATGAAGGATCCCGCCGTCCACGACGCGTCGCAGTGGCAAATGCCATAAAGGAAGTTGCGCAGCACCTCACGCCCGCTCGGCGTATGCACCACCTCGGGGTGGA
>DAITQH010000038.1:0-19968 GCA_036833175.1 Candidatus Dormiibacterota bacterium
TATTTCAACGACGCCCAGCGCCAGGCGACCAAGAACGCCGGCCAGATCGCCGGCCTGAACGTCGTCCGAATCATCAACGAGCCCACCGCGGCCTCGCTGGCTTACGGCCTCGACAAGAAGGCGAACGAGACGATCCTGGTGTTCGATCTCGGTGGCGGCACGTTCGACGTGTCCGTCCTCGACGTCGGCGACGGCGTCTTCGAGGTCAAGTCCACCAACGGCGACACCCACCTCGGTGGAGACGACTACGACCGGCGCATCGTGGACTGGCTGGCCGAAGAGTTCAAGAAGTCGAACGGCATCGACCTGAAGACCGACCGGCAGGCCCTCCAGCGCCTCACGGAGGCTGCGGAGCGCGCGAAGATCGAGCTGTCCAGCCGGCTGGAGACAAGCGTCAACCTGCCGTTCATCACGGCCGACCAGACAGGGCCCAAGCACCTAGAGATGACGCTGACGCGCGCCAAGTTCGAGTCGCTCACCGCGGACTTGACGGAGCGCTGCCGCGGTCCGTTCCTGGCGGCTCTCAAGGACGCCAACCTGACCCCGCAACAGATCGACGAGGTCGTCCTGGTCGGTGGTTCCACCCGCATGCCGGTGATCCAGCAGTTGGTGAAGAACCTGCTTGGGGGCAAGGAGCCGCACAAGGGCGTCAACCCGGACGAGGTGGTCGCGATCGGCGCGGCAATCCAGGCCGGGGTGCTCCGCGGCGATGTCAAGGACATCCTGCTGCTCGACGTCACACCGCTGTCGCTGGGGGTCGAGACCCTTGGCGGCGTCATGACGAAGCTCATCGAGCGCAACACCACGATCCCAACCTCTCGCTCGCAGGTCTTTTCGACCGCGGCGGACAGCCAGACCTCGGTCGAGGTCCATGTCCTCCAGGGCGAGCGCGAGATGGCGCGCGACAACCGCACGCTGGGGCGCTTTCACCTCGACGGCATCCCGCCGGCGCCACGTGGAACGCCGCAGATCGAGGTCACGTACGACCTGGACGCCAACGGCATCCTGAACGTCAAGGCTCAGGACAAGGGCACCGGCCGCGAGCAGTCGGTGACGATCACGGCGTCGTCGACATTGGGCAAGGAAGAGGTCGAGCGGATGGTCAAGGAGGCCGAGGCGCACTCGGCCGAGGACCGCTCGAAGCGCGAAGAGGTCGAGCTCCGCAACCAGGCCGACCACATGATCCACCAGGCCGAGAAGGTCATCAAGGACAACGCGGACAAGATCCCTGCGGATGTCAAGACCGAGGTCGAAGGCAAGCTCGAGGCCCTGAAGTCGGCGGCCAAGGGCTCTGACAGCAAGGCGCTGCAGCAGCAGATGGACGAGTTCAACGAGGCGCTGCAGAAGATCGGCACGCACATCTACCAGCAGGGTCAGGGTGGCGCCGGCGCGGCGCCGGCTGAGAGCTCGAACTCCGATGGCCAGGAGACCGGTGAGAAGAAGAAAGAGGAAGACGTGGTCGACGCGGACTACCGCGAAGTCAACTAACTTCCTGCGGTAAATCCGCAAAAGGGCTCCGGCTTCGGTCGGAGCCCTTTACTTTGTGCCCGGTGGTTGCCTACATCCGGTCGCGACGCCGGCTCTGGCCTGCCGTCGGATTACTGGTCGGGGTGCTGCTCATCGGCTTCGACCTCTGGGCCGCGGCAATCACTTACGTCTCCGAGTACGCGGTCAGAAACGACTTCCGGCTCGCCTATGCGGCGGCGCGCGTCGGAATCGAGTCCGGTTACAGCCACCTTTATGATCTCGTCGCGCAAAAGGCGGCGATCGAGCAACTCGGCCCTAACTTCAACCCGCAGCCCTTCATCTCGCTGCCGCCGCTGGCCTGGCTCGTGACGCCACTGCTCGTGCTGCCGTTTGCCGCCGCGATCGTCCTGTGGACGATCCTCCTGCTGGCTGCGCTGGCCTGGACCTGGTACCTGCTCGCCCCGGGCGGCAGACTTGAGCGCACCGCCCAGCTGGCGTTGCTGCTGGGTGTCTTCCCGGTGGCCTTTGGGGTGATGGTCGGGCAGCCCGGCGCGCTGGTCGCCGCGGCGGTCGCGACCGCTTGGTGGCTGATCCGAAAAGACCATCAGGTGTGGGCGGGGCTGGCGCTGAGCCTGCTCATCCTCAAGCCCCAGCTGGCGCTCCTTGTTCCCGTCTGCCTGCTCGTGTCAGGCCACGCGCGGACCTTCGGCGCGTGGCTGGCCGCAACGCTCGTGATCGCCCTGGTCGCGCTGGCCCTGCTGGGTCCGGACGGGGTGTCGCGCTACCGCGACGTGCTGGCCCAGACGCAGACGCCGGCCTGGGACATCACGCGCCGTTACTCCATCTCCGGCCCCCTGGGGCTCAGCCCGATCCTGACCGTGACGCAGGTCGTCGTCGTGGCCGTCACACTGCTCGCGGCATGGCGGCGGCGGGGGTCGGGACCCGAGCTGCCCATGGCCGCGGGAATCGTCGGCTCGCTGCTCGCCACCCCATACCTGGGCTTCCAGGATTTCCTGATGCTCATCGTGGCCGGATGGCTCGTGATCCGGGGCGGAGCCACGACCTGGCAGGTGGCGCTGCTGGTGCTGGGTTACGCGTTGCTGGAGCTGGTGCTGGTGGTGCTGGCGATTCCGATCCTGCTCGCGGAGGCTTTGCTGCTGGCGTCGCTTGCGTGGCCGATGGCCGAGAGGCCTCACCAATTGGAATCGGCTGCATCATCTCGATAGACCGTCCCCCCACCTGACCTCCCCCCGAAGGGGGAGGGCCTTGGGAGAGCCGACGGTGAGATTCGAACTCACGACCTGCCACTTACGAGGCGGCTGCTCTGCCAGCTGAGCTACGTCGGCAAATTGGCCTGCAAAATCGCACGTAAGCCGCGCGCCTTCGAGGGCCCTTAGGCTAGCATCGAAGACGATGAGGACACTCGACGTGGAACGTCTCGCGGCCGGGGATTACAACCTCATCAAGCCCCTGCTCATCGAGCTGCACCTCGGCGAGCAGGTGCACTACTCGGACCACCCGCAGCTCACCCGCGGGGAGATCGAGCACCAGCTGACCGAGGTGCCTGCGGCGTTTCGCGGCGAGAACGTCATCTTCGCTGTACGCGACGAGATCGGGAAGGTGGTCGGGTTCTGCTGGATCGTCCTGTACGACCCTGGGACCGGGCTCGAGGGCGAGGTCGCCGAGGTATACGTCGCCGCCGAGCACCGGGCGCGCGGCATCGGCGAGATGCTCATGAGAGAAGCAGTGAGGCTTTTCGACGAGCGGCGAGTGACGCTCGGGTATGTCTGGACGCGACCCGACAACGAGTCCGCGGTCCGCCTGTACCGGTCGGTCGGCTTTGAGCCGAACCGCCAGCTGGTCATGACCTGGTACCCCAAGGAGGCGACCGGCAACTAGCCGTTCGCGGTCCCTCCCTAAGCTGTAGAAGTGAGACCCCTCGTTCTAGTCGCCGCGGGCCTGCTCGTGACCGCCCTGGTCGCAGCGGGTGTGACCCTCGCAGTGCTCCAGATCCAGTCCAGGACGAACCCGCAGCAGGTCAACCTTCGCTCGGGGGTGACGATCACTGAGGAGTCCGCCGTCGTCCAGGCCGCCGCCAAGGCTCGCCCGGCCGTCGTCAGCGTGGTCACCCAGCAGCAGCCGGCCCTGTCCCGGGGCTCGGGCTACTTCGCCACCACCGACGGGTACATCGTGACCAACATCGACGTGATCGCCGGCGCGGGGGCGATGACGGTGCTCGTGTCGGGGGACCCTTCGGCGCATGACGCGCGCCTGGTCGACTACGACTGCCAGACGGGGGTCGCGGTGATCAAGATCGACAAGGTGAGCGGCCTGCCGACGCTCGCGTTTGCCGACCCCACGGCGCTCGTCCAGGGCCAGCTGATCGTCGCAGTGGGAGGTCCGTACGAAGGTGGCGCCGTAACGCCTGGCTACGTGAGCGCGCTGCACCAGGTGGTTTCGATCACCAACCCGGCCTCAATCCAACACCCCGTCGAGCTCAGCGACACGATCCTCACCACCTCCGTCATCAACGCCGGAACCGCGGGCGGTCCGATGCTCAACGTGGGCGGCCAGGTGGTCGGCATCGCAATGCAATCCCAGGCGTCGACCGAGACGAACGGCTTCGCTCTGAACGTGGCGGACGTGCAGGACGACGTCCAGCAGATCCTCCAGACAGGCCAGGTGGTGGTGGCCTCCTTGGGAATCAACACCACCGACCTCACTTCGCAAGTCGCCGCGCTGACTGCGCTGCCGGTGGGAAGCCAGGTCGTCACGATGGACAAGGGCGGGCCCGCCTCTTCGGCCGGCCTGCAGCCCGGCGACGTGATCACGCAGCTCGACGACGTCAAGCTCGACGCGGCGCACCCGCTCGGCCTTCTGCTGCGGTCGCGCTTTCACCCTAACCAGCGCGTCACCGTCACCTATTCGCGAGGGGGCGCCTCGAGCCAGGCGCAGGTCACCCTGACCGGCCAGCACCCGACCTGCTCGTGACCGAGAGCATCCGGGAAAAGCTCGCGGAGGCATTGTCCTCGGCTGCACGCTCGGCGGGCGTGGATGGAGACCTGCCCGACCTCGAGCTGGGCCGCGCCAAGGGAACTGAGCGCGGAGAGTACGCGAGCTCGGCCGGAATGAAGCTCGCCCGTGCGTTGAAGCAGCCTCCACAGCAGATCGCGAGCCGGCTCGCCGAGACCATCTCTGTTCCCGATGGTGCGGCGACGGTGGAGGCGGTCGGCGGCTACGTGAACTTCCGGCTCACACCTCAGTGGTTGCAGAAGCTGGTCGGACAGGTCGCCGCCCTCGGCCCGCGCTATGGGGCGCTGGACCTGGGAAGAGGCGAGAAGCTGCAGGTCGAGTTCGCGAGCATCAACCCGACCGGGCCGCTGCACATCGGGCACGGGCGGGGCACGATCCTCGGCGATTCGATCTGCCGCCTGCTCGAGTTCACCGGTCACCAGGTCCAGCGCGAGTACTACGTCAACTCGGACAACACGCAAACTCGCCGGTTCGGCGCGTCGGTCTACGCCAGGCTCCACGGGCAGGAGCCGCCCGAGGGCGGCTACACGGGCGATTACGTGAAGGAGATCGCCGAGATGGCTCGCCACGACCTTCCGGGCATCGAACAGCTGCCGGAGGCCGAGGCCGAGCCGCAGCTGCGCATGTACGCCATGCAGAAGGTCGTGGACCAGATCAAGGCGACCGTGGCGCGCCTGAACATCCATTACGACGAGTGGTTCTGGGAGAACTGGATCTGGGAAAAGGGCCTCGCACAGCGCGCCATCGATCGGCTGCGCGAATCGGGCTACCTGAAGGAGCGGGACGGGGCGCTCTGGTTCGGCCCTGCCCTCGAAGAGCTCGAAGACGACGGGGTCGTGCAAAAACAGTTGACGGAAGAAGAGGACCGCGTGGTCATCCGCTCCAACGGCCAGCCCACGTACTTCGCGTCAGACCTGGGCTACCTGCTGAGCCGGTTCGAGGACCGCGGGTTTAACCGGGTCGTCGAGGTGTGGGGCTCGGACCATCACGGGTACGTGCCGCGCATGAAGTCCGCGGCCGCGGCGCTGGGCATCGACCCCTCGAACCTCGTGGTCATCCTGCACCAGATGGTCAACCTCAAAGAAGGAAAGATGTCCAAGCGGGCGGGACGCTTTGTCACGCTCGACGAGCTCATCGACCGCGTCGGCTCGGACCCGGTCCGCTACTTCTACCTGCTGCGTTCGCCGGACACCACGATCGAGTTCGACCTCGAGCTGGCGGTGACGCAGAGCAACGAGAACCCGGTGTACTACGCGCAGTACGCGCACGCCCGGATGGTCAACGTCGAGGCGACCGCGGTCGAGAAGCATCGCCAGCTGCCCGAGCTGGCGGACGTCTCGCTGCTCGTCGAGAACGCCGAGCTTGACGTGGCCCGGCAGCTCGCATTCTGGCCAGAGGTTGTCGAGGATGCGGCCCGCTTGCTGGAGCCGCACCGCATTCCCTACTACGTGCAGGACCTCGCGACGGCAGTGCACCGCTTCTATCACGCCGGCAACGAGAAGAGCGAGCTTCGCGTGGTGGTGGACGACGCGGCGCTCACGCGGGCGCGCCTGGAGCTCTGCCGCGCCGCGCGTCACACTTTGAAGAAGGCGCTCGACCTGATGGGAGTGAGTGCCCCCGACCGCATGTAGCCCTTGCACTCTCCCCTTCGGGGAGGGACGTAAGCTGGCAGCCACCACATATAAGGAGAGATAGTTGGACGTCACCTGGCTCGGACACGGCTGCTTCAGGCTGCGAGGCCGCGGCGCGGCCGTCGTCACGGATCCCTTCCCTCCCGCTATCGGGCTCAAGCTTGCGCGCCTCGACGCCGACCTCGTCACGGTCAGCCACGAGCACGAGAACCACAACTACACGCAGGTCGTGAGGGACGCGTACGAGATCCGCGGCCCGGGCGAGTACGAGGTTGCCGGCGTGAGCGTGATCGGAGTGCCCAGCTACCACGACTCCGAGAAGGGTGCCAAGCACGGTCGCAACACGATCTACCTGATCGAGATCGACGACGTTCGCGTCTGCCACCTGGGCGACCTGGGCAACGCGCTCGACGATGCCGAGGCGGAGGCGATCTCCGCTCCCGACGTCCTCCTCATACCCGTCGGCGGACGCACGGTGATCGACGCCGCCCAGGCGGCGCAGGTCGTCCGGCAGCTCGAACCGCGGTTCGTGGTGCCCATGCACTACTCGATCCCAGGCCTGAAGCTGGAGCTCGACACGCTCGACCGCTTCCTCAAGGAGATGGCGGTGACGGCGCACGAGGCGCAGCCAAAGCTGTCGGTTCAAGCCTCCTCGGGCGAATACGAGACAAAAGTGGTCGTCCTCGAGCCCAAAGTGGAGCCAAAGTCCTAGCTAGCGCCGCATGGGCGGCCGGGCTTGGCCCGGCCGCGACTCTGTTTCAAGCCACTCCAAGCGTGGCAAGGAGTCTTACAGGGAGCACTTTTGAACAAAGGTGTCGCGGAGGGAGAGCAGCCACGTCGGCGGGAACACGACCTGGCGATGCAATCAGTAGGTCACATCCTGCTCGCGCTCGCGCGCAGAGAGAACCATCCGGGTTCCCTCTCATACGTAAACCCGGTAAACTCCTTAAAACCGCCCTGGAGGTCTGAATGTCGAAGTACGTTTTCGTGACCGGGGGTGTCGTCTCCTCGTTGGGAAAGGGCATCACTGCGGCGTCGATCGGGAACATCCTGAAGGCCCGCCACCTCTCCGTCTCCCTTCAAAAGCTCGACCCATATCTCAACGTCGACCCGGGCACGATGAGCCCGTACCAGCACGGCGAGGTCTTCGTCACCGATGACGGCGCCGAGACCGACCTCGACCTGGGGCACTACGAGCGGTTCGTCGACGAGAACCTGACGGTCGCGTCCAACGTGACCACCGGCAAGATCTACCAAGAGGTCATCGCGCGCGAGCGCCGAGGCGACTACCTGGGTGCGACCGTGCAGGTGATCCCTCACGTGACGAACGTGATCAAGGAGAAGATCCTCCGCGCGTCGCGCGATCCGCAGGCCGACGTCGTGGTGGTCGAGGTGGGGGGGACGGTCGGAGACATCGAGAGCCTTCCATTCCTGGAGGCCATCCGCCAGCTGAAGAACGACCTCGGGCGCCAGAACGTCTTTTACGTCCACTGCTCCCTGGTCCCGGTCGTGCACGGCCACGAGATGAAGACGAAACCGACGCAGCATTCGGTACAGGCTCTGCGCGCCATCGGTATCCAGCCCGACGCGATCATCTGCCGGTCCGAGATTGCGATCGACGCCGACCTCAAGGAGAAGATTGCGCTCTTCACCGACGTGCCTCGCGAGGCGGTGGTTTCGGTGCCGGATGTCGACTCGATCTACGAAGTACCGCTGATGCTCGAGGCCTCGGGCCTCGGCAAGGTCATGGCCAGGCACTTCGAGCTCGAGGAGTCGAGCCACGTCCCCGACCTGGGCCCTTGGACCCAGCTGGTCGATCGGATCAAGCACCCCAGGGCGACCGTGCCGGTCGCACTGGTCGGCAAGTACGTTTCACTCCCGGATGCATACCTGAGCGTCATCGAGTCACTGAAGCACGCCGGCATCCACCACAACCTGGCGATCGACATTCGGTGGGTGTCATCGGAAAAGCTAGATGCCGGAGACATGTCGCCGCTCATGGGAGTCGCGGGCATCGTCGTGCCGGGCGGCTTCGGCTATCGCGGCATAGAAGGCAAGGTGCAGGCGTCGCGCTACGCGCGCCACAACCGAATCCCATACCTTGGGCTGTGCCTCGGCATGCAGTGCGCGGTGATCGACTTCGCGCGCGAGGCGCTGGATGCGCCGGACGCGAACTCCACCGAGTTCGCAGCCTTCACGTCAACGCCGGTGATCGACCTCATGCCTGAGCAGAGAAACGTCGACCAGATGGGCGGGTCGATGCGGCTGGGCCTCTACCCGTGCAAGCTGCTGCCCGGCTCGCTGGCCCACAAGGCGTACGGCGAGGAGGTCGTGTACGAGCGCCACCGCCACCGCTTCGAGTTCAACAACGAATACCGTGAGGTGATGGGCGAGGCGGGCATGGTGTTCAGCGGCGTTTCGCCGAACGGACGGCTGGTCGAGATCGTCGAGCTTGCGAACCACCCGTGGTTCGTCGCGAGCCAGTTCCATCCCGAGTTCCGCTCGCGCCCCAACCGGGCGCACCCGCTGTTCCGGGACTTTGTCCGGGCCGCCTTCCTGCAGAGCGGCATCGACCAGATGGAGCTCCGCCCGGCGGAGCTGCTGGAAGAGACCGAAGGCTCCTGATGTTGCCCGCGCCGGCCGGGAAGACCGCATCTCATCGGCTCAGGACGCCGATGCCTGCGTTAGGGGGCCCGGCCCGTCGTCGTCACGCATCTGCCGATGCGCTGCTCCTAGGGCCACCCCTGCCTTGGCCTCGGCGCCCTGACCGGCGCACTGAAGGGCGCCTGCCGCGAGCTGCGGCCCCCCCGGCCAGCGCGGGCAACTGAGGGCAAGCCGTGGAGCAGCAAACCAGGGGGGTCCCCTCGTTCCAGGCGCACGGTGAGCTGTCGCTCGAGCTGGTCCACGCCACGGAGGCGGCAGCGCTTGCGTGCGCGCGCCTGCTCGGCAAGGGCGATCCCGACCGCGTGAGCGAGATCGCCGGAGAGGCGATGAGGCGCGTGCTCGAGGACTCGGGCCTGGGCGGCACGATCCAGCTCGGTCCGCGCAGCGACCCCAACCTCGCCTCAGGCACCCTGCTTGCGGGCTCAGAGCGCCGTTACGACTTTGGGCTCTTTCCGGTGGAAGGCGCGAGCCAGGTCGCGAGAGGCTCGGCGAACGCGGTGTCGATCGTCGCGGCGGTGGAGCCCGAAGGCTTCGCGAAGCTTCCGCCGATCTGGTACGTCGAGAAGATGGTGGCCGGACCTGGAGCGCGCGGTGCGATCGACCTCGATGATTCGATCACCGCCAACCTGCGCCGCATCGCGTTCGCGCGCGACGCGCGCGTGCAGGACCTGACGGTCGTCATCCTCGACCGACCCCGGCACCAGGAGATCATCGCCGAGGTCAACGCCGCCGGCGCCCGCGTACGCACGCTCGAGGAGGGTGACGTCGCCGGGGCGGTCATGGCGGCAGTGCCTGGCACCGGGATCGATGCGGCAATCGGTATCGACGGCCTGCATGCAACCCTGGTCGCGGCCTGTGCCGTGCGGTGCCTCGGCGGCGAGCTCCAGGCCAGGCTCTGGCCGCGCAACGAAGAGGAGCGGGCGCTGATCGGCGATCTCGCCGGCCACACGTATGGGGTCTCCGAGCTGGTGCCTGCGACGGACGTCGCCGTGGCCATCACCGGCGTCACAGGCGGCCAGCTCCTGCCCGGAGTGCTGTTTGGCAGCGGTTATGCGGAAACCTCGTCTCTGCTCATGTCGAGCCGCCAGGCCACCATCCGCCGCCTGACCACCCGCCACCACGTGATCGGCAGCACGAACTGACGTCGACCCCTCTCATCGACCGGGATTAGCTGAGACCGGGCACGGGTATCAATTACTGAACAGATGAGCCAGACCGATCCGTTCCTTCCTGGTGAGGGCCACGAGCTCCCGCCGCCGCCGCCCGCCTACCCGGTGACCTCCGACATCCCCCCGCAGTCGCCGTACCACTACTCGCCAGCGCCCAACCAGGGCACCCGGCGAGGACTCGGTGGCTGGCTGGGGGGTGCCCTGGCCGCGGTCTGGGCTTTTGTGAAGTTCGGGGGACTCCTGATCTTCAAGATCCCGGCCGCCGGCACCTTGATCTCTCTTGTGATCAGCTTTGGCGGCTACGCGCTCTTCTACGGACCGTGGTTTGCCGTCGCGCTCGTCACGATGATCTTTGTCCACGAGATGGGCCATGTCGTAGAGATCCGGCACCAGGGTATGAAGGCGTCCGCTCCGATCTTCATTCCGTTCATGGGCGCGGCCATCTTCCAGCGCTCGCACCCCACGAGCGCCCTGAAGCAGGCCGAGATCGGGATCGCAGGGCCGATCGCGGGCACGATCGGCGCGACCGCCGCCTTCGCCCTCTACGGCTCGACGCACCAGCCGGTGCTCCTGCTGGCGGCGCTGATCGGCTTTTACATCAACCTTTTCAACCTGATCCCGGTCTGGCAGCTGGACGGCGCCTGGATCTTGGCTCCGGTTTCCAAGTGGCTCCAGGTCGCCGGCTACGGAATGATCGTCGTGGCTGCGCTGTTCCTTCATTTCGTCAGCCCGCTGCTGATCATCGTCGCGGTCCTTGGCATCCCGAGCCTGATCCAGCGGTTCCGCTCGGCCAGCAACCCGTATTACACCTCGGTGCCTGCGCCCGCTCGCTGGGCTATGGGCGGCGCGTGGCTCGCGCTCGTCATCTACCTCGGATTCGCAAGCCTTCAGGCGAGCAGCTTGCTGAGTACGTTCCCCCGGTAAACTACCTCTGGAGTCAAGACCTTGAAAGCACAAATCCACCCCACCTATTACGAAGACGCGGTCGTCACCTGCGTGTGCGGGAACACGTTCACGACCGGGTCTACGCGCAAGGAGCTCAAGACCGAGATCTGCTCCGTCTGCCACCCGTTCTTCACGGGCACGCAGCGGATCGTGGACACAGGCGGCCAGGTCGAGCGGTTCCGCAAGCGGGCTGCTAAGACCCGGTCCTAGATGGCGCAGCCGGAGTCTTCTGCTCCGGAGACGGAGACACCGGCTCCGCCCCCCCACCCGGGCTACCCCGCGCACCAAGAGGGCGGGGACCCCGAAGGAAGCCTCGCCGGCAAGCGGGGAGGTACTGCTGAGCAGCTGTTCTTCTACGGCGGGCAGGCTGTGATTGAGGGCGTGATGATGCGCGGCAAGCGCCACTACGCGGTCGCCGTGCGCCTGCCCACCACCAAGGAGATCGTGGTCGACCGCGGAGAGCTGAAGGCGTCGATCTACGTCAATCCGATCTGGAAGCTGCCGTTCGTCCGCGGCCTGGCCCTGATCGGCGAGCAGTTGCATCTCGGCATGAAATCGCTCATCTGGTCGGCCAACATGAACGCCGGCGGCAAGGACATCGTGATCGGGAAGAAGGAGATCACAGGCTCCGTGGCCGTAGCCGGCGTGTTCGCTCTCACGATCTTCATCGGCCTCCCGCTCGTGCTCGCCGGCGTCACGGTGCATCGCCCCAGCAGCTTTCAGTTCGTGCTGGTCGAGGGCGTGATCCGGGTCGCGCTGGTGCTCGGCTATCTCGCGGCGATCGCGCTCCTGCCTGACGTGCGGCGCGTCTTCCAGTACCACGGCGCCGAGCACAAGACGATCAATGCTTTCGAGTCCGGGTGGGCGCTCGACGTCCCATCAGTGCGGCGGGCGAGCACGCTTCATCCGCGCTGCGGAACCGGGTTCCTGATCGTAGTGATGGTCGTCAGCGTCCTCGTTTTCAGCGTCGTGGCGATCTTCCACCCGAACTGGTTCTGGCTCATCGCAAGCCGCGTTCTGCTGATCCCGATCATCGCGGGCTCAGGCTTCGAGGCCATCCGTTTCATGGCGCGGCATCGCACGAACCCGGTGATCAAGATCCTCCTCCTGCCTGTGCTTGGGACCCAGAAGTTCACCACCCGCGAGCCGTCCGACGACATGCTCGAGGTCGCCATCACCGCCTTCAACAGCGCGCGTGAGGGCGAGGAGGAACCCGCCGGAGCCGCGGCTTGAAAAGGCACAAGGGGTGCCTGGCCCCCCTTGTCGGGAACCCCCAATTGATTGGATCGTCGTTGCCGACGTGCTGCGGGGGCGGTGACCTGGCGGAGCCAGGTCACGCGGAGGAGCGGAATTGATCGACCGTCTCGACGGCATATCGCGCCGTCACCGGGAGATCGAGGCGGAGATGGCACGGCCTGAGGTCGCCTCCGACCACGCTCAGCTCACCAAGCTGGCGCGCGAGCAGCGCGCGCTTCGCGACACGGTGCAGACCTACGACGCCTACCGCAGGGCGCGCCAGGAATTCGAATCCGCGCGCGAGCTACAGAAGAATGAGCGTGACACGGAGATGCAGGAGTACCTGCGCGCGGAGGAGCATCGGGCGTCGGCCCAGCTCGCCGAGCTGGACGAGAAGCTCAAAGTGCTGCTGCTGCCCAAGGACCCGAACGACGACCGCGACGTCGTGGTCGAGATCCAGGGCGCCGAGGGTGGGGAGGAGGCGGCGTTATTTGCCGGCGATCTCTTCCGCATGTACACCAAATGGGCGGAGCGCAAGGGCTGGAAGGTGGACGTCGTCGAAGAGTCGCCCACCGAGAAGGGTGGCTTTGACAAAGTCGTCTTCGAGGTTCACGGGCACGGCGCCTACTCGCAGCTGAAATTCGAGGGCGGCGTGCACCGGGTGCAGCGCGTCCCGAAGACGGAGGCGCAGGGTCGCATCCACACGTCGGCGGCCACGGTCGCTGTCATGCCCGAAGCGGACCCTGTCGAGGTGGAGCTCAAACCGGAGGACATCGAGATCAAGACGTCCACGTCGCAGGGCCCCGGCGGCCAGAGCGTGAACACCACCTACTCGGCGATCCGCATCACCCACAAGCCGACCGGGATGATGGTCAGCATCCAGGACGAGAAGTCACAGCTGCAGAACAAAGAGAAGGCGCTGCGCGTGCTGCGCGCGCGGCTGTACGAGATCAAGCTGGCCGAGCAGCAGGCGACGATCGGCGCGCAGAGGCGAGGCATGGTGGGCACGGGCAGCCGGTCGGAGAAGATCCGCACCTACAACTTCAAGGAGAACCGGGTGACCGATCACCGGATCAAGCTCACGCTCCACCGGCTCGACGCGGTGATGAACGGCGACCTCGACGAGCTCGTCGCGGCGTTGGTGAACGCCGAGCGCGCAGCGCTGCTCAACGGCACCGGCCCAAAAGACGCTGAGTGACCGTTCTCGAGGTCCTCAAGCTCGCCACCGACCATTTCCAGAAGCGTGTCCCCGACTCGCCTCGCCTCGACGCTGAGGTCTTGCTCGCTCACGCGCTTGGGCTGCGAAGGCTCGACCTGTACCTCAAGTTCGACCTGGCGCTGACCGAACCGCAGCTCACCGCTTATCGCGACCTCGTCGCGAGGCGGGCCAAGGGGCAGCCGGTCGCGTACCTAGTCGGGCACAAAGAGTTCATGGGCCTCGATTTTGCGGTCACGCCCGCCGTGCTGATTCCCAACCCCGACACCGAGGTGCTGGTGCAGCGTGCCGTTGAGCTGGCTCGCGAGGCCGGCAGGCCGCTGCGCCTGGCTGATGTTGGAACCGGCAGCGGATGCATCGCAATCGCGATCGCCCATTACGCGCCGAACGTCCAGGTCGTCGCGTCCGATGTCGACCCGGAGGCGCTCGAGGTGGCAGCCCGCAACGTGGCGGCCCACGCGCTCGGCGATCGCGTGCAGCTCGTGTGCGGTGACCTGATGGCGCCGTTCACGGGCTCCTTCGACCTGGTGTGCGCCAACCTTCCATATGTCGCGGCCGGATCGACTCTGGCGCCCGAGGTGGTCGCCCAACCCGAGCGCGCGCTTTTTGCCGAAGAGCAAGGATCGGCGCTCGTAAGCCGCCTGCTGGCCGAGGCGCCCGCGCGCCTCAACCCTGGCGGACGCGCGCTCGCGGAGCTAGATCCCTCAATCGCCGCGCTCGCCGTCGACGTCGCGGACAGGAACTTCGCGAGCCACCGGATCCACAGTGACCTGGCCGGCCGCCAACGCGTCATCGAAGCATGGTCCTCCATCCCCACGAACTCGGAGCCTTCGGCGTGAGTTCGCGGGGACCCCAACTGTTGAAACCGACGCGGGCGGGCCTCACCCGCGCCGCGCAGCTGATCCGCAGCGGCGGCGTCATCGCCTTCCCGACCGACACGGTCTACGGGCTGGGAGCCGCGGCGGACGACGAGGTCGCCACCCGCCGCGTCTTCCACATCAAAGGCCGGCCCGTCGGGCTTCCGCTCATCCTCATGGTCGCCGCGGAGTCTCAGCTCGAAAACTTCGTCCACGTCGACTCGCGGTCGGAGGCGATGATGCGGCGCTGGTGGCCCGGCCCGCTGACCCTGATCCTTCACGCCAGGGGTGGCGGCACGCTAGGCGTTCGCATCCCCAAGCACAAGGTGGCGCTTGAGCTGCTGCGGGCGGCGGGACCTCTCATGACGACCAGCGCCAACCTTCACGGCAAAGATCCCGCGATGTCCGCTGCCGACGCCGAGCTGCCGGGCGTGATGGCGGTGCTGGATGGCGGTGCGGCGCCGGGCGGGTTAGCCTCGACCGTGCTCGACCTCACCGGACCGGAGCCGCACGTGCTGCGTGAAGGCGCCATCACGACGCCGGAGCTGCTCGGGCCGCCTTCTCTTCGGTCGGGATAACAGAGAGGGTATCCCCCCACCCGCGCCTAACGGCGCGGCCTCCCCAGCGAGTGGGGAGGCACTACGATCACGGCGTGAGCACTCCCATCACGACGATGACCTTTCGGGCCCTCGATCGTGGGGACCCCGAGATCGCGAATCTCATCCGCAAGGAGTTCAAGCGCCAGTCCGAGACGCTGGAGCTAATCGCGTCTGAAAACCTGACGAGCCCCGCGATCCTCGAGGCGCTGGGCACCCTCCTGACCAACAAGTACGCAGAGGGTTATCCCGGACGCCGCTACTACGGCGGGACCGGCGAGGTGATCGACAAGATCGAGACGCTCGCCGTGGAGCGCGCGAAGAAGCTCTTCGGAGCCGACTACGTAAACGTCCAGCCACATGCGGGCTCGCAGGCCAATGCAGCCGTCTACATGGCGGTCTGCCAGCCGGGCGATCGTGTGATGGGGATGGACCTCTCGGCCGGCGGGCACCTCACGCATGGAAGCCCGGCCAACTTCAGCGGCAAGCTCTACGAGATTCATTCGTACGGCGTGGATCGCGAGACAGAGACGATCGACTACGACGCCATGGCGAAGCTCGCCGAGGAAGTGCGGCCGAAGATGATCATCGGCGGCTTCTCCGCCTACTCGCGGATTGTCGACTGGGCGCGCATGCGGGAAATCGCCGACTCCGTGGGCGCGACCTTCTTCGTGGACATGGCCCACGTGGCCGGGCTGGTCGCCGGCGGGCAGTATCCGTCCCCGATTCCCTACGCGGACATCACCACCACCACCACCCAGAAGACCCTGCGCGGCGCATGGGGGGCCATCATCCTGTGCCGCAGCGAGCGCCAGAAGGCCATCGACTCGGCCGTGTTCCCTGGCATCCAGGGCGGGCCCCTGATGCACGCGATCGCGGCCAAGGCCGTCTGCTTCGGCGAGGCTCTCAAACCCGAGTTCAAGGTCTACACGAAGCAGGTCGTGGTCAACGCGAAGGCCATGGCCGCCCGGCTGATGGAACGCGGTCTGCGCCTCGTGAGCGGAGGGACTGACAACCACCTCATGCTCATCGACCTGCGCCCGCAGAAGCGCACCGGCAAGCAGGTCCAGGACATCGCCGAGACCGTCGGGATCACCCTCAACCGCAACTCGATCCCGTTCGACGATGCTTCCAAGTTCAACCCGAGCGGGGTGCGGGTCGGGACGCCGCTTGTCACGACGCGCGGCATGCGAGAGCCCGAGATGGTGGTGATCGCCGACTGCATCGCCGACCTGGTCGAGCGCATCGACGACCCCGCGACGCTCGACTCGGTGCATGAGCGGGCCCTGGAGCTCTGTCGGAAGTTCCCGATCCCGTATTCGTTTGACTGACTTCTTCGGTAGTGGCGCGCTCACGAGCCTGCGCGACCATCTGCTCCCCGGACTGTGGCCGCTGCTGGTCGCGTTCGCCGTATGCGCGCTGGTCACCCCGCTCGCGATCGTCCTCTCGCGCCGGACCGGAATGATCGCCGAGCCGGGCGGCCGCCACGCGCATACGAATCCGACCCCGCTGCTCGGCGGTCTCGCGATGTATGCGGGGTTCGCCGTCGCAGTGCTGATCTTCCTGCCGAGCTACGGCGCAACCCCCGGGGTGCTGCTGGTCTCCGGCCTGGCCGCCGGCCTCTTGATCGTCGACGACCGCCGCTCGATGAGCCCTTGGGTCAAGCTCGGGGTCCAGATCTTTCTTTCCCTCCTGGCTGTGGTCGTCTTTCGCATCCAGATCGGATACGTCAGCTTACCCGGCCACCACCTTTTCGAGCTCGGCCTGCTGGTGACGCCGGTCTCGATGTTCTGGCTGCTGGGGATGCAGAACACGGTCAACTTCCTGGACGGAGTGGACGGGCTGGCGGCGGGGGTCATCCTCATCGTGGCCCTGATCCTGATGCTGGCGGCGGGGGAGCTGAAGGACATCGACGTGGTTAAGCTCAGCGGCGCGCTGGCCGGAACCTGCGCCGGTTTCCTGCTCTTCAACTTTCACCCGGCCCGCATCTTCATGGGTGACTCGGGAGCGCACTTCCTGGGCATCGCGTTGGGCATGATCTCTATTCTCGGCGTGGCCAAAGTTGCCGTCGCTTTCGCCCTTGCCGTCCCGGTGATCGCCCTGGCCGTTCCCATCGCCGACACTGCGTGGGCGATCCTGAGGCGGCGTCGAAGGAAGGAATCGGTGGCCACCGCCGACCTGCTGCACCTGCACCATCGCCTGCAGTCCTTCGGCCTGGATCCGCGCCAGACCTGCTTCGTCTTTTATGCAGCGAGCGCCTTGCTGGGCGCTCTCGGGCTGACGCTTTTAGGCCACGGCCGCGTGCTCGCGGTGGTCGTTGTGGCCACGGCCGCCCTTGTCTCGACGGTGGTCGCCGACCTGCTGCAGCACGGGGCGTGGCGGATCCCGGCGCCGTTCATGCGCCGCCTGTTGGGAAGTTCGGGTTCCCGATAGAATTCGAAGGGGCATGGCGCCCACGCGCAGTACAGGCCCCACGGGGGCTGATATGGCCGGAATCGGGATCTATCTCGCCGCCGCTGTCCTGCTGCCAATCGTTGGAGGCGTCGCGCTCGACAAGGCGCTGAAAACGGCGCCCGTCTTCGTTCTTGTTGGACTGTTCGTGGGCCTCGTGGCGGGCGCGGCAGGCATCTGGTTGAAAGTGAGGGAGCTCTCGAGATGAGGTCCGGCGGCATGCTCAAGGTGACGATGGTGGGCTGCGCGGTTTTGGCGTTGGCCACCGTCGCTGTTTCTGCCTTGACCGGACATCTTGGGTTTGGCGTCGGCCTGGCGACGGGCCTTGTCCTTGGATCTTTCAACGGCTACGCCATCCAGGGACTCCTTGCGCGCAGAGCTCCATTCAGGGTCGCAAGCCTCATGCGATTGGTCGCTTTCAGTGCGGTGGTCTTGATTGCGGCGTTGGCGTTCGGCCCGCAAGCGTGGACCGTGCCGCTCGGGATCGGCCTCGCGCAGCTCGTCATGGTCGCGGCGGGCGTTCGTCAGGGCCTTCGAGCGTGATGCACACAGATGCCGCCGTGGGCACTCATCCGACAATCGATTTCGGCTGTGGGACCTGGTGCACCTTCAACTACGACAGCCTGATCTCGAGCGCCATCGCCATCGCAGCAACGCTCGCGGTTGCGTTCTGGATTCGCTCCAAGCTCAGAGAAGGCGAGCCGAGCAAGGTCCAGGCGGTGTTCGAATGGGGCTACGACCAGCTGCGATCACTGATCAAGACCAACGTCTCGGACGACGCGCTTTTCATCATCCCGCTGGCGATGACCCTCTTCCTTTACATCTTGATTGCGAACTGGATCGAGATCCTTCCACTCGCCTTCTTCCCGGTCCTCCATGGTGCCAACGCTGACTTGAATCAGACGCTGGCAATGGGATTGATCGTCTTCTTCGTGGTGCAGTGGTACGGCATCCGAGTGCTCGGGGTTGGCGGGTTTCTGCGACGTTTCACGAAGCCGTTCGAGCTGCCCCTGCCCGCCCGCATCGTCTTCATCCCGCTGAACATTCTCGAAGAGCTCGTCAAGCCCGCCACGCTGGCCTTACGTCTATTCGGCAACATCTTCGCCGGCGCGGTGATGATCGGTCTCATCGCGACCTTCGCTACCCTGCAGCTGCCAGTTGTGGGGAGCGTGCCGGCAACTGTGTTGGGAGTCCTGCTTTTAGCGCTGTGGAAAGCGTTCGACGTCATCTTCATCGGTTTCATCCAGGCGTTCATCTTCATGCTGCTGACGATCATCTACTTCGGTGCTGCCCGCGAGGGCCTAGAACATCAACATCATTAGGAGGATCACATGACAGATCACGGACTTGTTCTCGCCGGCGCACTTGTCGCGTTCGGGCTCGCCATCGGGTTGGGCGCCATCGGCGCCGCCTTCGGTGACGGCCTCGCGGGAAACGCCTTCATCAGTGGTGTCGCTCGCCAGCCAGAGGCGCAAGGACGGATGATTCCGTGGCTCTTCACCATCGTGGGCCTGGTCGAGGCGATGTACTTCATCAACCTCGCCTTCGGTTTCGTGTTCTTGTCAAACGTTCCCGCGAAGTAGGTGCTTTTCCTCGCCGGCGTAGCGGGCGTCATAACGATCAATGGGACTGTGATCGTCGAGCTGATCACGTTCGTCGTCATGCTGGCGATCCTTGCCCGCTACGTGTATCCCGAGATCGTGAAGCTTGCTGAGGCCCGCCAGCAGGCGATCGCGCAACAGCTCAAAGAAGCGGAGCAGGCGCGCGCCGAGGCGGAGCAGCGTTTGAAAGAGGCCGAGGCGAAGCTCAACGACGCGCGCAAGACGGCACAGAGCGTGATCGACGCCGCGACCAAGTCTGGCGAGCAGCTGCGCCAGGAGCTCAAGCAGAAAGCCGAAGAAGAGTCAAAGAGAACGATCGAAGCTGCACGAAAGGAGATCGAGGCCGAGCGCGATCGCGCAGTGCAGTCCGTGCGCAGCGAGGTGGCGACGCTCGTAGTTGCGGCGACCGAGAAGGTGATCGGCGAGACGCTGGACGACGACAAGCACCGTCGCCTGATCGAAAAGGCCATAGAAGAAGTGAGCGCCGGCCATGGATAAAACCGTGAAAGCAGAGGACCGGGGTCCCCACGAAATCGAAGATTTCGTGGGGTGGTCAGAGGTTGCCGGTGGCGACAGCCGCAGCGGGCAGGGTGGCTCGTGACGGCACCGAGAGATTCCGCCTGGGGGACGAAGATCCGGTGACGGGCACGAGCCGCGCTGCCCGGCGATACGCGAAGGCCGTCTTCGAGCTGGCCGAGCAGGAGGACCAGGTCGAGGAGTGGGGTCGTCGTCTCGCCGCAGTCAGCCACCTGATGGCGGATCCAGAGGTCGCGTCGGTGCTGACCAACCCAACCATCGCCACCGAGCTGCGCATGGCGCTCATCTCGGAAGCACCGCACGTGCTGGACCCGGAAGGGACCAACCTCGCGAAGCTTCTCATCGAGTCGAACCGCGTCCGGGAAGTCGCCGCGATCGAGGAAGAGTTCGAGCGCCTGGCCGACGAAGCCGCCGGTCGCGTCCGCGCCACCGTCACGACGGCCGTGGAGCTCACGGCCGGAGATCGGGATCGGGTCGAGGAAGAGCTTTCGAAGCGCCTTGGCAAGGAGATCCGCATGCGCACGGTGGTGGATCCTCGGATCCTCGGCGGATTGAAGCTCCAGTA
>DAITQH010000039.1:0-15785 GCA_036833175.1 Candidatus Dormiibacterota bacterium
AGCGCTCCGAATCAAGCGTCAGCGGTAAATGTCGTCGACAGACTCGGAGAGCCTCGGCGGTGCGCCTTTGATGATGCCGATGAAAGGTAGGAGGTGGTCGATCTGACCTGAGGCGCCAAATAACGCCTCCACCGCCTCGACGATCGGTGCGCTCTGGGAGATGCCTCTGTTTTGTGCCAGCTGTCTGATCTTCTTGTCCAGCGCAGCGGGAACGAGGATCTGTTTGCGCACCAACATCAGGTCGACTCTAATTCAATCTCGAAGCCTATAAACGAATTCGACTTGGTGTTTGGTACTAGGGACGGCAACCCCCGTCTCCCGCTTTCTCTTCGATCTTCGGCAGAAGTTCGTCCTGCGTCGACGGCCTAGTCCATCCACCTTGAACGTCGCTCAGCGCTCGGGATGAGTGGCCAACTGTTCGGCCCAGTCAGCCGCACTCGATCCTTGAGCGGAATCCGTCCGAAAGTCTCCGGCCACACGAGCAGAACCCCGTGGCGATCGCAGAGCTCGCGCACGGCGACCCCCTAAAGTAAGAGACGGGGCTCCGATCCGTAACGTCGGGGCCACGGCTCAGCGCCGCACGCAAGGAGGTCAGCAAACGCTATGGCTGAGAGGAAACCTGGAACGAAGGCCACGCAGAAGTCCGCCAAGAGCACCACTGCGATCGGCAAGACGTTCAAGGGATTCACGGACGAGGAACGAGGCGCGATGAAGGCGCGCGTCCAAGAGCTGAAGGCGGCCGCGGACAAGGCGGACGGGGAAGGCGACGTGCTCGCGAAGATCGCCGGGATGCCGGGACCGGATCGCGCCCTTGGCGAGCGGCTCCATGCGATCATCAAAGCCAGCGCGCCGGCCCTCTCGCCGAGACTCTGGTACGGGATGCCCGCGTATGCCAAGAACGGTAAGGTCGTCTGCTTCTTCCAAAGCGCGCAGAAGTTCAAGACGAGGTACGCGACGTTCGGCTTCAGCGACGCAGCGAACCTCGACGAAGGCGCCGTGTGGCCGGTCGCCTTCGCGCTGACGAAGTTGACCGCCGCCGACGAGGCAAGGATCGGCGCGCTCGTGAAGAAAGCGGTGAGCTGAGGACTGAGCTTGCCACCCACAAGACGCACGCGCTGAGAATCCAAGTGACTTCGCAAGGCTGACAGGGCGTCCGCGACCCCTTCGGCAACACCATCCGGATCCTCCAGCCGGCGAAGGTCGCCCACGAGGCGACGGCCTGACCGGTCCGGCCTAGCTTTTAGTTCCTAGGGAGGTTGCTGACAGGATCCTGGCGGGTTGGTCACCGTCCACCGCGGCGGAGGCTGTGGGCGTCTCCCGCACCACCGCATCCAGCTCCAGCCATCGAGATCGGAGTGCTTGTCACGTCAGCAGTTGCCGGTGCCACCACCGATCAGGAGCAGCCACGGCTGATCCGTGTCAGCGACCGGATCCTCCAATTGGCACGGGCGGACCGAGCGCAAAGAAAAGGCCTCGTGGTAGTAAGTTCCACGAGGCCCTTAAAGGAAGGGAGTGTCTACGCGTGAATCAGTCCGCGGTGGGTCAACGCTCGGAACACGGCGAGAAGGATGACCGCGCCCACGAAGGCCGACAACAGTCCACCGATCGTGAAGGTGCCCATGTCTACGCCAAGTCCAGCGAGGCCGGCGAGCCATGCGCCCAGGAACGCGCCCAGGATGCCGACCACGATGTCCCACAGCAGGCCCATGCCCTTGCCGCTGATCACCTTGCTCGCCACGAAACCGGCGATCGCGCCGACGATGATGAAAATCAGTATTCCCATGTGCTTCTAAACCTCAGAGGTCGCCTTGCGGCGGTGGTTTGACCGGTGGGTCGTTACCGCGACCGGGTTGTCATCGACGTTGTCGGAGCCGGCCAGCTCGTCGCCCATGCGGTGCGCATAGTCCGAGAGCCGCTTGATCTGGGACCGCTGCGTTACTGCGTAGCCGCCGATTGCGGCTCCCGCCACCAGGCCCAAAGCCAGCATGCCCAGCAAGGGCCACGTGCGCGAAGGGGCGCTCCTGGGAAGCGTCGCGGCGATGCGCTCGAGCGCCGCGTCGTTCCAGTGCCTGCCCCAGGACCTCAAATCCTGCAAATCCATCACTATGAGGCCGGCTTGGTGCCCTTGGGAGCGGTCATGATCCGGATCAGGACCACGATGCCCCAACCGATCACGGCGTACACGACGAGTGCGACCAGGGAGGCCGTCTCGAACGTGTTGGTCTTGTTGCCGGTGTCGCCGAAGATCCCTGTGAAGGGCGCTACGAAGACCCCGCTGACCTGGTAGATCCCGTTGACGAATGCCGATGCCGACGATGCCCCGAGCAGCTTGCCGAGGAATCGTGCCGCGATCAGGATGTCGACGATGCCGACGATGAATCCCACCACGGCGGTCGCGCGAAAGTTGTACCTTCCCTCTTCCCGCGTCGAGACGTATTGGGCCGGCGCGGGAGCGGGAACTGGTGCTGAATCCGGTTGCTGATTTGCCATTTATTTGTCCACCTCTTTGCGATCAAGATCGCTCTCGGGTCATAACAAAGTCAGCAACTTAGTCCGGTGCGCCCGGGAGCTGTTTAGACTCGGCCTACGTAGCTCGCTTCGACCACCAGTCGCCTTGAGTACGAGAAGTGGGTTGCGTCGAAGCTGCCGGTGCAGGTGATGAGCGTGAGACGTGGGGCTCCGGCTGCGTCGCCCATTCCTGGCGGCGCTACACCAACTGGCACAGTGGTCATCGAAACAACCTCGAACAGGCGTTTGCTCTGGTCCGCGAGAACGACCACGATCTGGTCGCCGCGGTGGAGCGAGCTCAAATGGCCGAAGAGCATCGGTTGGTCTGGGTAACCGGCATGGCCCTCGATGATGGCGTCTCCTGGAGCCCCGGGCACCGATCCGCCCTTGTACCAACCGGCGTTCCATCCGTTAGAGGGCAGGTTCATGAACCCATATCGGCTCACCCCAACCGCTTCCACCGGTCGGTGGACGTTCAGAATCGGGATGAGCAGCTGCACCGGCACGGCCGTCGGTATGAGCGCCTTGGCGGTGACAGACTGCCCGCTGAGGGACGCCAAACCTGCGAGGTTTTGCAAACCAGGAAGCGTCAGCCCAAGCGAGGGCTGGTCGACGGTCGACGCCCGGTAGCGAACAACCTGGCTGGCCTGGTCAGTGGAGCTGGGAGCGCTGTCGCGCGGAGCAAAGGTGAGTGATGCGACCAGCACGACCGCCAGCGCGACCTCGCCAAGCACCCGCGGCGACAGCTGGACACGCCCAAGCAATGCCGGCCAGGTGTTCACCATCGGCCCCACACGACGCTACGCGTTCCGGCGGCGGCGCCTCCGGCTGCTCAGGCCCATGACCGCTGCGCCCGCACCGGCGCCGATGCCAAGCAGTAGCAGCCAGGGAAACTCACCTTGCATCTCGAGAGGGACACCGGTGTTGCCAGGCAATACAGGCACGCCGGCGATCGGCGAGGAAGGCGCAAGCGTGGCCGGCAAAGTGTTTCCGGCGGGCGGGGCGACGAACTGTGGCGCGGAGAAGCCGCATCCGGCCGCCTGGATGATGCGGTTGGTGTCCAGCGTCACCGCGCCGTGTAGCGCGAGTGCTCTGCCGTTGAGGGTTGCTCTAGTCTGCATGGCGATTGACTGCTGAGCAATGATGGTGCCCACAAAGGTGGTCGTCGGGGCAATGGTTGCCGAGCTGCCGACCAACCAGAAGACCTGGCATGGCTGAGCGCCCCCTATGAGGGAGACACTCGCACCGTTTAAAGTGATCAGCGTGGTGGCTGGGAGGATCTGGAAGATGTAGATGCCTGAGCCGTTCAGGGTCAGCGTCCCGGTGAACGGCGGCGCCGTGGTCTGGCAGTACACGCCCGGGACCAGGGTCTGGCCGCCGAGATTCAGGCCGGTCTTATTGTTCGTTGCGGGGCATGGTTGGGCAGCTCCGTTGGTGTACGCAATTCCCGCGTCCGTCTGGGCAATCCCGGCTACCGAGTCGCCCAAATGCTGCGGTCCGGACACCCCGGGAGGGAAACCCGTCACCGCACTGCCGGGCGCCACCCCGAGTAGGCCCGTGATCCAGCTTGGCCCAGTGTTCGTGACGGTGGTCGCGCCCAGCACTGCGAAATTCCCAGCTGATGCCAGCCCGGGATCGGTCGCCGCCAGCGCCGTCGCCGGCCAGATTAGGACGATAAGAGCAGCAAGGCCGAACGAAACTAGGGAGCGGCGCATATTAATCACCTCTTAATACTGTGAGATCAGGCATAACAAATTCGGCAAGAGTCTCTCATACTGGCCGCCCGGCGTCCAGTTAGGGTTTGTGGTTGGAGTTGCCGTTGAGCTGCGCGACCCGCTGATCCCAGTAGCCCAGGCGCTGCCGGAAGCGTTCGGCCTGGGCGACGACGACGGGTACGTTGGTCAGCTCGACCTCGTGCTTGGCCTCGTCCGATTGCGTGTCCATGAGCTGGTGGATGCGCGCAAGCACCTTCTCCTCCATCGCGAGGATCTCGGAATAAACCTGGCGCCAGTAGATGGCGTGCTCCAGCGTGGAGTCGCCCGGAACGCCCTCGCCATCCATGGGCTGGGTCCAATCGCCCCCGCGCACCGCTGCGGTTATGTCAGGCCGCGCTTTTTGGGCCTGGTCTTTCTTCATAAACGCAAGGATCACGCACCCGGCGTAAAAAGATCAGCAACATTGGCCGCTCCACAAAACGCGGCGCTGCCGCGTTACGGGATGCGAAATATCAGCGAGTAGCCCCGACCTGGCTTGTTGACTAGGTCTGCGGGAATCCCTAGATCGACGAGGATCTTGCGGAGCCTTCGCACGTAGTTGCGTACCTCCTCAGGAAAGAGCGCCGGGTCAGCCCATGCCTGGCCGAGGATCTGCGAGGTCGTGAAGAAGCGGTGCGGGTGATCCAGCAGGAACTGGAGCAGCTGGAACTCCCGCTTGGTCAGGCTTATCTCGTGGCCCTGGTGGCGGATGACGCGACCGGTCGGGTCCACCCAAAGCCCCTGCAGCTCCCAGACCCGGCGGTACCAGAGGTCCAGGCGCGCCTGGTATCCCTGCATCTGCGAATCGATGATCTGGAGATCGGTGGCGGCGGCCTTCTGGGCGGGCGGCCTAAGGTTGGCGACGTCGCGCTTAATCCGGGCCAGGATCCCACGCTTGAACTCGAGGAGATCGGCGTAGATGCTGATCCAGTGGCGGGCGTCTTCCCAACGCTTGGTGTCGAGGTTCTCGCCCTCGAGCGGACGCGACGGCCGCGCCCGGACGGGAGCCTTCGTGGCTCGCATTTCTTCCTCTCCCCTCGATCTACGACGTGGCAACTTCTAAGGTAAATCATTCCAGATTGAGGGGGCCTACGTGCGCCTTAGAAGGCGAAGCACGCCATCATGTTTCCTATCTCCTGGAGCCCATCGCGAGGGGGCGCAGGCGGCCCGGCGGCCTCGCGCCACGCGATCCCCCCGCTATTCACCGGCGCTCGTATGAAGCGTCAAGCGGACCGTAGTCCCGGACCCCTTGGTGCTTTGAATCTCCAGCTTGCCGCCGTGGGCGGCGACGATGTCGTGTGCGATCGCCAGCCCAAGGCCGGAGCCGGGCGAGCTCGCCCCCTTCACAAAACGTTCGAACACTCGAGGCAAGAGCTCTGCCGGGATGCCTTCACCGGTGTCGGTCACGGTCAGAGCTGCACCGTCGCCGGACGTGGTGACGGCGACCTTGACCGAACCGCCGGACGGTGTGTGCCGGATCGCGTTCGACAGGAGGTTGCCAAGCACGCTGCGGATGCGAGCGGGGTCGAGGTCGACGGGCTCGAGGTTGGCGGCGACATCGGAGCTCAGCGTCACGTGCGCCGCGTCCGCCTGGGTCTTGAACGACTCCACCGCGTCGGCTGCGAGGGCGCCCAGGTCGGTTGGCTCTTTGTGCAACACAAGACTGCCCGCGTCGGTCAGCACCAGCGTTCTGAGGTCTTCGACCAGCCGGTCCAGCGTCTCGGTCGCATCGAGGATTGGCGCGAGGTGGGAGGCATCGCCAGGGTAGACGCCGTCCCCGATGGCCTCGGCCTGTCCCCGGATCACTGTGAGCGGGGTGCGAAACTCGTGTGCAAGCTCGGCCAGGAATCCGCGGCGCTCCTCGTCACTGGCCTTCAACCGCGCGGACATCTCGTTGAACGCTCGCGCGACCGAGCGGAGGTCTCGAGGCCCGGACTCGGGAACCTGGACTGTGTAGTCGCCCGACTCGATTCGCTGCGCCGCGTCGATCAGGTGGGTCATCGGACGCGTCATCCGCCGCACCGCGCTGAAAACGGCGATCACCAGCAGCAGCACGAGCACCAGCGCAAGCAGGGCGACGGGCCAGCCTCCGAGCTGCGCGATGAGTCCTCCGACCATCGCACCGGCCAGCACGGCGCAAGCCAGGATCGCTACGAAGAAGCACCCGATGCGCCGCACAAATCCAGGAGGTCCGCGCCGGCCCCACCTCCGCGGCGGAAATGGTTCGCCTTCCGGCCACCAGGGAGGCCGGCGGCCGGGCGTTGGGGGGCCCCAACCGCGCTGCATCAGGCGGCGGGCTCAGCGAACCGGTAGCCGACGCCGAAGACCGTCAGCAGGTAGTGCGGCCTGCGCGGGTCCGGCTCGATCTTCCGGCGGATGTTCTTGACGTGAGCGTCGATCGCCCGCTCGTACGACTCGAATGCGACGCCCCGCACCGCGTCCAGCAACTGCGCGCGAGTGAACACGCGACCGGGCTGCCTGGCCATCGTGGAGAGAAGCTGGAACTCGGTCTTGGTGAGATCGATGCGCCGGCCGGCGAACTTCGCTTCCATGCGTGGCCCGTCCAGCTCGACGTCCGAGCCGACGCGGATGACGTCGGTGGGTGAGCGCAAGCCTTCGGCTCGGCGCAGCACGGCGCGCACTCGCGCCACGAGCTCCTTGGGGCTGAATGGCTTTGTCAGGTAGTCGTCTGCGCCCAGCTCGAGACCGACGAGCTTGTCCGACTCCTCGTTCCGCGCCGTGAGCATGATGATCGGCACCTCCCCGTCGCGCCGCAGCGCGCGCGCGACGTCCAGCCCGTCGAGCCCAGGGAGCCCGAGGTCGAGGACCACGAGGTCGGGGCGGCCGGTCCGCGCCGTCCGGAGCGCGGCGGCGCCATCCGACGCGACGAGCACGGTGAAGCCACCGTGCTCGAGGTAGTCGCGGACGAGCTGCACGATCCGCGGCTCGTCGTCCACCACCAGGATGGTTAACCCCACGAACTCAGAGCCTACGGCGTGAGTTCGTGGGGACCCCTAGAAGAGCCACGGCGACCATCCTAGTTACTGTCAAGTGCTAGACCGTGCGCTGGTCAGGTGGCGGTGGCGTTGAACCTGGCGCCGGCGCCTGCTCGCCGTGCGCCCGTTTGTGCCACTCCTGCATGCGATCGTCGATTCCGGGCGGCATCCCGTGGCCCTGGCCGTAACCGCGTCCGCCACCCCAACCGCCGCCCCAGTGACGGCGCCCGAAGAACGCGAACCTCAGCAGCACGAACAGGATGAACACGACGAATAGGAACCAGAAGAAGCCGAAGATTCCGAATCCCCAGTGGGGGCCGTAGTCGTAGTAATACGGCGGCGCCACTGCGGCGCCCGCAGGGATGTGCGTTGCCGCTCCATCCGACCACCCGACGTTATAGGCGATCACCCCAACGATGGTCAGCAGGATGGCCGTGGCCACCAATCCGATCAAACCGAAACCGCGTCTCATGTGAACCACTCCTTGTGAACGAGATTGACGACTGACGTTCATCTTTCCCGGCACTTGTGAGCAGGGTGTGAAGAAGGTGTGACCTTCTAGAGCGTCCTAAAATCCCCCGATCTCCATCTCAACGAGCTCCGCGGTGCGTCGCCACAGGTTCGCCTGCGCGCCCTCGTCGGTGACAGTCTTGGGTGGTTCCATCTGGCGGGTCCCCTTGAAGAACCAGCCGGTGGTCCCGGCGTGCGTCGCCGAGGTGGCGAGGTCGGCCAGGTCTTCCCCCGCGCGCTTCGGCGGCCGCGAGATGAGCCGCGCGACGATCTGGATGGGCCGCGGTGCGCCGCGCATGAGCATTGAGCGGACCAGGCCTGGATGGAATGCGTTGGCCCGCACGTCCCAACGCTTTGCGCGCCGCGCCAGCTCGAACGTGAACATCAGGTCAAGAGCTTTGGTGGCGCCGAAGGTATGCATCGCGTCGAAGTCCTTCTTGGAGAAGAGACGCTCCATGTTGACGCGCGTTGTCGACGGCGCGGTCACAGTGATCACGCGCCCGCCACCAAGCAATCGGTCGCGCAGCAGGTTGGTGAGAAGAAAGGGTCCGAAGTAGTTGGTCGCGAGCATCAGCTCGAACCCGTCCGGCGTCTTGTGATAAGTCGTCACGAAGACCGCAGCGACATTCAACAAGGCGTCGATCCGCCCGCCGGCGCGGTTGAGCTCGCGCGCCGCAGAGCGCACCGACCGCATCGACGCCAGGTCGACCGGCACCTGGGAGATGCGGTTGTCGGCGCCGCCCAGGCGCTCGACCAGCGCGTCCAGTCGCTCGGACGGGCGAGCCATCAAGACGACGCGCGTCCCGCGCCGGGCGAGGGCGGCCGCCGTCGCCGATCCCACCGCGCCCGTGGCTCCGCTGACGACGACAGTCGGATGCAGCGCGATCACCCGCTAAGTGTCCGTGGCTGGGAGTGGGGACCGCAACATGCGTGCGAAGCTTTTCCGACATGAGACCCCTGGTCAGCGCACATCGGGGGGGACAGGTCGCGGCTGGTGAAACGGCCGCGGAGCGATACCGCCGCGCGATCGAGCTCGGTGTCGACTTCGTCGAGTTCGACGTGCGCCGGACCCGCGATGGCGTGACCGTGATCTGCCACGACGACTGCACGGCCTCGGGTCGCGCCGTTCGCGAGTTTGCCTACAGCGAGCTCACTCACGAGCTTGGAGCCGAGGCCATGACCTTCGATGAGCTGCTCGACGTCGCAGCAGGCCGTGTCGGACTCCACCTCGACCTCAAGGAGCCCGGCTACGAGGCTGAGGTCGTTCGCGCCGCACTCGACCGCTGTCCTGTCGAAAGGCTTGTGATCACCTCCGGGGAGCATGAGATCCGTGCCATCAAACAGGAGTACCCAGAAGTGCGCGTAGGGCTTTCCATCGGCGATGACGTCCGCGGGCTCGCACCGTGGCTGAAGCTTCGCATGCGGCTCAGCGAGCTCTTCCCGCGAGCCCGGCTCGAGCGCTCGCGGGCTGATTTCGTCGCGGTCCACCAGCAGCTCGCGGACTTGTCCATGCTTCGCTACTGCGCGAGCCACGGCCTCCCGGCATGGGTGTGGACCGTCGACGACGAGCCCAGCATGGCGCGCTACCTTGCTGACCCCAGGGTGAGTACGTTGATCACCAATCGACCTGACCTGGCGATGCGTCTGATCAGGGGATCTTGATGTCGGTCTCGCAGCAGAAAAGGCCGAGGTCGGGCGACCACTTGAGAATGAACGGGCGGGTCGCGCTGCCGACGCGGAAGCAGATGTTGATCGGCCCGAACATCGCGCCGTTGGCGAACTCGTGTCGGGTCCAGGTGTTGCAGCCGGCTGCATCGGTGACGAGGCCCGATGAATGCCTGCTGGCATCGATCAGCTGCAGGTCCTCAGGCGATGAGTGGGTGGACGTGCTCGAGTTCTGGAACTTGACCTGCATGCTCACCAGGTCCCCCGTCACGTTGACGTCGGAGACCCACAGCGTGTAGCCCTGCACGTCGGCGCATGGGCCCGGCGAGCAGTTCTCGGGTGTGAGGGCGTTGTTGCCGGAGGCCGGGATCGGGGCATGAAGCGCCTGGTACGCGGTCAGGCCCACGACCCCAGCCACGACGAGTCCCAGGGCGACCGCGCCGAGCGTGACGAGACGCCGCATCAGGGCTCTCGCATCCCGACAACACGATATAGATATGAGGCAAAACCCGGATGGTTTTGCCTGCGCGCAGAGCGGCGATGAGGTTGGGACCTACTGATTGCATCGCCCGTCGGCTGCGCCGAGGGGACCCGGCCCTCATTCCCATTCGACTTGGACATCCACGGATCGCTAAGGGCCGGCGCTCCCATTCCGGTATATGGATGGGACTTGCCTTAGTGGTTACTCCTAACCACGCGCGGTGGCTGATATGGACGACTGGGACGGCCGGAGTAAATCCGGCCTTCATGCGGCGACAGGCCCCGGGCCCGGCTATTAGTCGTGGCCTGTCTGGGCTGTAGCGCGACGGGGTTAAACGTTTCATACAATTCCGCGCATGAGAGACCGCGGTGTCCAGCCTGCTGCTCCGCGGCTTCGCGCTCGGCTTCGCGGTGGCCGCGTCGCCCGGCCCGATCGCCTTCCTCTGCCTTAGGCGAACTCTCCTCGGGGGCCGGCTGTACGGGATCGTCTCGGGCCTGGGCGTTGCGACCGCCGACGGTTTCTACGCCGCCGTGGCTTCCTTCGGCGTCGCCGCGGTGGCGACCGCGATCGCAAGCGGCAGGCGTCCGCTCGCGGTGGTTGGTGGGGTGGTGCTGATCCTGCTCGGCGCCCGGATCCTGCTTGAGCGCCGCCACGAAGACACCCAGGCGCCGGCCGTGACTCGCGGCGGCCTGGCCTTATGCCTCGACCCTGGGCCTGACGATCACGAACCCGGCCACGATCCTCTCGTTCGCGGCGCTGGCCGCCACCCTCGGGCTAGACGCCGGGGGCGGGCTCGCCAGGCCGGCGGTCCTGGTTGCCGGCGTCCTGCTCGGGTCCGCCACGTGGTGGTGCCTGCTCGCGATCGCCGCCTCGCGGCTCCGGAATCGCATGACCCCGGCGTTGGTGCGCGCCATCAGCACGTTCAGCGGCCTGGCGATCGCCGTGCTTGGAATGCTGGCGGTCTACTCTGCTTTTTCATGAGTGTGAACCAGCGATCCCGCACGTACAGCTGGGAAGACCCGATGGCGTTGCGTGACGCCGGGGCGGGCCTCAGCGGGCTCGACTACCTCAAGGCGGTTTTCGAAAGAAAGCTGCCTCCACCTCCTATCGCGGCGACCCTTGACTTCACTGGCTCGGAGGTCGAGGAGGGGCGAGCCGTCTTCGTCGGGCAGCCGGCCGAGTTCCACTACAACCCGATCGGCGTGGTGCATGGAGGCTATGCGATGACCCTGCTTGATTCAGCGATGGGCTGCGCGGTTCAATCGACGCTCGTGGCCGGAGAGGGTTATACGAGCCTGGAGACGAGCGTTAACTTCGTTCGCCCGATCACCCTCGATACCGGTCGGGTGCGCTGCGAGGGCAAGGTCCTCGTTCGCGGTGGGAGGGTTGCCACCGCGGAGGGGCGCCTGGTCGCCGAGAGCACCGGGAAATTGCTTGCGCACGGAACCACCACCTGCCTGGTCATGAAGGCATGAGCAAAGCACACCGCATCCTCACGGTCGATGTGTTCGCGGAGAAGTCGTTGGCCGGCAACCAGCTCGCTGTCGTGCTGGACGCGGACGACATCCCGGAAGACGTCATGCAGAGAATCGCCAAGGAGATGAACATCTCCGAGACCACATTTGTGATGGCGCCGGCCGATCCAGCTCACGCGGCCAGGGTGCGCATCTTCACGCCGGCCAGCGAGCTTCCCTTTGCCGGCCATCCGACGGTGGGCACCGCCTGGGTGCTTTCCACCGAGGGCCTCGTGCCCGGCGGCTCGCTGGAGTTCGTCCTCGAAGAGAGCGTGGGACCGGTTAAGGTCCGGGGCGTCAAGGGCCCCGGTGGCCTTACGTTCTGGATGACGCACCCCAAGCTCACCTTCGGCCGGGTGGAGCGGCGGCGCAGTCAAGCCGCCGAAGCGATCGGTCTTACCGAAGCCGATCTGCTGCCCGAGGTTCCAGTCCAGATGGCGACCACTGGAAACCCGTTTCTGTTTTTTGGGCTCCGCGACGCCCGCGCGGTCGACCAGGCAGCGCCTGACCTGGACCTGCTGAGCGAGGTCCTCGACGCTACCGAAGCCTTTGGCGCATTCATCTTCGCCCCGGTCGGCGGCAACCGCCTCTACAGCCGCATGTTCTCCCTGGACATTCCTGAGGACCCGGCGACCGGATCCGGCAGCGGCCCGCTCGGCGGATTTGCCGTGAAGTACGGGTTGGTGCCCCGAGCGCAGAAGGTCGAGATCGTCAGCGAGCAGGGGACCAAGATGGGCCGTCAGAGCTTCGTCCACATCGAGCTCACCTACCGCGACTCGGAAGAGATACCGTCCCAAATCGAAGTGGGAGGCTCCGTCAGGCCTGTGATCGCCGGCACGCTCCTGGACTCGTAGGGTGCTCGTCGACAGCTTCAAGTTCCTGCCGCGAACCTTCCGGCCGCTCTACGAAGGACGCGGTCCGTTCCCGGGAGAGGAGGAGGCGGTGTGGGCGCCGTTCGAGAAACGCCTGGCCGAATCGCGCATCGCGCTCCTCACGTCGGCCGGGCTTTTCGTGCGGGGCTCGCAGGCGGCGTTCGACCTGGATCGCGAGCAGGCCAATCCCGAATGGGGCGACCCGAGCTGGCGCGCGATCCCGGCCGAGGCCGCCGCCCCAAGCATCGGCGTCGCGCACCTACATATAAATGACGAGGACCTGCTGGCCGATCCGGAGATCGCTCTCCCGATGCACCTGCTGAGCAGCCTTTCAAGCGAAGGCGTGATCGGCGGCGCCGTGGCGGAGCACTTCTCGGTGATGGGCTTCCAGGAGCACAGCCTTGAGGGTTGGAAAGATGAAACGGCGCCCGCGATCGTTGCCCATCTGCGCGACCAGGTGGCCGACGGTCTCATCCTTGCTCCGGCTTGACCAGACTGCTGCGCGAACGTGCCCGTGCTGGCACGATGGATCGAGGCGGCGGGAATCCCTACGGTGACAGTGACGATGATGCCGTCGGTCGCCGAGGAGCGCCGCGCGCCGCGCATCGTCGGCGTCGAGTTTCCCTTTGGCCACGCCTTCGGGATGCCGCACGACAAGTCGATGCAGCGGCGCACGCTCGAGGTTGCGCTGCGCGTGCTGGCCGGAGCATCGACCTCCGGCACACGCGTCGACCTGGACATCGAATGGCCTGTCCCGGTGCGCGAGGCCTACCGGGCGTGGCAGCCCAAAGAGCCGAGCCCGATCGTCCGAAAGCTGCTGAAGTCGCGCAAAAGCTAGGAATATAGTTGCGAAAGCAACTATTCAAGCGAGAGATGGACACACAAACGCTGAACTTTTCCGCGCCCGCCACCGAAGCCGACATCGAATCGCTGGCAGCTAACCTTCGGAATCGAAATTTTGAAGTCGTGATCGTCGATTCGGCCGCGGACGCCAAGGCAGCTGTGATGGAGCGCATCCCGCAGGGCGCGCAGGTCCACTCGGGAAAGTCGAAGAGCCTCGAGGACGCGGGTGTGTTCAAGGAGCTCATGGAGTCGGAGAACTTCGACTTCATCCGCAAGCGCACTCTGAAGATGGACCGCCGGGCGCAAGCGCACGAGATCCGCAAGCTGGGCGCGGCTCCGGACGTCATGCTCGGGAGCGTCCAGGCCGTCACCGAGACGGGACAGCTCGTCGTCACCTCGGCGAGCGGAAGCCAGATCGGCCCTTACGCATCTGGCGCGGGCCGGCTCATCCTGGTGATCGGCAGTCAGAAGATCGTGCCGGACCTGGAATCCGCCTTCCGCCGGATGGAGGAGTACGTCTTCCCGTGGGAGGATGCCCGCCTACGTGAAACGCTGGGCATCGGCACGATGATCACCCGCACGTTGATCATCGAGCGCGACTACTACCCCGGCAGGACCACTGTCATCCTCGTCAGGGACCCGATCGGGGTCTAACCCGCGTCTACTTCCGGTTCGAGCTTGCCCGAGCCGTTCTCCGGCTCGAGCTTAATGGACACCGAGTTGATGCAGTAGCGAAGGCCAGTCGGCTGCGGCCCGTCGTCGAATACGTGCCCGAGGTGACCGCCACAGCTCGCGCAGGTGACCTCGGTCCGGACCATGAAGAGGCTGCCGTCGACGTGCTCCGCGATCGGGGCATCCTCAGCCGGCGCGTAGAAGCTTGGCCAGCCGCAGTGCGCGTCGAACTTGGTTTCCGACTCGAACAGCTTGGATCCGCAGCCGGCGCACAGGTAGACGCCCGGCGTCTTGGTGTCCCAGTACTCGCCGGTAAAGGGTCGCTCGGTGCCCTTCTCGCGCAGCACGTGGAACTGCTCAGGAGTCAGGTCCCGCTTCCACTCGGCCTCGGTCTTCTTGGTCACGTCAGTCTTAGCCATCGCCTCTACTTTGCCACGATCTCGAAAGTCGCAAACTAGAGCTGTGCCCGCCAAGCACGTCGAGACGCGACTCAAGCGAGAGCTCGTCATCTGGATCGCAACCGTCGGCCGGGACGGGCACCCGCACGTGGTCCCGGTGTGGTTCTGTTGGGAAGACGGCAAGTCGTTCCTGATCTACGCGGTCCCCGGCCAGAAGGTGCGCGACATCGAGGCCAACCCCAACGTCGCCCTGCACCTCAACACCGACCCGGTGGGAGAGGACGTGGTGCGCATCGACGGCACAGCGAAGATCGATCCGAAGCAGCCTCCGGCCTACAAGGTCCCCAACTACGTGCGAAAGTACCGAGAGCAGATCAAGGGCTTCGACTGGACTCCGAAGGTCTTTTCCGACCAGTACCACGTCGCCATCCGCGTCAAGCCGACGCGCTTTCACTGAGGTATTCAAATGACATATCCACTCCGCTTCGGGCTCAAGAATTCCGGTCAGGACACGACTATCGCGGACCTGCGCGCCGTGTGGCGCATCGCCGACGAATCCGGCTTCGATCATGTGTGGGACTTCGACCACCTGGCCTCGATCGGCGGCGGCGGCCCCGACCGCCCGATCTATGAGGGTTGGACCCTTCAAGCCGCGATGGCCGAGGCGACCAAGCGCGTGCGTATCGGCTGCCTGGTGACCGGCAACACGTATCGGAACCCGGCGCTGCTGGCCAAAGAGGCGGTGACCGTCGACCACCTGTCCGGCGGAAGGCTGGAGTTCGGCATCGGCGCCGCATGGGCGGAGATCGAGCACGAGATGTACGGGTTCGAGGGCCTGGATCACCGGGTCGGCCGCTTGAGCGAGTCGCTGCGCATCATCAAGTCCCTCTTCACAGAGGAGCGCACCACGTTCGAAGGCCGCTACTACCACTTCAAGGACGCGATTGCCAACCCGAAACCCATCCAGAAACCCCACCCGCCCTTCTGGATCGGGGCATCAGGTCCGAGCACGCTGCGGTTGGTGGCGCGATACGGCGACGTCTGGAACATCGCCGGAGGAGACCCCGACCGGGTGAAGGAGCTCATCCCGATGTTCGAGGAGGCCTGCGGAAGCGTCGGCCGCGAGGTCTCGGAGATCCGGCGGTCGATCCAGTTCGGCTGGGACGGCGAGAGCCGGAATCAGCTCCTCGAGCTGTCGGCGCAATATCTCGAGTTGGGGGTGACCGAGCAGGTCATGTACCTGCGCGGGGACTCGCCAGTGGCGCTCGCCGAAAAGATCGCGGAAGCGCTTCCGGACCTCCGCAAGCTCGACCGCGCGAGAATGGCGACGTAGGGATCAAGTCAGCTCACTGATAAGGAGGGGGCCATGGCCGACAGCGTTTACCGGGTGACCGAGCTTGTGGGGACCAGCAGCCAGTCCTGGGAGGCGGCCGCCAAAGGCGCCATCGAAACCGCATCCAAGACGCTGCGCGACCTTCGCGTGGCCGAGGTGGTGAGGCAGGACCTCACCATCGAGAACGGAAAGGTGACGACGTACCGAATCCGCCTGAACGTCTCCTTCAAATACGACGG
>DAITQH010000039.1:15885-19707 GCA_036833175.1 Candidatus Dormiibacterota bacterium
GTAGCCGCCTGGACCTGGCAACCGGCCGCCTTTATCTCCTCGATCGCCTGCAGGCCGGTCGCCTCGGTGACTGCCGCGCACAGGTTGACCAGGAGGCGCACCTGGAAAGCATTCCGGCGCGCATCGAGGGCGCTCGCCCGCACGCAGTAATCGGTGGCGATCCCGCACACGTCGATGTGGTCGATGCGCTCTTCCTTCAGGACGTCGAGCAGTCCGTGGCCGCGCGAGTCGAACGCCTCGAACGCCGAGTAAGCAGCGTTGTGCCGTCCCTTGCTAACGATGCACTGGATCAGCTTCTCGCGCACGAGGTTGGCGATGGGGGGAACGAAAGCCGCGCCGGGGGTGCCGATGACGCAGTGCGGCGGCCACGTCGTCAAGAAGTCCGGCGTGGTGGAAAAGTGGTCGGAGGGATCCTCGTGGTAGTCGCGCGAGGCCACGACAAACTGGTACTCCGTCTTGAAATGGCGGATGTGCCTGGCGATCATCGCGGCGACAGGCATGCCGTTGGGCACGGGAAGGCTGCCGCCCTGGACAAAATCGGCCTGGAGATCCACAGCCAGCAAAGCATTTCTCATCCGTCCCCCTAGCCTCCTTAGACTGGCCTAATGGCATCCGTGATAGTAGCGGGAGCGCGCACTCCTTTCGGCAAGTTCGGGGGCGCATTCAAGGACGTCCCCGCCACGAGCCTCGGGGCGCACGCCATCCGGGCGGCGCTCAGCCGGGCCGGTGTGGCGGGGAACGAAGTCGACTACGTGATCATGGGCCAGGTCCTGCAGGCCGGCACAGGGCAGATCACCGCCCGCCAGGCGGCGATCGAAGCGGGGGTCCCGCAAGAGGTCCCGGCGATCACCATCAACAAGGTCTGCCTGTCCGGCCTCAACGCGATCGCCCTGGCGGACCAGTTGATCCGCGCCGGGGAGGTAGACGTCGTCGTGGCGGGCGGCATGGAGTCCATGTCACAGGCTCCTTACCTCGTTCCGAAGGCACGATTCGGAGCGCGGTTGGGAGACGCGCAAATGGTCGACTCGATGGTCCACGACGGCTTGTGGTCGACCTTCACCGACCAGCACATGGGGGAGGGCTCGGACGAGGTAAACCGCGAGCTCGAGATCGGGCGCGAGGAGCAGGACGAGTGGGCCGCGCGGTCTCACCAGCGAGCCGAGCGGGCCTGGGAGAGCGGCGTCATGGCCGACGAGGTTGTCACTGTGGCGCTCCCTCAAAAGCGCGGGGACGCGGTCAGCGTGGCGCGCGACGAGGGGGTTCGGCCCGGCACGACCGTCGAGGCGCTGGGCAAGCTGCCCGCGGCGTTCACCAAGGAGGGCACGATCACCGCGGGAAACGCATCGCAGATCTCAGACGGTGCCGCCGCGGTGGTCGTCATGTCGGCGGATCGCGCCCGGGAGCGGGGCCTCGAGCCGCTCGTGGAAATAGTCGCCCATGGCATGAGCGCGGACCGGTTCTCCTGGCTGCACACGGTTCCCGCGCTCGCGCTCAGCAACGCGCTGAAGAAGGCCGGCCTCGACGCGAGCGACCTCGACCTGGTCGAGATCAACGAGGCGTTCGCCGCTGTCGCGCTCAACGCGAGCAGGATGCTTGCGTTGGACGAGGAGCGTGTCAACGTCAACGGCGGAGCGGTGGCGCTAGGACATCCGATCGGAGCCAGCGGCGCGCGGCTCGTGCTGACAGTCGCCCTCGAGCTCAAGCGGCGCGGCCTCCGCACCGGCGGTGCGGCGCTGTGCGGCGGCGGCGGCCAGGGCGACGCGCTGATCGTCAGACGACCGCAATCGTGAGCCCGCGCACCACCGCGCCATACGGATCCTGGGCTTCCCCCATCACCGTCGACATGCTTCTGAAGCGCACCGTGCACATGCGCAACCAGATGCTTCGTTGGGACGGCGAAACTCTTTACTGGTCGGAGCTCCGTCCTGACGACGGCGGGCGCATCGTCGTCTGCAGGCGCGATCCTGTCGGCCAGGTCAGCGACGTCACGCCCCAGGGGTTCAATGCCCGCACGCGCGTCCACGAATATGGCGGCGGCCATTTCGCTGTGAGCGGAGGCACCGTGTGGTTCACGAACTACTCCGACCAGCGGGTGTACCGCCAGGACGCGGGCAAAGAGCCCCGACCGATCACACCGTCCGAGGATGTGCGGCACGCGGACATGGTCGTCGACGACCGCCGCGATCGCCTCTATGCGGTGCGTGAAGACCACACCAATACTGCGCGCGAGGCCGTCAACTCGATCGTGGGACTTGACGCAAGCGGCCGTCGCGATGCGATCACGGTGGCTTCGGGCAACGATTTCTACTCGTCTCCGAAGCTGAGTCCAGACGGCAATCGGCTGGCGTGGACGACCTGGAACCACCCCAACATGCCGTGGGACGGAAGCGAGCTCTGGGTGGGCGAGCTCGATCGCGACGGCCACGTGACCTCGACGCGCAAGGTCGCCGGAAACGAAACCGAGTCCGTGCTTCAGCCTGAATGGTCGCCCGCGGGCGACCTGTATTTCGTGTCCGATCGCAGCGGCTGGTGGAATCTCTACCGCGAGCGAGGAGAGGGTGACGAGCCGCTCTGCCAGCGCCCGGCGGAGTTCGGCGCCCCACAGTGGGTGTTCGGCATGAGCTTCTACGCGTTCTCGGGCCCTGACGAGATCGTCTGTCTCTACTCCGAGCCCGGTGGCACAAAGGTTGGCCTGATCGGCGTGAACGATGGAGCGCTGCAGCCGGTCGAGCTCTTTTACACGAGCCTGCACAACGTGCAGGCGAGCGGCCGGAAGGTGGCGTTCTTCGCCGCATCGGCCACTCTCGCGGAGCGCGTTCTCACCGTCGACCTCGACACCGGCGCGCAGGAGGTCGTGAGAGTGTCCAACGTCGCGCACGTCGATTCCGGCCACCTGACCATCCCTAAGGCAATCGAATTTCCGACCGAGGGCGGGCTCACCGCTCACGCGACTTACTACCCACCGAAGAACCAGGATTTCGACGCGCCCCAGGGCGAGAAGCCACCTCTGGTGGTGCATTGTCACGGTGGGCCGACCGCGTCCGGCGGACCGACCTACGCGTTCGAGTACCAGTATTGGACCAGTCGCGGCATCGCCGTCGTCGACGTCAATTACGGCGGATCGTCCGGCTACGGTCGCGAGTACCGGCTGCGACTCAACGGCAACTGGGGCGTCGTCGACGTCGATGACTGCATCAACGCCGCGCGGTATCTCGTCGCGCAGGGTCTCGTCGATGGAGAGCGCGTTTCGATCACCGGTGGTTCCGCCGGCGGATTCACGGTCCTCCTTTCGCTGACCAAGCGTGCTTTCTACAACGCGGGCGCGAGCCATTTCGGAATCGGGGATCTCGACCTCTTCATCAAGGAGACTCACAAGTTCGAGGCCCATTACGTCGACACGCTTGTCGGGCCGTATCCGGAACGAGCGGACCTGTATCGGGATCGCTCCGCGGTCCATTTCGCGGACAACCTCAAGGTTCCGGTGATTCTTTTCCAGGGCCTCGAGGACAAGATCGTGCCGCCGAGCCAGGCTGAGGAGTTCGTCGCAGTCTGCGAGAAGAAGCACCTGCCTTACGCGTACGTGCCTTTCGAGGGTGAGCAGCACGGGTTCCGCCGGGAGGAGAACATCCGCCGCTCGATCGAGGGCGAGATGTACTTCCTATCGCGGATCTTCGGTTTCGATACTGCTGACAGGATCGAGCCGGTCGAGATCGAGAACTTTTAGGCAGGACAAGACCTATCGTTTTCGCTCGGTAAGTCGGCGTGGCGGAATGGCAGACGCGCCAGCCTTAGGAGCTGGTGCCCGAAAGGGCGTGGAGGTTC
>DAITQH010000040.1:0-4549 GCA_036833175.1 Candidatus Dormiibacterota bacterium
CCCGCTTGCGCGAGCTTCCCAAGGCTGGGGTGGGGGCGTGAAGTCGAATTTGGGGGCCGGGTTACCGGCCGCCGATATGGTAGCACAGGGTCGCTCCGTCCACAAGATATAGACACCTGGGGATAAATCAGCTGAAACTGCGGATTCCGCTCGACATGGAGCCGATGCTCTCCGCGCCCGCCGACGGCATCCCGAAGGGCGACAGCTGGGAGTACGAGCCGAAGTGGGACGGGTTCCGCACGCTCGTCTTCCGGGACGGTGACGAGGTCGCTCTGATCAGTCGGGGCGCCAAGCCGATGACCCGCTACTTCCCCGAGGTGCTGCCGGCCTTCCGGGGCCTACGCGAAAAGCAGCTCGTCCTGGACGGCGAGCTCGTCGTAGTCGCCAGGAACGGCCTGGACTTCGGCGCGCTGCAGCAGCGGGTGCACCCGGCCGACTCGCGGGTGCGGATGCTGAGCGAGGCGACCCCCGCGTGGTTCATCGCATTCGACCTCCTGGCGGAGGGCTCGACAGACCTGCGCAAGGAACCGCTCGGGGAGCGCCGCAAGCGGTTGGAGAAGCTTCTGAAAGGAGTCAAGCCGCCGATCTTCCTGACGCCCTACACGCGGGACCACGCCACGGCCCAGAGCTGGTTCGAGCAGTTCGAGGGCGCCGGCCTCGACGGCGTGATGGCGAAGTCGTGGCAAGGCGCATACGTCCCGGGCAAGCGGCTGTGGGTGAAGGTCAAGCATCAGCGCACGGCCGACTGCGTGGTCATCGGGTGGCGCAAATCAAACGACGGGATGAGCCTCGGCTCGCTTCTGCTCGGCCTCTACGACAAGAAGGGCACCATGCACTATGTCGGACACACGTCCTCGTTCAGCGCAGCCGAGCGCAAGGAGCTGATCGCCAAGCTCAAGCCCCTGACCACCGAGATTCCCGAGTCGGAGTGGAAGGCGAATCCCGGTCGCATGCCGGGCGGGCCCAGCCGGTGGTCGCGCGGCAAACAGGAGGCGGAGTGGGTCGCGGTGCGGCCGGAGCTGGTGTGCGAGGTCGCTTACGACAAGCTCGAGGCAGGCGAGCGTTTCCGCCACGCGACCCGTTTTCTGCGCTGGCGCACCGACAAGCCTCCGCGCAAGTGCAGCTTCGACCAGATCGCCTCAGCCGCCGAGTTCGACGTCCGAGGAATCTTTGGGAGCAAGTAGCAGGGGGCGCGCGCCGGCACCGCCGGGACCGTAGTACTTCATCGCGGCCCGGCCCAACGCCGTCACAGCAATCCAGTCGAAGCCGGCGCCCACGGCGACACCTACTCCCAGCGGAACCACGCGCGCCGCAACCTTCGCCGCGCCCGAGGTCGCAAAGCGGGCAAGGATCCGTGTCAACACGCGGCCACCGCCGTGCGTGATCAGGAGGGTGGGCAGGTGCCTGAACGCGGCGATGGCGATCCGCTCCCCGCCCGCGACCAACACGTTCTCGCGCAACTTGACGGCGCCAGAGGTGATGCCGACGACAACCAGCGCCTCGATCACGCGCTCATCGGAGTCGCCGAGCTCGTGGCCGAAGATCATCGCGATGCCGAGCACGAGCTCGACCTCTTGCTCGAGCGCGTAGAGCGTCTGGCTGGTGATGGTGCCGATCGCGAGCAGAGTGCCAAGGCCGGGCACGATCGACACGGCGCCGCTCAAGGCGCCGGTCGCGGCGACTCGGCGCCGCGTGGAACGGATGAAGGCCAGCGCCAGTTGATGATTGTCGTAGCTCGGATGCTTTGTCCGCAGTTGCTCGACGGTGGCCTGGATGGCCGGTTCGCGGCTGTTAACCGCGTGAGCGAGAACGCCGAGAACCGATCGCACCTGGGGTGGGAGGCTGTCGAGGTCCATCCGCGAAGCGTAGACCCGGGGGGCCCTGGCTGCTCGTGGTGAGAAGGAGTCGCACATGGCGAGAGAAGATCCGAATACGAAGTTGCGACTCAGTCGCAACAAGCGTTAGGCTCGCACCGTGGCTTCTCTGGGCGCCCTGGTGCGGGACTCGTTCGATCGCGGGGAACGCCGGCGCCTAACGGGTTTCTTCGGGGCCGTCGGATTGCTGCATGTCGCGGGCTGGGGCCTGCTCTTCGCCGTCGCCGGCGGGCAGCCGACGATCCTCGCCCTCGGCGGTCTCGCCTACACGTTCGGCCTGAGGCACGCCTTCGACGCCGACCACATATCGGCCATCGACAACACGACACGCAAGCTGCTGCACGACGGGCGCAAGCCGCTGGGCGTCGGCTTCTTCTTCTCGCTTGGACATTCCACGGTTGTCTTCATCATCGCCGCGGCCCTGGGGCTGACGGTCAAGTGGATCGTCGACGGAGTCGCTGGAGGCGGGGGACAGCTCCGCGTCGTCGGCGGGATGCTGGGCACGGTCGTGTCGGGGGGATTCCTCGTGTTGATCGGCGTGCTGAACCTGGTCATCCTGCTCGACATCGTCCGCGTCTACAGGCGGCTCAAGGCGGGCGGATACGACGAGCAGTCCCTCGAGCTCGACCTCACGGCCGGCGGTTTGATGAGCCGGATCTTCGGGCGCCTGTTCCGCGTCATCCGGCACAGCTGGCAGATGTATCCGATCGGGTTTCTCTTCGGGCTCGGGTTTGACACGGCCTCGGAGGTCGCAATCCTCGCGATCTCGGCGGGCGCCGCGGCCAAAGGCCTGCCGTTCGTCGCGGTCATCGCGCTCCCGCTGATCTTCGCCGCGGGCATGTCGTTGATGGACACCGCCGACGGCGCTTTCATGGCCAAGGCCTACTCGTGGGCTTTTACGAGCCCCATCCGCAAGGTCTTCTACAACCTGACGATGACGAGCCTCTCGGTGTTCGTCGCGTTGTTCATCGGCACGATCGAGCTCATGCAGGCGCTTATCCAGGGTTTCGGTTTGAAGGGCGGGGTGTTTTCCGCCATCGCGGGATTCGACCTCATCGGGCGCGCCGGGTACGTCATCGTCGCGGCGTTCGTGCTGGCCTGGGTGGCTGCGCTGTTGATCTACAAGGCACGCCGTATCGACGAGCGCTGGAGCGAGAGGGTCCGCCGCGTCGCATAGCTGAACCGTCCTAAGCTTTCGGCGCCATGAGTGCCGAGGACGACGACGGTTCGCTCATCGACTTCTATCCCTACCGCGCGCGCTTCAAGACCTATGAGCGGCTCGAGCCGGATGGAAGGGATCACCAGAGCATCCTCGACGAGCTTGCGACGATGGCCCACGAAGAGGACCGGATCGCCGACCTCGGCCGGGTTTCCGGTTCCATCTACCACGGCGGCCACGATCACTACGCGTTCCTGACCGAAGCCTTCAAGCTGTTCGCTCACGCGAACGTGCTGCAGCGGGACATGTATCCCAGCGCGACCAAGCTGGAGGCGGAGATCGTCGCGATGACCGCGTCCATGCTTCACGCCGAAGAGCCGTGTGGCGTCGTGACCTTTGGCGGGACCGAGAGCCTGATCAACCCGATGCTCGTGTACCGCGACCGCGGCCGCGCCGAGAAGGGGATCACCGAGCCCGAGGTGATCATCCCGGTCACCGCACACGTTGCGCTGGAGAAGGCGGGCCACCTGCTCGGCATCAAGATCCTCAAGGCGCCGCTTACCAAAGACTGGGTGGCCGATGTCGATTGGATTCGCGATCACATCACGAAGAACACTGTCGCGCTGGTCGGTTCGGCTGCGAACTATGCGCACGGGCTGATCGATCCCATTGAAGAGCTTTCCGAGATCGCGCTCGAGCACGACCTCGGCCTGCACGTCGACGGCTGCCTGGGCGGCTTCATCCTCCCCTGGGGAGAGCGGCTCGGCTACAAGATTCCGCGCTTCGACTTCCGGGTCCCAGGCGTGACCTCCATCTCGGCGGACACACACAAATACGGCTACGCGCTCAAGGGCACGTCGGTCCTGCTGTACAGGAACAGCGGCCTGCGCCAGTACCAGTACTTCAACTTCACTGACTGGCCGGGCGGCATCTACTTCTCGCCAGGACTTTCCGGCAGCCGCTCGGGCGGAATCGTGGCTGCGACGTGGGCCTCCATGGTGAGCCTGGGAGAGCGGGGCTACCTCGACGTTGCGAAGAAGATTTTCGAGACCGCAGCCGCGATACGCCACGGGATCGACGAGATCCCCGAGCTGGAGGTCATCGGGGACCCCACCTTTCTGGTGGCATTCCGCTCGCCGGAGTTGAACATCTATCACGTCAACGACCACCTGGTCGCGAAGGGTTGGCGGCTCAACGCACTCCAGCTGCCGGCGGCGCTGCATTTCTGCGTCACGCGACCCAACACGGCTCTCGGCGTGGTTGATGCCTTCCTGGCCGACCTTCGCGACGCGGTCGAGTACGCCAAGCATCCCGCCCGGGCTGAACCGAAGAGCGGAGCGCTGTACGGGCTGGGCGGGACGCCGGAAGGAAACGAGATCCTGAACACGCTCTTCACCGCCGCGCTCGACGCGATGTATGAGGTGGCGCCCACCGAGGCCAGGGCCTGAGCATGGGCGCCGGGCGCGCGCAGGGCGCACTTTCGTGACGGCCGGGCGCGCGCAGGGCGCACTTTCGT
>DAITQH010000040.1:4649-19410 GCA_036833175.1 Candidatus Dormiibacterota bacterium
GCGCGCGCAGGGCGCACTTTCGTGACGGCCGGGCGCGCGCAGGGCGCACTTTCGTGACGTATTCGTGGATCCTCGCGTTGGACCTCGGCACCGGGGGGCTCAAGACAGGCGCGGTGTCCATGCGCGGCGAGCTGCTGGCCCACGCGATCGGCCATCTCCAGACGAGCTACCTGCCCGACGGGGGCGCCGTCCAGGATCCCGCGGAGTGGTGGACGAGGATCCACGAAGGCGTGCGGTCGGTGCTCGAGAGCGGCGCGGTGCGGCCGGACGACCTGGCCGGCATCGGGCTCACCGGCCAGTGGGGATCAACGGTGCCGGTGGGAGCGGACGGCAGCCCGGTGGGTGACTGCCTCCTGTGGTCGGACACGCGAGGCGGCCGGTTCTCCGCGAAGGCGATGGGCGGACAGCTCTCGGTCTTCGGCTACTCGCCGGGCAACATCCTGCGCTGGGTCCAGCTCACCGGTGGAGCGCCGTCGCCGAACGGCGCAGATCCGCTCGGTCACGAACTGTACCTGCGCAACTGCGAGCCGGAGGTCTATGCGAGGACGCGCACCCTGCTCGAGCCTCTCGATTACCTCGGATTGAGACTCACGGGGCGGATAGCCGCGACGCCTGCTTCGATGATCCTGTCGTGGCTGACGGACAACCGGCCGGGGTCAAAGCCCGCGTACGTGCCCGAGCTCGTCAGACGCTCCGGTCGCGATCCGGGTAGGCTGCCCGAGCTGCGTCCCACCGGCAGCGAGCTAGGCGCGGTAACGCCGGAGGTGGGGAAGGAGCTCGGCATCCCCTCGGTCCCTGTCGTATGCGGCGTGCCGGATCTGCACACCGCATTCTTGGGCTCAGGCGCGGTGGCGCCGTGGGATGGTCATATCACGATCAGCACGACCTCGTGGATCGCGTGCGAGGTGCCCTTCAAGCGCACCGACGTGATTCACCAGATGGCGACCGTGCCCGGCCTGCGCCCAGGCGCCTACCTCGTGGCCAACAACCACGAGACGGCGGGTCTCTGCCTGAAATGGTTCAAGGACTCGGTCATGGGGTCCGATTCGTACGAGGAGGTGGTCTCCGAGGCAGCCCGGGCGCCGGTGGGCTCGGGCGGCGTGATTTTCACGCCATGGCTCAAGGGAGAGCGGAGCCCTGTCGAGGACCGGACGCTGCGCGGTGCATTTCTCAACGTGTCGCTCACCACCGGGCGCGAGCACCTGAGCCGCGCCGTGCTGGAAGGCGTGGCTTTCAACGCGCGCTGGCTGATGGACGCCGTGGAAGGATTCGTGCGCCGGCCGTTCGCATGCCTGAGGATTCTCGGTGGTGGAGCGCAATCGGATCTCTGGTGCCAGGTCCACGCCGACATCCTGGGACGCCGCCTCGAGCGGGTGGCCGAGCCCGCGTACGCCAACCTCCGCGGCGCCGCGCTTTTTGCCGCGATCTCGTTCGGGCGCATGGCGCTGGATGACGTCCGCGAGCTGGTTCGCGTGACAGACACCTTCGAGCCGCAGCCGGAGGCTCGCGCGATCTACGAGCCGATGTATGCCGAGTTCAAGCAGTTCTACAGCCGCCTGCACGCCAGCTACGCACGCCTCAACCGGCGGAGCGTGGGATGACCGGGACCGTGGTGGTCGCGACGCGCGCGTCATCGGCGCGATGGGCAGTGCTGGCCGCCTACGCGCTACTTGCGGCCTGCACGCAGCTGCTGTGGCTGACGTTCGCCGCCGTCGACACGAGAAGCGCCGGGGCGATGAAGGTCGACCTGGGCACGGTCGGTGACCTCGCCGCCATCTTTCCTTTCGTATACGTAGTGCTGGCGCTTCCTACGGGTCGCTGGTTGGATGCTCGGTTCGCACAGGCGCTGGGAGCAGGCGCGCTGCTGACGGGTGTCGGTGCTGTCGTCCGCATCGTGTCGCCGGCCTCCTTCGGCTGGCAGCTGGCCGGCCAGTTGGTGATAGCCGCCGGGCAGCCGCTGGTGCTCAACAGCATCACCAAGGTGGCGGCGCGCCACTTCGCCCCCGCCGAGCGGGCCACCGCCATCTCGGTCGGAACGGCAGCTCTCTTCGTGGGCATTCTCGCGGCGGTCCTCATGGCGGGCCCGCTGTTCGACGCCGGTGGCCTGCCTCTGCTCCTTGATGTTCAGGCCGCGGCGGCGGTTCTGGCCACGGTCCTGGTGCTGATCGCGCTGCGAACGCCGCCGGCATTTCCGGACGACCCGTCGGTGTCCGTCAGCCTCCGCTGGCTCACGGGCGACCGTTTCATGTGGGTCCTGGCCGCGCTCGTCTTCATCGGAATGGGCACGTACAACGCGGTCGCGACCTGGCTGCAGCCGATCCTGGCGCATTTCGGCGAGGGCGGTGCCGCGGGCAACCTGATCGCGGTGATGACATTCGCCGGCATCATCGGCGCTGCCGTGCTGCCCACGCCTATTTCGGCGCGCAATCGCCGGCGCGAGATGCTGCTGGCGGCGCTTGTAGTGTCGGCCGTCTCGTTCGTCGCCATCGCGTTCAGCCACAACATCGTCTGGATCGGTGCGTGGCTCTTCGCCGAGGGATTCCTCTTGCTGGCGAGCCTGCCGGTCGTGCTCGACTGGTCTGACGTGCACGCCGGTCCCGAGCGCCAGGGTGCCGCCGTCGGCTTCCTGATGATGGCGGGCAACCTTGGCGGTTTGCTGCTCGTGCTCCTGGTTCAGGCCCTGATTGGCAACCCGTACCTCGCGCTTGGAGCCTTAGCGGTGGTCGCGGTGGCCGGATTGCCCGTGGTTTTCAGGCTCCCGACTCGGCCCCTTCCTTGAAGAGTCCTTCCACGTCTAGCTGACGGCCGCTGAACGTCAGGTGGCCTTCCGCGTCGCGGGGCCACTCGGCTTCGGGGCGGTCCCAAGCAAGCTCCAGGCCGTTCTCGTCGGGGTCGCGAAGGTAGAGCGCCTCGTGCGTGCCATGGTCGTTCACCCCGTCCAGGGGCCAATCTGCAGCCACCAGGCGGCGCAGCGCATCGCCCAACGCAGCCCGCGTCGGGTAGCGGATCGCGACGTGGTACAGGCCTGTGGTGCCGGGAGGAGGCGGGGTCCCGCCCTTCGACTCCCAGGTGTTGAACCCGAGGTGATGGTGGTACCCACCGGCCGACAAGAACAGAGCATCTCGCATCCGCATCACGACGTCGAAGCCAAGGATGTCTACGTAGAAGTGGTGGATCCGGTCGATGTCGGCCGTCTTGAGGTGCACGTGGCCGATGTCGACGCCCGCCGCGATCGGTCGGGAGCTGCGCTCTCGCGGCGCGACGCCGGGAATTTCTTGAATCGCGGGTTTTGTGCTCATGTCGTCCCTATCAAGAACCTTACCGGCCGGCGGACTATTCGAGAATATTCACCACCCATGCCTGGTCTGGATTGGAGCCCGGCGCGAACACCGGAGCGGTCTCCGCTTCAGGGTGAGACGGTTAGCCTCGAGCCGATTGACCCGGTTCGGCACGCAAGAGACCTGTTCACGGCCTCCGAGGGCGCGCCCAACTTGTGGGATCACCTGGGGTACGGGCCTTTTGAGAACCAGGCGGTGTTCACCGACTGGCTGAAAGAGCGAGCTGCCTCGAGCGATCCGCTGTTCTACGCGATTATCGATCGCGCCTCGAAGCAGGCCCAGGGGATGGCGAGCTTGATGCGAATCAAGCCCGAGCATGGAGTGATCGAGGTCGGCCACATCTGGTTCGCTCCCGCACTTCAGCGGACGCGCCAGGCGACCGAGGCCATCTACCTGCTGGGACGGCATGCCTTCGACCTGGGATACCGCCGCTTCGAGTGGAAATGCGATTCGCTCAACACTCCGTCGCGCCGCGCGGCCGAGAGGTTCGGCTTCGTTTTTGAGGGTGTGTTCCGCCAGCACATGGTCGTGAAGGGGCGCAACCGCGACACCGCCTGGTTCTCGATCACGGACGGCGAGTGGCCGGCCCGGCGCGCGGCGTTCGAAGCCTGGTTGTCGCCTGAGAACTTCGACGCGGCAGGGCGGCAGCGCCGGTCACTGGCCGAGATCCGTGGGAGCATGGCAACCCCACCGGAATAGATGCTGTCGCAGGTGAATAGAGGCCTATAGAGAAATGGCACCGACCAGAGAAGAGATCGATGCGGTGCTCCAGGGCAGCCAGACCGTCGACATCACTACGACTGGTCGTGAGTCCGGCCAGCCACGGCGCCTGGAGATCGTGTTCCACAACATCGACGGGCGGATATATATCAGCGGCATTCCGTTTCCAAATCGCCGCAGCTGGCTCGCAAATATCGATGCCGATCCCCATTTCACCTTTCACCTCAAGGGCAAGGTGCGAGCCGATTTCCCGGCGACAGCCCGGATCATCGACGACGAGGCTGAGCGGCGGGCCGTCCTTCCGCACATCGCCCGGATCTGGGGCCGCAAGGACCTCGAGAAGATGGTCGAGCAGAGCCCGCTGATCGAGGTCACGCTGGAACGCTAGCTGGCCCAAAAGAAAAGGCCGACCTTCCGGGCCGGCCTTGAGAGCTCGAAGTCAGATTAGCTGCAGCCTGTAGTCGCTCCGCAGTTCAGGCACTTGTAGCACGAGCCTGAGCGCACGGTGATCGCGCCGCAGTCGGGGCACGCGGGGGCGTCGGTGTTGATGAAGGCGATCTTCTGCACGCCGCCACCGTTGCCGTTGGTCGTCGGGTGCGCGATCACCTTCAGCTCCGTCGGCGAGGCAGCCGGCCTGGCGTTGTCGGCGATACGTGTGGGTGCAGGTGCAGGTGCCGGCTCGGCCGGCGCAAGCTCCCGCCTTACGACTCCCGCCTCGTCCTGCTCGTCCACCGGGAGGAAGTGGCTCGCCATCCAGCGGAAGATGTAGTCCACGATCGATTTCGCGATCGGGATCTCCTTGTTCTTCGTGAATCCGGACGGTTCGAACCGCATGTGGCTGAACTTGTCGACCATGAACTTCACCGGCACCCCAAACTGCAGGGCGTACGACGTCTGCGTGGCGAAGGCGTCCATGAGGCCGGAGATGGTCGAGCCTTCCTTGGCCATGGTCACGAAGAGCTCGCCGGGCGTCCCGTCGTCGAACAGTCCGACCGTGAGGTAGCCCTCGTGGCCCTGGATGTCGAACTTGTGGGTGACGGCCTTGCGCTCGTCAGGCAGCTTGCGCCGCAGCGCGCGGTACTCCACCGTTGGCTCGGCCACCTTCTTCTCCTTGTCGAGCGAGGTGGACAGCGGCTGTGAGCGCTTGCACCCGTCGCGGTAGATCGCGATGCACTTGAGACCGAGCCTCCAGGACTCCATGTAGGTCTGCTGGATGTCCTCCACCGTCGCGTCGGTCGGGAGGTTCACGGTCTTGGACATCGACCCTGAGATGAACGGCTGAACCGCAGCCATCATCCGGACGTGGCCCATCGGGGCGATAGAGCGCGCGCCGTTGACCGGCTTGAAGGCGCAGTCGAAGACCTTCAGGTGCTCGTCCATGAGGTGGGGGGCGCCTTCGATGGTGTCGTTCTCGTCGATGTACTCGACGATCTCCTTCACCTTCAGCTCGTCATAGCCAAGCTTGCGCAGCGCGCCAGGCACGGTGGTGTTGACGATCTTCAGGAGGCCGCCGCCGACCAGCTTCTTGTACTTGACCAGCGCGAGGTCGGGCTCGATGCCCGTGGTGTCGCAGTCCATCATCAGCCCGATGGTCCCGGTCGGCGCGAGGACCGTCGCCTGGGCGTTGCGGTAGCCGTGGGCCCGGCCCAGCTTGACCGCCTCGTCCCATGTCTCACGAGCGGCGTCGACTACATCCGCCGATTCCGGTGATGTACTCAGCTGGTGAGCCGCCTGGCGGTGCTTCTCCATCACTCGCAGCATCGGCTCGCGGTTCTTGGCGAACTCGATGAACGGACCCTTGACCTGCGCCATGCGCGCCGACTGGGCGAACGCGCGGCCGGTCATGATCGCCGTGAGCGCGCCGGCGAACCGCCCGCCCTCCTCAGAGTCGTAGGCGAGCCCCATCGACATCAGGAGCGCGCCTAGGTTCGCGTAGCCGAGTCCAAGGGGGCGAAGCGCCTCCGAGTTCTTGGCGATCGCGGGAGTGGGGTAGGACGCATTGGAGACGATGATCTCCTGGCCGGTGAAGCAGACGTCGATGGCATGCCGGTAACGCTCGATATCGAACTTGCCGTCCTCCGTCTGGAACTTCATCAGGTTGAGCGAGAGCAGGTTGCAGGCGGTGTCATCGAGGAAGACGAACTCCGAGCAGGGGTTCGTGGCGTTGATGCGCCCCGTGTTGGGCACCACGTTCCAATCCTGGATGGTGGTGTCGAACTGCAGGCCCGGGTCGCCGCAGATCCAGGTCGCTTCGGCGATCTCGCGCCACATGTCACGAGCCTTGTAGGTGTCGATGACGCGGCCGTCCACGACCGCCTTTGTCTCCCACTTCTTGTCATTGTCGACCGCTTGCATGAAGTCGTCGCCCACGCGGACCGAGTTGTTTGCGTTCTGGAACTGGACAGAGTCGTAGGCTCCGCCCGACACGTTGAACCCGACGTTGTAGCCGGCGTCGATCAGGGCCCAGGCCTTCTTCTCCTCCTCCGCCTTGCAGCGGATGAATTCGAGGATGTCCGGGTGGTCGGCGTTGAGGAGGACCATCTTGGCCGCGCGTCGAGTCGTCCCGCCCGACTTGATCGAGCCGGCAAACGAGTCGTAGCCCTTCATGAAGGAGACCGGGCCGGAGGCGGTACCGCCGCCAGACAGCTGCTCCTTGGAGGAACGCAGCACCGAGAGGTTGGTGCCTGTGCCGCTGCCGAACTTGAACAGCATGCCTTCCGTCTTGACCAGCTCGAGGATCGACTCCATCGAGTCCTCCACCGAGTTGATGAAGCACGCCGAACCTTGCTGGGCGCGGCCGGGCACGCCGATGTTGAACCAGACCGGACTGTTGAAGGAGGCGTGCTGCGTGACCAGGAGGTAGCGGAGCTCTTGAGACCAGTTCTCTGCGTCCTCCTCGGTCGCGAAGTAGCCGCCGTCGCGTCCCCAACGGGCCAGGGTCTCGACTACGCGGTCGATGAGCTGGCGGACGCTGGTCTCGCGCTCCGGGGTGCCCACGCCGCCGCGGAAGTACTTCTGGGCGACCACGTTGATAGCCAGCTGCGACCAGGAGCGTGGGACCTCGACGTCCTTCTGCTCGAAGATGACCTGGCCCTTCTCGCCTGTGATTGCGGCGGTGCGCCGCTCCCACTCCACGAGGTCGAAAGCGTGGCTGCCGGGAGGGGTGAAGTGACGGCCGAAACGGAGGCCCTTCACGGTCTTGGCGTGGCTCCCGTTGGTTTTGGGCGCTGCGCCTTGCGCACGTCCCGAGCGGGCTCCGGTGAGGTCGGCAATGTTTTTGGCCATCTTCTTAGAGAACGCCTCCTTAAATCATCCCCGGTGAGGGTGTATTCGAATCGCGGTTGTTGGGGTGACGTGAGCTGGGTCGTTGAACTTGTACGTTTGGGGATGGAAGAGGCCCCAGAGCATGCCCGCCACTTATGCCCCAGGGCCTCAAACTAACGCCCCAAATGATACGAACCGCTTTTGGGCTTGTCAAGACCCAAAACACAAGATGTTCGGCCTTAACACCGCTTTACCCCCAACATATTGGTGGATTACCTGTGGATATCTAGGCGTCCAAATTGGGCACAGGCTGCGGAAGGACTGTGGAAAAGAGGGCAAAACCGGCCTACTGAACTGATTCGACGAGGGCGAGCTGGGTGGAGTCTGTGGAAAGGCCTTCCTCGGCCTTTTCCGTCATCTGGACGCTCTGCGCGGAAGCGCGGATCCTGGCCGACACCTGCTTGCCTTCTCCGTAAGCGTTCTGGAGCATCGTGACCGCCCTCTGAAGTTTGTTCTCGAGCACCCCTTCGAGGGTGTCCAGGTGGCGCTCCACGTCGATGAGCGCCGACTGGAGCTTCTCCATGTCCACCGTGCGTGCGAACTGCAGGTGCAGCTGGTACAGGGTGAGCAGGTAAGGCAGGGCCATCGCGTAGCCGACCACCATCACATGGCGCTTGTGCGCGCCGACGATGGCGCCGCGGCAGACATCGTAGGCGGCGTCGGGGATCACGGCCAGCGCGAAGGGCGACGTGGTGCCAGGGTCGATGTACTGGCTCACCTCGCGGACCCTGCGCTCGACCTCGCGCTCGACCTGGGCGGTGAGCTGCGCCCGGCGCGGCGCGTCAAGGCTCGGGTCCGCGAGTTGCTCCAGCGCCCCGCTCGAGACCCACTTCGAGTCCATCGGCAGCAGCTTGCCGCCGGGCAGGCGCAAGGCCAGCTCGACCACCTTGCCGCCGACCCAGACGTTGCGCTGCAGCATCTCAGGCGGAAGATGGCGGAGCGCCTCCTCGAGGATGTTCTCGCCCGCCGCGCCCCGGGTGGAGCTGCCGGCGATCACGTTTTCCAGCCGCCTCAAGCTCGCCCGTGCCTCGTCTTCGACCGGCTGGCGGGCGGTGAGCGCGGACCGAAGGCCCTCGACCACGGATTGCGTCTGCGAGAGCCGCTCGCGCAGCTCCGCGGCCTGCGAGCCCTGCGCCTGGCCTCCGGCCTCCAGCCGCAGCTTCAGCTCGGCGACGTCGCGCGCCTGGCCGTCGGCGCTGCGGACCAGGTTCCACACGAGGAAGGCCACGCCGGCCATTCCGGCCAGGAGGCATACCAGCAGGAGGGCGAACAAGAGTTCGAGCACCGACATCTTGCGCATTGTAGTCCGCAAAAGGGGTATAGACAAGCCTGTTAAGGGCATGAGAAGGAACCTGCCGGCTCCCTCTCATCGGGGCGTCGGCAAAGCCGACCCGGCCTTCGGCCGGGCAAGCGCCCCTGCTCTCCCTCCCGCTGTGCAGACTAGGTATAAATGTGACTGAAATGGCCGAGATCGAACCCATCGCCCAGACCGACCAAGCGCCCGACCGAATCCCCCTGGAGGAGGTCTACATGCGCATGGCCGAGGAGCTGGCGAAGCGGTCGACGTGCGCGCGGCTCCAGGTCGGGAGCGTGATCACCACGTCCGACCTGACCCAGGTGCTCGGGATCGGTTATAACGGCAACGCGAAGGGCCTTCCCAACCAGTGCGACTCAACCCAGCCTGGTAACTGCGGTTGCATCCATTCGGAGCAAAACGCCCTCATCAAGGCCGGCGCACAGCTGCCAGGCAAGGTCATGTTCGTCAGCGCCTCGCCGTGCGTGATGTGCGCCAAGATGATCATCAACACCAACGTCACGCGGGTCTATTACCGCGAGGCATATCGCGACCCCGCAGGCTTGAACGTCCTGCGACAGGCGGGAGTCGAGGTCGTCCACTACGACCGCTGGCGCAACCACTGGCGCTGATCCGCCGTCCGATTCCGCACGTTTGGCGCCAACCGGGCCTTTAGTAGCGCGGATTCCGCCTCCCTGGCATCAACCGTGCGAAATGAGTACCGGACTCAGCGCTCGATCTCCCAGCCCTTCTCGGTCTGAACCATCCGCGGCTCGACGATCGGGACCTCTTTCAGCAGCCGCATCCTGGCAAACAGCTTCTCCGCGTCGGTGTCCGGCGCCACCGACTCCAGGATCGCCCGCGTGGCATAGACCAGCGTGATCTTCGGATCGGTCAGCGCATCCGCTGGTGCGATCCAAAGCCAGTCGGTCACCTCGCCCTCCTGAGCCCGGACCTCCTGGTCGAGCGGAAGCTGCGCGAGAAAGAACCTCGCGTCGTACCGCCGCCTCAACGGCGTGGGCGTGACCCACCGCGCAAAGAGCACCAACAGGTCGATGGCAGGCTCCAGGCGTAGTTCGCGCAGGGCCTCGCCGAAGCTCTTGCCGCCTTCGACGATCGACCGCACGCCTTCGACGTCGGGCTGGCGGGCAAAACGCGAACCGTGCCGCGCGAGCAGGATGCCGACCTCTTCGAAGACCTCGCGTACCGCCGCCATCCGGATTTCGTCGCCCCAACCCATGTCATCCGCGTGCACGGTGCCGCCAGGAAACACGTAGGCGCCGGGCGCAAAGTCCGCCCCGCCCGGACGGTGCACGAGCAGCAGCTCCCACGGATCGCGGCCGCGGACCACGAGCACGGTCGCCGACGGGCGCGGCGTGACCGGTGGTCCTTCGTTGATCGCCCCGGGCGGCAGCACCTCATTAGGATGCCTGGGTGGACCTCGGGATTGCGGGCAAGGTGGCGCTCGTGACGGCAAGCACGCGCGGGATCGGGCTGGGAATCGCGCAGGCCCTGGCCCGCGAAGGCGCCCGGATCGCGATCGCGGCGCGCACGGAGAGCGACGTCAAGCGCACAGCAGAGTCGCTTGGCGGCTACGGAATTGCGGTGGACCTGATGTCAGAGGATGGTCCCCGTCGCGCCGTCGCGGAAACCGTCCGCGCACTCGGCCCGATAGAGATCCTCGTCAACAACCTTGGCCTGCGCGCCGGCAACTCGTGGAGCGACACCGGCCCCGAGGAGTTCGAGGCCGCGTTCTCGGGCAACGTGGCGATCAGCGTCCGCATGACGCAGTTCGTGCTTCCAGGGATGCTCGCGCGGGGGTGGGGACGCATCGTTGCGATCACGTCCGTGTGGGGAAGGGAGACGGGCGGCGCGCCCGCCTACAACGCGGCGAAGGCGGCGGAGAACAGCTTCGTCAAGTCGCTCGCGCGCGAGGTCGGGTCGAGGGGCGTGACGGTGAACGCCGTCGCGCCGGGCTCGATCCTCTGGACAGGCGGCGGATGGGACCGCCGCCAGAAGGCGGACCCAGATGGAATTGCCGAGTTCGTGCGTCTCGACATGCCTTTGGGCCGCTTCGGCACCGTCGACGAGGTCGCAAACATCGTGGCCTTCGTCTGCTCGACGCAGGCGAGCCTGGTCAACGGGGCCGTAATCGCCGTGGACGGCGGCCAATCGCGGTCCGGCATCTGATTGCCCTTTCGATGATCGAGAAGCTGCGAGGCAATCGTGCGAATTCGGGCCCCGTCGGTCCTAGCTTAGTTTTCTAAGGTCCTGAGATCGGATTAGCGCCCAGCTGGCCCAGCAGCAGGACCGTCGTCGGGTAGACGCCCAGCGCGACCGAGGCCACGCCGCTCAGCCAGATCACCGCCTGGCTGCTGATCGAAGCCGGCACGCGGTCGGTCCGGGGAGAGCTCGACCACACCGGCAGCAGGACGCGCACGTAATAGAAGACCGACACCACGCTCATCAGCACCGCGAGGACGACGAGCCAGGTGTAGCCGGCGCTGACGCCGGCCGTGAACAGGAACAGCTTTCCGAAGAAGCCGACCGACGGCGGAAAGCCGGCGAGCGACAGCATGAAGATCGACATCAGGACCGCCATCACCGGGTTGCGCCGGCCGAGGCCTTCCAGGTCAGAGAAGCGATCGTGGTCGCCATCCGGCCCGGCCAGCAGGGTGATCACCGCAAACGCTCCGAAGTTCATGAACATGTAGACGAACAAGTAGTACAGGACCGCCGAGAGCCCGCTCTGACCGCCGGCGATGACGCCGATCAGGATGTATCCCGCCTGGGCCACTCCCGAGTAGGCGAGCAGGCGCTTCAAGCTCGTCTGCGCGATCGCCATCAGGTTGCCGACGATCATGCTCGTCGCGGCGACGAAGGCGAGCAGCGTCTGCCACTCCGGCGCGAGGTGGGGCAGGCCGCCGGAAAAGACGCGGATGATCATTGCGAAGGCGGCGGCCTTGGTCCCCACGGACATGAAGGCCGTCACGGGGAGCGGCGCGCCCTGGTAGACGTCCGGCGTCCACATGTGGAAGGGAGCGGCCGACACCTTGAACGCAAAGCCGACGCCCATCAGCACGATGCCCAGGAGGATTAGCGGGTTGCCCGACGACGACGCGTCCAGCCTCTTCGCGATCTCGGGGATGACCGTGGTGCCGGCACCGCCGTAGATCAGAGCCATCCCATACAGCACAAAGGCGCTGGCGAACCCGCCGACGAGCAGGTACTTCGCCGCCGCCTCCTGCGAACGGCTCTCCGTGCGCACGAAGCCGCAGGCGATGTAGAGCGCGATGGAGAGGAGCTCGAGGCCCAGGAACACTGTGACCAGCGAGGTGGCGGCGCCCAGCACCATCATCCCGATCACCGCGGCCATGATCAGGATGTGGAACTCGGACTCCAGGAGCCCGCGCTTTCTCAAGTAGGAATGCGACAGGGCCACGGTCAGGATGCCGAGGGTGGCGAACAGGATCTCGAAGTACAAGGCGAAGTTGTCGCCTGTGGCGAACCCGTGGTAGGCCGAGGCGCCGCCCTGTCCGTAGATCCAGCGGTAGGCCGCGGTCGCAAGGGCGAACGCGAATCCGGTCACGGCAGTCATGGCCACTGCTCCACCCCGGCGGTGCTTCGGCAGCACGAGGTCGACCACGATCGCGAACAGGAAGAAGCCGGTGAGCGTCGCGATGGCCGCGATCTGGCTCAGGTCGCCGAGTGCCTGCGCCCACGTGTATGTGAGGTCGACCGCGAGCACGGGACTCATCTCGCCAGCCCTGCCTGGCCCAACGAGGTCATCAGGCTCGTAAGCGCGTTAGGGTCGAGCCCGATCACGAACATCAGCAGGACGAGCGGTGCCAGCAGGAGGAGCTGGCCGGTGTAGATGTCCGACTTGGGCACGGGGCCGGCCGGCACGCCCTGCATCACGCCCTGGAAGAGCCGCAGCATGTACACCGGCGCGAGGACGAGGCCGATCGCGCCGAACACCGCGAGGGCGGGCAAGCGCTGCCAAGCGCCGAGCAGCGTCATGAACTCACCGACGAAGCTGTTGAGGCCGGGGAGGCCTAGCGCGGCAAGGGTCACCACGATGAACACTCCCGACATCACCGGCATGCGCGCCGCAAGCCCGGCCATGGCCGAGCGGTCGCGGGTGCCGACGCGGTCGGAGATCCAGGCCACGATGAGGAAGAGTGCCGCGATGATGATCCCGTGGTTGACCATCTGCAGGATCGCGCCCTGCTGGCCCTGCACGTTGTAGGAAAAGATGCCCAGCACGATGAAGCCCATGTGGCTCACGCTCGAGTAGGCGACCAGCATCTTCATGTCGCGCTGGGCGATCGCCATCAGCGCGCCCCAGATGATCGCCGCGACCGCGAGCACTGGAATCACCCAGCGCCAATCCCACAGCCCGACCGGCTCGGGGAACAGCGGTACCGCGATGCGCAGGAATCCGTAAGCGCCCGCTTTGCCCATCACGCCGGCGAAGGTGATCAGCATGGGTGTGGGCGCCGCCATGTAGGCGTCGGGGAGCCAGCTGTGGAAGGGGAAGAGCGGGGTCTTGATCGCGAATGCGAGCGCAAAGACCGCGAAGAGGCCGAACTGGATCGAGGGTGAGGGCGCGAGCGTCGCCAGGGTGGCGAGATCGAAGGTCTGCTTGCCCGTAAAGACGTACTCGCCGATCACGCCGACCAGCATCAGCAGCGATCCCACCAGCGTGTAGAGGACGAACTTCAGCGCCGCGCGTCCCGGCCGGTCGCCTTCGCCGAACAGCCACAGCAGGAAGTAGGCCGGGATGAGCATCGCTTCCCAGAACACATAGAAGAGGACGAGGTCGGTGGCCATGAACACGCCGGCGAGGCCGGCCGACATCGCGAGCATCAGGGCCACGAAGCGGTTGACGTTGCGGGTAGTGACGGGAGTGGCCAGGAGCGCGATCACAGTCAAGAAGGCGTTGAGCACGACCAGCCAGAGGCTGATTCCGTCCACGCCTAGGCGATAGAAGACTCGCAGCTGGGGGATCCAGGGGACCGCCTCCGAGTACTGGTAGCCGCGATGCCCGGGCTCGAACGAGAAGGCGACGCCCGCGGCGATCCCGAGCGCGGCCACGGCCACGACCACTCCAAACCACTTGGCGAAGCGCGGAGGCATGAACGCGATGAGCGCCGAACCGATCAAGGGCAGCAGCCAGATCACGGTCAGCGTCATGAGTTCGCCCTGATCAGGAGCAGCACGGCGGCTACCACCGCCCCTCCGACAAACACCAGCACGTAGTTGCGGAAGTAGCCGCTCTGGGTGAGGCTGAGGCTGCTGGCCCCCGCGACCGCGGCGTGCCCGGCGCCGACGACCGCGCCGTCCAGGACGGGCTCCTCGATGTCGCGCATCCCGAAGTCGGCCAACCCGTCCATCGGGCGCACGAAGGCGGCGTCGTAGATCTCGTCGAAGTAGTACTTGCGCTCGAGCAGGCGCTGGGCCCAGGGGAGTCTCGTGCTCCAGGGTCTCCAGGTGCGGGCGACGTACCAGCGGTACGCGCCGAGGAAGAGCAAGGTGGCCAGGACCATCGTCACGAGCCCGACGATGACGGCCACGCCGCTCTCTTCCCAGCCCACGGGCCCAACGACCGAGGCCAGGAAGTCCGAGACGGCCGAAGGGCCGATGCCGAGGGCGCGGGTCTGGATGAACCCGCCAACTACTGTGAGGACGGCCAGGATCATGACCGGGACCAACATGACGAGCCGGGCCTCGTGCGGGCGCTCGTTCAGGCGCTCCGGCGACGGCTTCCCGCCAAAGCCCATCCACCACATCCGCCCGGTGTAGAAGCCGGTAATCAATGCGGTCGCGGCGCCGACCACCCACACCGCGAGCGCGAGCGAGTCGTTGGGCTTGGACAGGGCCGCGCCGAGGATCTGCTCCTTGGAGAAAAAGCCCACGAGTGGGATCACGCCGACGAGGGCCAGCGAACCGATGAGGAAGGTCCAGGAGGTGCGCGGAAGCAGGCGGAGCAGGCCGCCGTACTTGCGCATGTCCTGTTCGTCGTGCAGGGCGTGGATGACGTTGCCGGCGGCCATGAAGAGCAGGGCTTTGAAGAACGCGTGGG
>DAITQH010000041.1:0-19298 GCA_036833175.1 Candidatus Dormiibacterota bacterium
CCCCACGAAATCTGCGATTTCGCGGGGACCCCGGGCGGCGCTGAAGTCGGCGTCGCGGGGCCTGGCGCCGCGTCGTCACGCATCAACGGATGCGCTCCTCCTGGCGCCACCCGCTCCTTGGCTCCGGCCGCCAAGGTCGCGAATCTGCGGCGGAAGTCGAGGTCGGGACACTCGTCGAGTGCTATTTCCTGCATCTTTTGGCGGCCTCGAAGGGAGTAGACGCAGGGGAGAAGTGGAGGCGTGTTGACCATATCGAACAGATGTTCGTATGTCAAGCCTCTTCTCAGGCCCTGGCTATCTTTCTTATATGTCGAGGGTTGTCGTGATCGGCGGAGGGGTGATCGGCTGCGCCGTCGCCGAGCGTTTGAGCTTCGAAGGGCACCAGGTCACCCTGCTCGAGCGCGACCACCTCGCGAGCCACGCCTCAGGCGCCGCCGCGGGCGAGCTAAGCCCTCAAAGCACAACAGCTCCCGCCGAGGAAGCGGCCAATCAAAGCCTCCTGCTGTTTCCCGAGCTCATCGCCCGGATCGAGAAAGACAGCGGGATGAGCGTCGAATACCGGGTCCAGGAGGGCTTGCAGCCGGCGTTCGACCAGGCGGAGGCGGCGAGGCTACGCGCCGGAGGCGGGCGCTGGCTCGATGCACAAGGCTGCCGTGAGGCCGAACCATCGCTGAGCACCGACGTGCTCGGCGCCGTGCTGCTCGAGCACGCCCACCTCACGCCGCCGCGGTTTGTCCGCGCGCTGGCCAGGGCGGCGGCCGCGCGAGGCGCGCAGATACACGAGGGCACGCCCGTTTCGGGCTTCGAGCGCTCCGATGGCATTGTTCGCCGTGTCATCACGCCCAGCGGCTCGTACGAGGCCGACTGGGCGATCATCGCCGCGGGACCGTGGAGCAAAGAGGTTGCCTCCAAGGCGGGCGTCGACGTCGACGTTCGCCCGCAGCGCGGCCAGCTCGCGGCGCTCGACCCAGGGGCCGCCGCCAGCCTGAGACGCAGCATCTTCTGGTCCACCGGATACCTCGTGCCGAAGGCGGACGGCACCATCATCGCGGGCGGCACAGAGGAGGAGTCGGGCTTCGATGATCGTCCGACCGTGGCCGGTATCGCGACGCTGCTCAACCTTGCCTGCCGGTTGGTGCCAGGCCTCGGCACTGCAGTCCTCCAGCGCGTGTGGGCCGGTTTGCGACCGGTGACGCGCGACGGGAAGCCCATCGTGAAGTCGATCGGCGCGCCCAACCTCATCGTCGCGACTGGTCATCACCGCAAAGGGATTCTTCTAGCCCCGCTCGCAGCGATGCAGGTCGCGTCTCTCATCTCTTAAAGCGCCAACGCCGCATGGGCAGCCGGGCTTGACCCGGCTGCAACTTGGTTCTCGCCGCCTCCATGCGTCGCGAGGAGGGAGGGTGAGCACGAGAGGGAACCCGTTGGTTCCCTCTCGTAATTAAAAGTACCGGGGCTCCACAGAACCCCGGCACGAAACGGACTAACTAATGAACGAATGAAGAAGTACTAACTACTTCTTCTTCTTGGCGGCGGGCTTCTTCTTGGCGGCGACCTTCTTCGCGGCCTTCTTCTTAGCAGCCATAATGCATACCTCCTTCTCCGAGTGATACGGACCCGAGGTTCCATTGACCCCGCGGGTTTGCGTCGCGAAGCCTCACTGACGAAACTCCGAGACGTTGGCGGTTGATCCGAAATGACACGCTGACTCGCGTCGGGTCCGTCGCCTCTGTGGTGGCAACCACGAGCAGCATCGCCATACAAGACTGTTGTTTACCTGAATGAACCCACTCACGTCAATGGTTCGCGTGAAATATTTTTTTGCGCGTCGTCCGAAATTGTTCGCGATGCGGGTCGATGAAGACGTCATGCGACGTTTTTTCGCGCGTCGCACGACTGCTGAAACGCTGCGACGATAGACGTCATGCGAATCGTCCTCGGTCACGGCGCATCGGGCAACGCGGTGTCGATGAAACCCTACGTCGACGGTTTCAAGCGGCGTGGAATCGATGCCATCGCGGTGGATCTGCCACGTGGAGGCGCCGAGCGCGCCGTCCCGGTCTTCATCAAGACGTCTGGTCGCGGGCATGCGGTCATCGGAGGCGGTCAATCGTTCGGCGGAAGGGTCGCGAGCATGGCCGCGGTCGAAGCGGACTTCGGTGGGCTCGTCCTTTTTTCATATCCGCTTCACCGACCGGGCTTCACCGATCAGCTCCGCATCGCGCACCTGCCCTCGATCCACTGCCCGACCCTTTTTCTGAGCGGCGACCGAGATCCATTCGCCCGCCTCGATCTCTTGAAGCAATACGCGAAGCTCGTTCCCAACTCCCGGCTTGAGATCTTCAAGGGCCAGGGTCACGGATTGCTCAAGGTGCTCGACCAGGCCCTCGATACAGCAGCAGAGTTCATCCTCACCAACTGCAAATGACCGCCTCGCAGCACATGGTCCAGGCGAACGGCCTCCGTTTTCACGCCATGGTCGATGGACCGGCCGGCGGAGAGATGTTCATCCTGCTTCACGGATTCCCGGAAGGCGCCGAGTCCTGGGCCAAACAGGTCGACGCGCTCGCAAAGGCCGGCCACCTCGCCGTGGCACCGGATCTTCGCGGCTATGGGTTGAGCGACGCGCCAGAGGCTGTGGAAAACTACGCGATCGATCATCTCGTCGACGACGTCGCCGGAATCATCAAGTCCTTCGGTCGCTCGCAAGCCCACGTTGCGGGCCATGACTGGGGTGCTCTCGTCGCATGGTTCTTCGCCGGGCGCCATCCGGAGATGACGAAAACGTTGACAGCCCTCTCCGTCGGTCACCCGGCAGCTCTCGCCGAGGCCAGTCGCGTGGACGGAGAGCAGCGGGAAAAGTCTCGCTACGTCGCGCTCTTTCTCCAGGAGGGCAAGGCGGAGCAAGTCCTTGCGGACGAGGACTATCGCCGTCTACGCGGGATGTTCGCGCTCGGCCCGAACCCCAACGCGGTGCCAAAGTCCGTGGTCGATCACTTCGCCCGCTCTCTCAGCCGCCCGGGCCGCCTCACCGCGGCGCTCAACTACTACCGCGCCAACCTCGGCGCCGGAGGCGGCGCGTGGGCCGCCCTCACGCAAGAGCTGAAGATCACGTCGCCCACAACCCTGCTGTGGGGGGAGCAAGATCCCGCACTCGGCCACCGCGCAGTCGAGGCCACGTCCGGCTACGTCGACGGGCCCTACGAGCTCGAGGTTCTCGAGGGCGCGGGGCACTGGCTCCAATTCGAGCGGCCCGACGAGGTGAGCCGCACGCTGACACGCGCCTTCAAACCTTATTAAGCTTTCTGCGGTGCTCAACCGGTCTGATCAGAACCGGCGACAGGGTCTACGCCGGTTGGATGACATTCTCGAAACGCTGGAGCAGTTGAACCTCCACGACAAGACGGAGTTGCCCGACCACGTGGCCGAGGCGCTCGTCTTGCTGGGGATCGAGAAGCCCCACAGCGTGCCCATCCCACAGCTCATCGAACGGGTTTGGGCGATGCAGCAGCCTTACCTCATCACGATCGTCGTCGAGCGACGCCGCCGCCGCCGCCGAAAGGTGTCGAGCGACTCTGGCCTGGTCTGAGCCAGCCGGGCGCGCGCAGGGCGCACTTTAGTTGAGTCCCGGCGCTTGGCTCGAGCTCTTCCAGCGCATCGGCGCCGGCGTGCGCCTCGCGGTGCTACCGCTTGCCGGGACGGAAGCAGGGCGCGTGCGATTCGAGGTCGGCGCGGGTGGAGACACGACGATGGAGGTCGACCGGGCCGCTGAGGCCGTTGTCTTCGCCGAGCTCGAGGCGCTGTCTCGCGAACGCGGCGAGATCTTCTCGGTTCTGTCAGAGGAATCCGGGCTGCGCAGCTTCGGCGCGCCGTACCCGCTCGTTCTCGTGGATCCGGTTGACGGCAGCCTCAACGCGAAGCAGGGCATCCCGGTCTTCGGTGCGATGCTCGCGGTCCTCGACGGCCCCACCATCGACGACACCTTCGGTGGATACGTGCTCAACCTCAACACTGGCGAGGAGTGGACCGCGATCCGCAAGCAGGGCGCGCGTCGCGGCGGCGAGCGGATCGCGGTCATCCCGCGGTTCGAACCGAAGCAGATCCAGATCCTCGGCCTGGAGAGCTCGCCCCAGGCGATCTTTGCCGCCCAGCCCCTGGTGGAGCGCTCGAGCAAGCTCCGCATACTGGGCTCGATGGCGCTCTCGATCGCGCACACCGCAACTGGTGGGTTCGACGTCTTCTGCGCGCCCAAGCCGGTCCGCGTCTTCGACGCGGCGGCGAGTCTGCTGCTCCTCGCTGAAGCGGGAGGCGTCGCGACCGACATGCAAGGCAATCCGGTCGGACCGCTTGAAGCCTCGCTCGATCGCCGCACGACGCTCCTGTGCGCGCCGACAGGGGAACTGCACGCCCAGGCGCTCGAGATCCTCGGTTCGCGGCCGTGATCTTCACGCCGGACACGACCGTCTTCGTCTTGCTCAGCTTCGAAGGCCCGGACCTGTATAGCCAGGCAGGCGGCCTCGGCGTCCGGATGAAAGGCCTGTCGCGCTCGCTTGCTGCGATGGGTTACGACACCCATCTCTACTTTTGCGGCGATCCCGATCTGCCCGGAGAGGAAACTCTCGAAGGCGGAAGGCTGCATCACCACCGGTGGTGCCAGTGGATCTCGGCGCAGCATCGCGGCGGCGTCTACGACGGCGAGGAGGGCAAGATCCGCGACTGGAACTCGAGCCTGCCGGCGAGCGTCGTCGACACCGTCATCGCGTCAGCGGTTGCGGGCGGCAAGAACGTGGTCGTGCTCGGCGAGGAGTGGCACACCTCGTGGTCGATGAGCCTGGTGTCGGACATCCTGTATCGCCGCGGCCTACGCGACCGCGTCGTGATGCTGTGGAACGCGAACAACACATTCGGCTTCCACCGCATCGACTGGCCCGCGCTGGTGCTGGCCACGACCATCACGACGGTGAGCCGATACATGAAGTTCATGATGTGGAACGCGGGCCAGAACCCGGTGGTGATCCCGAACGGCATCCCCCGCTCGTCGATCATCGACGCGGATCCTGCCGCGGTAGCGGACCTGAGGGCCGCGGCCGGCGCTGACACATTCTGTTTCAAGATCGGCCGCTTCGACCCGGACAAGCGCTGGTTGATGGCCGTGTCTGCAATGGCGTACCTCAAGCGCCGCGGCCAGACAGTGAAGCTCCTCATGCGGGGAGGACGCGAGCCTCACGGAGGCGAGGTGCTCGACCACGCGCGACACCAGGGCCTGGTCGTGGTCGACGCGGCAACGCCCCCCGATCCTCCCGGACTGGCGGCGCTCCTGCGCCAGAACCAGGAGGTGGACGTCATCAACTTCACCACCTTCGTCAGCGATGCGCTGCTGGCGGTCATCTACGCGGCGTGCGACGCGGTACTGGCCAACTCGGGTCACGAGCCGTTCGGCCTGGTCGGCCTCGAGGTCATGGCGGCGGGCGGGCTCGCCGTGACCGGCTCGACGGGAGAGGACTACGCGGAGGCGTACCGCAACGCGCTGGTCCTGGAGACCAACGATCCGGTCGAGCTGGTCACCGAGCTGGCGCTGCTTAAAGAGCGACCCAGGCTGGCCGCATCGATGCGACGGCGCGGTCGCTCCACGGCGCGCGCATACGTCTGGGAGAAGGTCATCGACGAGCTTCTCCTGCGCATCGAGTTCGCCGCCGCGCAGCAAGCGGTGCGCCCCGTACCGGTCGAGAAACCAATCCGCAGGTCGGTCCTCACGATCGCCCCCGCCAAGTGACTGAGAACCTTGTCGTCTATACGGTGGTCCACCAGCCTCGGCGGCTGAGGCTGCCCGCGCAGGTCATCCCCACCGGGACGCTGCCCGACGACCTCGCCGGCTTCATCTTCGACGAGGCGATGGATCGGCGCTACTTCGACCAGGTGGCGCGCGCCGCGTACCTGCCGGCGACCGCCATGTTCCGCGACCTCACGAAGCGCGGCTGGCGCATGTCGATCGGGTTCAGCAACTCGTTCCTCGTGCAGGCGGAGGCGTGGGGCGGCAAGGTGATGGACTCTTTCAAGCGACTGTGCGCGAGCCCCAACGTCGAGGTCGTGTGCGTGGAGCCGTACCATTCGTGGCTCTTCTACGTGGACATCGTCGAGTTCAAGGAGTCGATGCTGTGGGCCCGCCGCCGCCTCGAGGACCTTTTCCAGAAACCCGTCACCGTGACGGACACCACCGAGATGTTCATGTCCAATGACGTTTACTTCGCGCTCCAGCAGTGCGGCTTCACCGCGGCCTTCATGGAGGGTCGCGCGTGGCAGCTCGGCTGGCAGGAGCCCACGCACCTGTTCCGGTATCCCGGACAGACAATGGCGCTGCTGACGCGCCACCACGAGCTCTCGGACGATGTGGGCTATCGCTTCTCCAACAGCAGCTGGAGCATGTGGCCGCTCGCGCCGGAAACGTACGCGGGCTGGGTGCGAGACAGCTGGGGCGACGTGGTCACGCTTGGATGGGACTTCGAGACGTTCGGCGAGCATCACCGCAAGGACACGGGCATCTTCGGCTTCACACGAGCGTTGAACACGCAGCTCAAGAAGCGAAAGGTCCGCATGATGCTCCCGTCGGAGGCGGTCGCAGAGCTCGACCAGCCGCGCTACGAAATCCCGGTCAACGAGTATGGGACGACCTGGGCCGGAGAAGGCGGCATGGAGTTCTTCCTCGGCAACCCGGCCCAGCAAGGACTCTTCCGCCTGATGCATCACGCCTACTCGAAGGCGCGGCTCACCGGAGACCCGAGGTTGATCGAGATCGCGAGGTGGCTGCTCCAGTCGGACAACCTCCATCTGATCCAGTGGTTCGGCCGCTCAGGGCCGGCCGCGGAGGTCAGCGCCTACTTCACGCCGGACGAATGGTGGGAGCTCGGACCGAACGGCATCATCCGAGAGCAGCAGCGCGTGTACTTAAACTTCATCCGCGCCCTTGATGAATACATATGAGCGGAAACCGCGGGTTTCCGCTGCGCGCATAGCGGCGAGCAGGATGGGACTAACTGATTGCATCGCCCGGCCGGCTTTGCCGGCGGGGCTGCTCACCTTCCCGCTGAGGATTGGATTAATTGAATGATTTCTCCGAGCGACGCTTGGGCGGGTCAAATGAAACGTGGAGTCGCGGCCGGATGAACTCGGCCGCCCTGGCCACGTCAAGATGAGCTGTCGCCCGAGTCACGCTGGGATGGTTGCGGTCCGATGAAGCCAATCCATGTCGCCTTCGTTTGGCACATGCACCAGCCTTACTACAAGGACGACCTCACGAGCACCTACCTCCTACCGTGGGTCAGGCTTCGCTCCGCTAAGGACTACTACAAGATGCCGAGCGTGCTCGAGGGCTACCCCAAGCTCCGCGCCACGTTCAACCTCGTGCCCTCGCTGCTCGCCCAGATCGAGGACTACGGCAAGGAAGAGTCGGTCGACCTGTTCCTCAACCTCAGCCGCCGCGAGGCGGGCGACCTGTCCGCCGAGGAGCGCGACTTCCTCCTGCGCTGGATGCGCGAGTCGCCTCGGGCGCTTCGCGTCCAGCAATCGCCTCGCTATCTCGAGCTTGCTTCGCGCCCGGCTGACGCACCGTTCACCACCCAGGACGTTCGCGACCTCCAGGTGTGGTTCAACCTCGCGTGGTGCGACCCCGTGTGGATGGAAACAGACCCACGCCTGGCCGAGCTGAAGCGCAAGGACCGGGATTTCTCGGAGGCCGACAAGCAGCCGCTCTTCACAGCGCAGCTGGACATGATGGCGAAGGTCATCCCGAAGTACCGCGAGCTTGCCGATCGCGGCCAGGTCGAGCTCACGTTCTCGCCCTACTACCACCCGATCCTCCCGCTGCTCGCACACGTCGACTCGGCCCGCATCGCCAACCCACAGCTCCAGCTGCCCGAGCATCACTTCTCGCATCGAGAGGACGCCGAGCACCAGATCAGCCTCGGTCTCGCGCTCTTCGAGAGACTGCTTGGGCGCAGGCCGACGGGCATGTGGCCTTCCGAGCTGGCGGTGGGGGAGTCCGTCGTCGACCTGGCCGCGACCTCGGGCGTCGGCTGGATGATCAGCGACGAAGAGGTTCTCGCCCGCTCAATGGAGGGTCGCTACTCGCGCGACGAGCACCTCTATGTGCCCAAGACCGTCTCCCGCGACGGCCAGTCCGTGACGATGGTTTTCCGCGACTCGCAGATCTCGAATGCGATCGGCTTCGACTACCAGCGGATGTCGGCTCTCGATGGAGCGCGCAACCTCGTCGGACGGCTGAGGCGGATCGGCGAGCAGCAGGGGGACCGCGCCCTCCTCGTGGTGATCGCGCTCGACGGCGAGAATGCCTGGGAGTTCTACCCGCGCGACGGCCACGACTTCTTCAACGCGCTCTATAGCGAGCTCGACGCGTCGCCCGACATCGTGACCACGACCGTGTCCGATTTCCTGGCCGAGCATCCGCCTGAGCAGCAGCTGCACCACCTGCATACGGGCAGCTGGATCGGCGCCAGCCTCGACACGTGGATCGGCGACCCCGAGCACAACATCGCGTGGGACCTCCTCACCGAGACCCGCGCGTGGCTCGAAGAGCAGTCGCGCGAGCGCCCGAACGAATCGCAGCAGGCGGCGCTCGCCTGGCGGGAGGTCCTCATCACAGAAGGTAGCGACTGGTTCTGGTGGTTCAGCCGCAAGCACGACTCGGGCATGGACCTGATCTGGGACAACCAGTTCCGCCTGCACCTGCGCAACGTGTACAAGCTGATGGGCTCGCGCGCCCCGGCGCGGCTGTTCCAGCCGATCATCAAGCGCGCGCCGGCGCCTGAGCGCGGCGTCCCCGCAACTCTGATCAGGCCCGAGGCATACGACGATCCGGAATGGAGCAAGGCGGGCTACTACCTCGTCGGCTCCGGCTTCGGCGCGCTGCACCGCCCGGCGGGCATCGTCGAGCGCGTCTATTACGGCAACGACGAAGAGCAGCTCTTCTTCCGCATCGACACACCGCGGCCGCCCGCGGAGCTCGAGGCCCAGCACATCGACTTCTGGCTCTACTGCTCAGGCGCGCCGGCGGGCGATGGGACAAGCGACGTCGACCTTCCGCTGCCGGCGGCCGCGACGGCGGATCTCGGCTTCGAGCCCGCGTACGCGGTCAGGATCGTCCCGCGCACGAGCGGCGGCTCGGTCACGGTGGCGCGAATCGTTGAGTCAGCCGGGCGCGCGCAGGGCGCTCCAATCGAAAAGTCTCGCGGGGTCGTCGAGACCGCCTGGGAGGTGCCGGATCCGTTTTTCGTCGCGATTCCATTCCAGCGACTCAGCAAGGAGGCCGGTGACACGCTCGAGATGGCGCTGGTCGTGACCCGCGAAGGGAAGGACATCGAGGTGGTGCCGCCGTCGGGCTCGCTTGGCGTCCGCGTGCCGGGTGAGGCGCCGGCGGCCGGCATTCCCCACGCCCAGCACCTCAAGGTCCTGGTGGCCACCGCCGAGCTCGCGCCTTTTGCCAAGCTCGGGGGCGTGGCGGACGTTGCGGCCGCCCTTTCGAAGGAGCTTCGCCGGGTCGGGCACGACGTCAGGGTCGTGTTGCCCCGCTACCGGCAGGTCGACATCGGCCGCCACAACCTGCGCCCAGTCGTGACAGGGCTCCAGGTCCCGCTCGGCTCCCAGAAGCTCGAGGCGACCATCTTCGAAGGCCGCCTGGGCGAAATGGTCGTCTACTTCGTGGACTGCCCTCAACTTTTCGACCGCGATGGCATTGTCGGCTTCGGCGACGACGACGCCCGCTCGGTCTTCTTCTCACGAGCCCTGCTCGAGATGCTGCCCGCCCTCGATTTCGTTCCAGACGTCATCCACGTCCACGACTGGTTCGCCGCCCTGGTGCCTAACCTGCTCGACCGCACCTACTCCGAGGGCCCGTATGCCGAGATCTCAACCACCCTCACCATCCACAACCTCGCAGCGCAGGGCGTGTTTGGCTTTGGGGCGCTTGTGCTGGCGGGCCTCGAGGAATGGGGGCTCATTCAGGTGGGGATACCCGGGCTCGACAACGTGGTCAACTTGCTGGGTCGCGGCATTCACTACGCCGACGTGGTCAACACGGTCAGCGAGCGCTACGCGTCGGAGATCCAGACCCCCGAGTACGGAGAGGGTCTCGACGAGCTGCTGCGCGGCAACGCTCACAAGCTCCACGGCGTCGTCAACGGAATCGACTACGAGATCTTCGACCCGGCGCGCGACCCGAACCTCACGCACCACTACTCGGCTGACGCGCCCGAGGGCAAGGCGCTGTGCCGAGCCGCGCTCAGAAAAGAGCTGGGTCTCGCCGATATGAGGCAGCCGCTTTGCGCGATCGTGTCCAGGTTCTACGACGTCAAGGGGCTCGACCTCGTCGAGCAGGCGATGCCGCACCTGCTGGGGCTCGGAATCCAGGTGGTCGTGATCGGGACCGGCGATCGACGGTACGAGGACATGTTCCGGCGCTGGGCCGCCGAGGCGCCTCGCCAGGTGTCGGCGACGATCGGGTTCGACGCCGCGCTCGCCCAGCGCATATACGCCGGGGCCGACATGCTGTGGATGCCGTCGCGCTTCGAGCCGTGCGGTCTTGCGCAGCTGATCGCCTTGCGCTATGGGACGGTCCCGGTCGTACGGGAAACAGGCGGCCTGGCCGACACCATCCGGGATTACGACCCGGTCGCGGCCACAGGCAACGGATTCACGTTCGACGCCTACGACCCCTGGCAGTTCTACGCCGCGGTCGTGCGGGCGGCCGAGACCTTTCGACACGCGGCGCCATGGTCATGGCTCATGCGGCGGGACATGACCGAGGACGTCTCGTGGTCGCGCTCCGCACACCGCTACGTGCAGCTCTACCTGGCCGCCATCACTGCCCGCCGAGAGCGCCGGGGCGTGGCAGCAGTAGCGGACTAAGATCTCATGGAGGGTAATGACCTTCCGTGGTTCTCGAGGCTTGAATGGTGGCAAAAGGCCCTGCTGGCCCTGACGATCGCTGTAGCTCTCTTCACGCTGTTACTGCTGCCAAGAAACGCGTTTGCTGCCGTGATCGTTGCAGGCACCGTGCTAAATGTGGCCGCGGGATTCTGGCGTGGCTATCGCAATCGGAGACTCTAGAGTCGCAGTCGCCGATTCGGTACGTGTGGCGCCAGCGGAGCGCCTTCGTCTGAGTTATTGCGCACGGTTGGCGTCAGACATGCGTTATCCGCCCCAGTCCGGCAGAAGCCGCAGCTGCTCAACCCGTCTCGCCCCCGGCGCGTACGCCAGGTTGAAGTAATCGATCACCATCCGACGGGCGGCAAACGCCGTCGCGGTGTGGCGGATCGACGCCCGCATCATCTCCACCCACCGCTGCGGGATCCCGTCCTTGTCCCGGTCGTAGAAGGCCGGCACGACCTCCCGCTCCAGCAGGCGATAGAGACCCTCGGCCTCAGCGCGATCGTCGACGTCCGGACGTTCCAGGGTCGCCGCGGATGGAATCGCCCAACCCAGCTCGGGCCGGTAAGCCTCATCCCACCACCCATCGAGGATGCTCACGTTGATGGCCCCATTGGCCCCCGCCTTCATCCCGCTCGTCCCGCTCGCCTCGAGAAACCGGCGCGGGTTGTTGAGCCACACGTCGGCGCCATGCACGAGGTGGCGCGCCAGTTCGATGTCGTAATCCTTGAGGAACACGACGCGCGGATGCTCGCGCGAGAACGCGACAATGCGCGCGACGATCTCCTTGCCCGGCTGGTCCGCAGGATGCGACTTGCCCGCAAACAGCATCTGCACAGGACGCTTCGCGTTGTTCAGCAGCGCAGTCAGCCGAGTTGGGTCCTGGAGCAGCAGGTTGGCGCGCTTGTAAGGCGCAAACCGGCGCGCGAACCCAAACGTCAGCGCGTCAGGGTCGAGCCCCGTCGGCTTCTCGGCGCGCTGGTCGGTGAACCCGATCAACCGGCGCTTCAGATCGAGATGGGTCGCCCACAGCACCGCCGCAGGGATCTCGTGGACCGCCTGCCAGCGTCCGTCTCTTCCATCGAGGTCCCACCAGTCGGGTCCGACATAGCTGCGCAGCAGCTCGGCGATCTCCGGCGCGACCCACGTCGGCATGTGCACGCCATTCGTCACCGACCCGATCGGCACCTGCGTCTCGGGCAGGCCCTTCCACGCGTCCTTCCACAAGCGTCGCGACACCGCGCCGTGCAGCCGGCTCACCCCGACCGACTGATCGGCCAGGCGCAGCGCCGCATAGGTCGTGCAGAAGCGCTCCCGCGGATCGCCGGGCCGCTGCCGGCCGAGGTCCATGAAACGGTCGAACGAGATACCGACCTGGGTCAGATACGGGCCGAGGAGATCCCACACGAGGCCCGACTCGAAGTAGTCGCTCCCGGCGGCGATCGGCGTGTGCGTGGTGAACACGATCCCGGCGCGCGCAACCAGCCTCGCCTCTTCCAGCGTCATCTGGCGCGACGCGCGCAGCTCGCGGATCCGCTCGATCGCGCACAAAAAGCTGTGGCCTTCGTTCAGGTGGAAGACGCCGGCCGACAGGTTCATCGCGCGCAATGCCCGGACGCCGCCGATCCCCAGCACGATCTCCTGGCGCAACCGGCGGTCGGGCTCGGGAACATAGAGGCGGTCGGTGATCGCGCGCAGGTCGGGCGGATTGGATTCGAGGTCGGTGTCGAGCAGGAAAAGCGGCACGCGGCCGACCTGCGCGCGCCACACCCCGATGCGGACGTTGCGCGAGCCGATCGGCGCCTCGACCTCGACGCCCTCCACTCGCCGGATGGGCAGGTCGACTCCCTGGTTCTCGGAGTACACCTCGACCTGGCGGCCGGCGGCGTCGATCTCCTGCCGGCCGAAACCCTGCCGGTAGAGCAGTCCGACCGCAACCAGCGGCAAGCCGAGATCGCTCGTGGCCTTCAGGTGGTCGCCGGCCAGAACCCCGAGGCCGCCCGAGTAGATCGGAAGGCATTCGGCGATGCCGAACTCGAGAGAGAAGTAGCCGATAACCAGCGGAGCCTTGGCGTCCATGAAGCGCGGATTGCGTTCGTAGTAATCGCGCCGAGCAGAGCGCGCCCCCGCCAGGGCGGCCTGCACGTTGGGGCGCTCACAGGCGCTCGCCACACCGGCCTCGCCGAGCTGGCTCAGCAAAAGGATGGGATTCTGCCGCGTCGATTCCCACAATTCGGGGTCGAGAGTGCGGAACAGATTCTCGATGAGAGGCTGCCAGGTCCAGATCAGATCGAGAGCGAACTCTTTTAGTTCTTGCACCGCGGACTGAGGGGTGTCGTTGCGGATGTTCAGCCGGAGCTTCGGCGCCCATGCGGCCGCATTGCGTCGTTGCCTCCTGCGCGCGCTCGGTCACGCATCACGGATGCGCTCCCTCGCGTGCTCGGAGGCACCTAGCACTGCGACCACCTGGATCGCCGAATCTCTCGGCCGAAATCCGAACGTCACCCCTACGATGGTAACGAGATGAAGGTGGTGGTCATGGCGGGAGGGGAGGGTTCGCGCCTGCGTCCGCTCACCAGCCGCCAGCCGAAGCCGCTGGTCCCCGTGGCCGGGCGGCCGATCATGGAACACATCCTTCTGCACCTGCGTCGCCACCGGATGCGCGACGTGGTCGCCACGGTGCAGTACCTGGGCGCATCGATCCGCAACTACTTCGGCGACGGTTCCGAGCAGGGCGTCTCCCTCTCGTACTCGGTGGAGGACTCGCCACTCGGCACGGCCGGCTCCGTCATGCTCGCCCGCCAGGCCTTGACCGAACCGTTCGTCGTCATCTCGGGCGACTCGCTGACGGACATCGACCTCGCCGCGGCCGCGCGCTTCCATCGCGAGCGGCGGGCGATCGCGACGATCGTGCTCAAGCCCGTGCCGAACCCGCTCGAGTACGGCGTGGTCGCCATCGACGAGGGCGGCGCGGTGCAGCGGTTCATCGAAAAGCCGAGCTGGGGCGAGGTCATCTCGGACCTGGCCAACACCGGCATCTACATCCTCGACCCAGCCGTCTTCGACTTCTTCCGCCCCGGCGAGGTGGTGGACTGGTCCGGGGACGTTTTCCCGAAGTTGCTCAAGCAAGGCGAGAAAGTCTTCGGGTGGGTGGCGTCGGGTTACTGGGAAGATGTGGGCAGCCATGCGGCCTATGTGAAGGCGAACTTCGACTGCCTCGAGGGCAAGGTCAAGGTCCAGATTCCCGGTGATCGCGTCGGCGAGTCCACGTGGATCCACCCCGATGCGGAGGTGTCACCCAACGCGCGGATCGACGGCCCCGCCCTCATCTGCGCCGGCGCCAAGGTGCGCGCTGGCGCCTGGGTCAACGGGCCCTGCGTGATCGGAGGCTACACGACGGTCGACAGCGGGGTGAAGATCTCCAACTCGATCACGTGGGACCACTCGTACCTGGGACTGAACTCGCGGCTGCGCGGCGCGGTCGTCTGCAGGTCGGTCACGATCAAGAACGGCTGCCTCCTCGAGGAGGGAAGTGTTATCGGCAGCGAGGTCGTGATCGGCGCGGGCTCGACCATCAACCCCAACGTCCGCATCTGGCCCAACAAAGAGGTCGAGCCGGGCGCGGTGGTGCACGAGTCGATCATCTGGGCCGGGTCGTGGAAGCGCGGGCTGTTCAGCTCGTATGGCCTCAACGGATTGATCAACGTGGAGTTCACTCCCGAGTTTGCGTCCAGGCTCGGCGCCGCGATCGGCGCCCTGGCCCCCAAGGGCACCGAGATCGGGATCTCGCGCGACTACACGAGGTCCGCGCGCATGATCGGTCGCGCGCTGATGTCGGGCATGATCTCAACGGGCACCAGCGTCGTCGACCTGTCCGTGCTGCCCGCGCCGGTCTCGCGATATTGGGCTCGCCACAATCACGTCGCCGCCGTCCACGTCCAGACCTCGCCGGTGGATCCGCGCTCCGCCGACATCCGGCTTTTCGACGACCATGGGCTCAACCCGGACAAGCGCAGCGAGCGGCGCCTCGAGGGCCTTTTCTTCCGCGAAGACATCCGCCGCGCGTCGCACTACGAGATGGGGCGGATCGTGCGCAGGGACGGTCAGACCGAGCGCTACGTCGAGGACACGATCCAGAAGCTGGACCTGGAGGCCGTGCGGGGCGCCGCGTTCAAAGTGCTCATCGACTACAACAACGGCTCCGCGGCGCTGGTGCTCCCAAGAGTCTTGCAGGAGATGAACTGCACTGTCATCCCGCTCAACGCTTCGCCCGCCGAGATTGTCCTGGAACAAGACGAGGGCACCTTCCGCGAGCACCTGGCCGAGATGGGATTGATCGTCGGGGCCGTAAAAGCCAAGCTCGGCGTTTTCATCGACACCCCCGGCGAGAGGTGCTTCCTGGTCGACGAGACGGGCACTGTCCTCGACCACGACACCGCGTTCGCCGTCATCACGCAGCTCGCGCTCACCAACCGGACCGGAATGGTGCTCGGCCCCGCGTCGTCATCGCTCGCCTTCTCGATGATCGCGGATTCGATGCGGAGCAGGTTCGTGCCGACCAAGATCACGCCGGGTGCAGTGCTCCGCGCGGCCCAGCATGCCGACACGGTGGTGGCGTCGGATGGCGCAGGCGGCTACTGCTGGCCGGACTTCGCGATCTCGTTCGACGCGATTTTCACCACCGTGCGCCTGCTCGAGCTGCTTGCCCAGACGGGCTCCACGCTGGGCCTGCTGCGCGGTCGCATCCCGTCGGTCTCGCATCGCACCGCGGTCGAGTTCTGCCCCTGGGAGGTCAAGGGCCGCGTGATGCGAACCATGATGGAGAGGCACATGAAAGACCGCGTCGACCTGACGGACGGCGTGAAGGTCTTCGTCGACGGAGGCTGGGTGCTGGTCGTGCCGGACGCGGACCGGCCGGAGTACCACATCATCGCCTCGACGCTGGACCCGGTCCAGTCCGACCGCCTGGTGGCCGAGTACTCGCTCCTCGTCCGATCGGTCGTTGCCGAAGCCGCCCCGCAGGCCGAGGCCGTGGTCGAAACGTAAACTTCACCTTGGCGCGGGAGTAGCTCACCTGGTAGAGCGCAACCTTCCCAAGGTTGAGGTAGCGAGTTCGAGGCTCGTCTCCCGCTCCAATTTCGCTCAGGGGGAGTGGCTGTGAAGAAAATCGCCAAAGGTGGCTTCGAGATAGGGGACTGGAAAGAGAAGCCGGCCGGCGCGACGACGGGTCCGAAGGTGACGAAGGCGACAGTGACGCAGAAATTCACCGGTGACATCAAAGGCAAGGGCACGACCGAATACCTGATGGTCTACCGACCGGACAAGACCGCCGACTACTCGGGCGTGCAGGTCATCAGCGGCATGGTCGGCACCAGAAAGGGCTCGTTCGCCCTCCTGCTTCGGGGCAAGTACGACGGGAAGGCAGCCGTCACCAAGTGGGAGGTAGTGCCCGGCGCCGCCAAGGGCCCCCTCGCGGGGCTGACCGGCAGGGGAGAGTTCTCGGCGCCGATGGGAAGCAAGGGCAAGTACACCCTGACCTACGAGCTGCCGGACTGACCTCCTCCAATTTGATTTCTTAACCGGCTTGACTTAGGCTCCTTAAGGCTCCGTCAGATTTGCAGTCGGGGGATTGTGGAATGAGACGCGTGCTTCCGAACCAGGACGCGACGAGCAGAACCGGCACGGCAAGCCCGAACAATCGATGACGACTACAAAGCCGGGATCCTTCCCTAGAACACTCGAGCCGGGCGCCCCTTGATCACGCGTTCAGGGGCGTCCCGGCGCCGTGTCGAATCTCATCGAAAGCGCCAGCCAGGCCATCGCCCCGGTGGCGGCCACGCCGGGCGCGAACGCCAGGGCGGCCACGCCGGTGAGGTCCCAGAGCGTCCCCGCGATGAGCGGCAGGACGAAGGCGGTGCCGTACTGGACGGTGAAGATCGCCGCGCTCATGCGGTGCACGTCCCCGGCGGCCGCGAGCCTGGGTGGCAGGGTCAGGGCGACGATGAAGGCGAGCGCGGCGGCGAAGCCCAGCACAAAAGCCCAGATGATCACGCCGGCGCCGGGCGTGAGGACGATGCCCAGCTGTCCGATCGCCATCAATGTGGCCGAGCCGATGAAGCCGACCCGGCCGGTGAGCAGCTTCTCCCGGAGCGCGACCGCGGGCGCCGTGAGCAGCTGAGAGGCGTTCAGCACGAAGAGCGTGGGGGTGATCAGCGAGTGTCGCCCGGTCTGGTCCAGGAAGTCGGGGATGTAAGCGTTGGTGCCGAAGTACACGGCTGAAGCCATACCCATGACGAGGCCGATCCTCACCGCGGGACCCTCGCGCCAGCTCGGCCACCAGCGAGCGGGCACAGCGGGCTTGGGGCCGCGTGCGGGCGCGGCCAACACGATCGCGACGCCGGTGATGAGGACGAGCACCGACCAGGTCGCGATCGCCCAGCGCCAGTCGCCGTGGGCAAGGGGCAGCACCCCGATGGGGGTGGTCAGCCCGTTCGGCACCGTCTCGCCGATCAGGACGCCGTTGCTGTAGACCGCAGTGGCGATGGCGATCCGCCGCGGAAACCATTCGCGCACGAGCGAGGGAAAAGCCGGCTGGCTGACGGCGATGCCGACGCCCATCAAGAACGTGGTGGTGAACAGCACGGACGTGCTCGGGCCGAACCCGCGGAGCGCACCGAACACGGCGACGCAGCCCAGCCCTACCGCCAGCGCGCCGCGCACGCCGAGCCTGGCGATCATCAGTGACCCCGGCACGGCGGCCGCGGCGAGCAGGAGGACGGGCAGCGAGACCAGTGCTCCGACGGCTTTCTCGTCGAGGTGCAGCTCGCGATGGATGAGCGGGACCAGCGGCGGCACCGCAAGCATGGTCAACCGAAGATCAACACCCCCAAGCCAGAGCAAAAGGAGCCGCACCGCATCGGTACGGGTGAGCCTCATGCTTCCAGGGCCCTCGACGCATACTTGGTGCCATGCCGGGCCTGCTGATCGTCACCTCCGCCGGACCTGAGGATCCGACCCGTGCGAGCATCGCGTTTCACATCGCGGTCAACGGAGCCAAGCCCAGTGGCACCGAGGTGGCGATCGCGCTGGCCGGCGACGCCGCAGAGCTGGTCAAGCCCGACGTGATCGCCAACGTGCTGGGCCTGGGCCTGCCTCCGCTGCGCGACCTGCTGGACAAATGTCTCGACCAGGACGTCCACCTCTACGTTTGACGAGGTTGTGCTGAGGCCCGTGGGGTCTTACCGGAGATGCTGACACCGAACGCAACGTTCATAACGCCCCCAGACCTGGTCCGCCTGACGATGGAAGCAGAGAAGGTCCTCAGCTTTTAGCTTCCCCTCTCCCCGTTCAGGGGAGAGGGGCGTGGAAGCAGTAAATCACTCCCGCGTCGCACCGATCACAGCCAGCGCGCTGGGATTCTCGAGCGAAGAAAGATCGCCCGGATCCTTGCCGGTGTAGACCGACTTCACGACCCGGCGCAGGATCTTCGCGTTGCGGGTCCGCGGCAGGTCGCCGACGAAATGAATCGCCTTGGGACGCAATGGCTTGCCCAACGCGCCTGCCACGAGGTCCTCCAGCTCGGTCGCCAGCTCAGGGCTGCCCTTTCGATTCGGCCGGAGGATGACAAAGCACACCAGCACCTCGCCCTTCAGCTCGTCCGGGACCCCGATCGCGGCCGACTCCGCCACCCACGGATGTCCCACCAGCACGGACTCGACCTCGGCCGGCCCGAGCCGCTTGCCTGCGATCTTGATCGTGTCGTCGGAGCGCCCCAGCACGTACCAGAGCCCATCCTCCGGATCGACATAGGCCCAGTCGCCATGGACCCACAGGCCGTCGAAGCGGCTCCAGTACGTATCGAGGTAGCGCTGCCGGTCGCCCCAGAACCCGCGTGTCATGCCGGGCCAGGGGTTGCGGATCGCGAGCTCGCCGACCTCGCCTCGAACGGACCGCCCCTCCGCGTCGACCACGTCCGCCGCGATGCCCGGCAGCGGACCCGCGAAAGCGGTGGGTCGCAGGTGCGTGATCACGTTGCCGCAGAGGATGCCGCCCGAGATCTCGGTCCCGCCGGTGTAGTTGATGACCGGCAGCCGGCCGCCGCCCACGGTCTCGAAAAACCACTTGAAGGGCTCCGGGTTCCAGGGCTCGCCGGTGCCGCCGAGCACGCGCAGGGAGCTGAGGTCGTGCGCCTTGACGGGGTCGTCGCCGTGCGTCATCAGGCTCCGGACCAGGGTCGGGGAGACGCCCAGGATGGTCACCTTGTGGTCATCGACCATCCGCCACAGGCGGTCGGGGCCGGGGAAGTCCGGTGTGCCCTCGTAGAGGACCATGGTGCCCCCGTGGAGGAGGCTGCCCAGGAT
>DAITQH010000042.1:0-19003 GCA_036833175.1 Candidatus Dormiibacterota bacterium
CCGAGAGCGCGATTCCAGCGGTGATCAGCAGGTTGTAGGCGACGACCGGGCCGAGGGCCGCGGTCACCGGCCAGAGGAGGACGGCCGGGAAGATCATCGACGTGTTCCACATGAGGTTCGCGCCGTGCGGGTAGGAGAGGTAGTCGGTGAAGAGCGGGTTCTCGCCTAGCCCCAGCTGGTGCGGGATCCATCCGAGATACCAGATGAAGAGCTGAGGATCTTTGGGGCTCCCGATCCACCGGCCGGCCAGGTCAGCCCAGGTGTTGGAGAAGATCGCCACCGCCAGCAGCGCGTAGGCGGCGAGCGCGATCCAGGTCGCCGGCGGCCGCCGGAGGCTCATGTTCTAGGCGTCGGTGGCAACGATCAGGCCTTCGGGCGTGCGCCTTACTGAGCGGACCGCGGGATGGAGCACGATCAAGAAGCTCGGCAAGGCCAGGATGACAGCCGCGGCGACCAGAGCGGGCCGGATCCCGACGTGGTCGGCTACCGGTCCCCAGATCGCGAAACCGGCGGGCATGGCGATCAGCGACAGAAGCCAGTCGAAGGAGTTCGCCCGCGCGAGCACGTCGGCCGGGATGATCTGTCCGACCGTCGCGAACCAGACCTCGTTGAGGAAGGTGAGCCCGGCAAAGCCGAGGACGCAGGCGCTCATGATCGCGACCGTCGATAGGGGCGGGGCCAGGGCGAGGATCTGAAGCGCGGAAACGGTCAGGGCGAGGTTCGCGACGACCAGCGGGCGGCGCGGCGTTACGCGCAGCGCGACCAGGCCGCCGATGACCGAACCGACGCCCAAGGAGGCCGCGATCAAGCCCCATGCCGACGCCCCGCCGAGGTGCTGCTTGGCCACGACCGGTCCGAGGACGAAGAACGCGGCGATCGCGAAGTTCCACAGCGCATGCGAGACGAGATTGGTGAGAAACCACGTCCGGCTGGACACCGCGTGCCAGCCTGCGACGAGCTCCGACCAGAAGCTCGTTCGGGGCCTGGCATCCAGCGCAGACACGCGCAACATCGCGAGCGAAGCGGCGCTGACGACGTAGGTGGCGGCGTCGATTGCGAACACCCAGCCAGGGCCGATGAGCGCGACCAGGACGCCCGAGATCGCTGGGCCAATAACCGAGGTGGTGCTCCGGGACAGTCCCATGAGCGCATTTGCCTGCTGTAGCTGGGCGGGGGGGACGGTCTGAGGTACGAGCGCACCGGACGCGGGGACGAAGAACGCGCCGGCGGCCCCGTCCACGCTGGCCAGGACGATCAGTGTCCAGAGCTGCCCATGGCCGCTCAGCAGAACGGCGGCGAGGACCAGCTCGGTGACCGCGCGGATGGCGTCCGACGAAAGCATCACCACCTGGCGCGGAAGGCGATCCGCCCATACCCCGCCGATCGGCAAGAACACCACCCGCGCCGTCGTGGACGCCGCCAGCACCAAGCCGAGCGCGCTCGCGGTGTGGGCGATCTGCAAGGCGGCGAAGGCGAGCGCGACCGGGGCGAGCGCATCGCCAAACGCCGACACCGCCTGTCCCGTCCAGAGCAGCCGGAAGCCGCGCTCCCTCAGCGGGGCCAGGGCTTTGGATGAAAACACGACCTGAATTGTCCCTCGGTCAGGCGAGCCCTCGCGCGGCACGGATTCCTAACAGCTTCTTCATGGGCGATCAATCGAGGGCGCACTAGCGTTGTGCATCCATCGGGGTGAGGGTTGTCGTCAGACAACCTGTTTGGAGACGTGCGATATGAGGGGCGGGGCTACCCCAACAGCATCGTGGGGCGCCATCTCATGCTCGTCGCCCAGGTCATCCCGGTAGCGGATTCGCTGGACGCCATGACGACGACACGCGCTTATCGCGGAGCTAAGAGCTGGGATTCCGCCATGACCGACCTCAGGCGCGGCGCCGGGACCCAGTGGAACCCGAAGGTGGTCGAAGCGGCCGTGACGGTGCTGGCCGCGGCGCCGGCCGAGGTCCAGGCCGCCGAGGCGCAAGTGCAGCAGGCGTCTGTGGTGGCGTAGGGCCGACTTTCACCTCGGCGAACTCGATACGGTATTTCTCGCCGGGCGCGAGAAAAGCCAGCAGACGAAGGCCCTCTTCGGGAACATCTGGCGCGCCAGCAGGGCGCGGTTCAGCGCGAGGCGCCCGAGAACCTCAGGACTTCGAGCCACGGACCCATTCTGTAGGGTCTGCGGTGACCGAAGCTCCTAGGCCAGGTTCGCCTTCTTGCTGATCTCCTTGCCGACTTTTTTGCTCTTTTGCCGCATCTGGTTCACCTGCTTGCGGAGCCCCTTGCGGCGCTGGTCGCCGCGCTCGGGGTCGAGCAAGTAGGTGGCCACGGCGGCGATACCCATCCACATCAGCAAGCGTGTAAATCTGAATCTGAACATGACATATAGAGAACGATCAGACAGGGTGGCAGTACCCATGGAAGCTTGCGTCCAATCCGGCGGTTAGAAACGGGGTGACCAGGCGGAGCCTTCTGCTTTTCATCGCCATGAGCGTGATCTGGGGTCTCCCTTACCTGTTCATCCGGATCGCTGTGATGGACCTCTCCCCGGTGGTGCTGGTCTTCGCGCGAACTTCGATCGGTGCCTTGATCCTGCTGCCGATCGTGATTGCGAGGGGCGAGCTGCGCGGCCTGTTCAAGAGCTGGCTTCCGCTGCTGGCGTTCGCGGCGGTGGAGATCGGGATTCCGTGGGTCATGCTCGCGAGCGCTGAGCAGAAGATCACGAGCTCGCTTGCCGGCCTGCTGGTGTCGGCCGTTCCGCTTGTGGGGGTCGTGATCGCGACCTCGCTCGGCAACCGCGAGCACCTCGGGATGGCGAGCCTCTCGGGGCTGCTCCTGGGAGTCCTGGGTGTGGCTGCGATCGTCGGATTCGACCTCAGGACATCGGACTGGCTGGCGCTCGTCGCGATGGGCGTCGTCGTGGTCGCCTATGCGGTGGGCCCGGTGATCGTCACGCGCTACCTCGGCGAACTGCCGTCCATGGGCGTGATTGCGGTTGCGCTCGCGGCGTGCGCCATCGTCTACGCGCCGGTGGCCGCGGCACAGTGGCCGAGGTCGGTGCCGCACGTGGGCACCATCGTCTCGGTGGCGGTGCTCGCCGTGGTCTGCACGGCCCTCGCGTTCGTTCTGTTCTTTGCGCTCATTGCGCAGATCGGACCGGTGCGCGCGACGGTGATCACGTACATCAACCCGGCGGTGGCGGCCGTGCTGGGCGTGGCCGTGCTGCACGAGAGTTTCACGATGGGGATGGCCGTGGGCCTTGTTCTCGTCATCGCGGGTTCGGTCCTCGCGACACGCCGTCCTCGTGAGCGGGCAGTCGCTCTTAGCGCGGAGAGTCAATCAAGCGTGTGATGGGGCGGTTCGCGAGACGGATACCGCTGGCGCAGTCGAGCTGCGCTAAGCGGCGGCCCCGGAGCTCGTCAACCACTCGACAGCCTGTTCGACCGTCGAGAAGTAGCGGAAGTCGATTGAGGTATCCGACTGCCGCGCCAGGTCGTCGACGTGCATCGTCGCCAGGCGACTCACGGGTTTGACCAGGGCCGTCAACCGCAGGCCCGCGCCTTCCGCACGCGCAAGCCATGCCTGTGCGACGAAGGGGTGGTCCGGCTGGTTGATGACTCTGATGCGGCGCCCATAGATCAGGCATCGCGAGCCGCGATGCGCGCGAAGCGCCTTGATCACGGCGCCGAGGGCCACCTCCAGCTCGCTCGAGGTCGCCCAGCCCTGCGACTCGACGCAAGCGGCCTTCAGGTCCGGGTTCCACGTGACCAGCGCAACACCTGGAAGGTTGAAATAGACGGGGTCGCCATCGAACGCCTCGCGCGCGACGGCTGCCGATGCCATCAGCCCGCCGATGCCTCCGACACCCACTGCCGGGCGGCGGCCATCGAATCGAAGGTGCGGGATTGCAGCTCGTTGTGGTCTACAAGGCCGCTGACGTCTTCGATGGTCACCTTGCCCAGACCGGTGGGGGCGGTGACGAATGCGAGCCGCTTTAGTCCCGCCTCCTGGGCCAGCGGCATCCATTTCTCCTTGATCCACTTCTGGTCGGCGTGGACGATCACCTTGACCTTCCGGGCGTCGCTGACGTAGGCGGTGGCGTGGTTGTCGCGGATCGCCTGCACGCCGGCAAGGAGGCCTCTGCGCAGCTCGACGCTGCTTGCGAAGGCGTGCCACTCCGAATACACGTGGTGGTGGAGACCATCCCAGCGGATCGACAGGTATGGTTCGTCGACGTAAACGCCATTGGCGGGTTTGATCTCCACTTTGTACGCCTCGCCCCGGGCTGCGCCCACCCCAAATGGCACGGTCTCATCCCCTTCAAATCCATGGGCGAAAATGGGCTGCGAAGCTGATGGAGAGGCAATACTTTCGAACCGCGGCGGAGTTCCGGGAGTGGCTGGCTGAGAACCACGCGACCGCGAGCGAGATCGGCGTGGTGCTGCACAGCAAGGGGTCGGGCAAGCCGACCATGACGTGGTCTGAGGCTGTCGACCAGGCGCTGTGCTTCGGCTGGATCGACAGCATCGCGCGCAGGCTCGACGAGACGAGCCGTGTTCAACGTTTTACACCGCGGAGGCCAAAGAGCAACTGGAGCGCGGTCAACATCAAGAAGGTGGCGGAGCTCACCGCCGCGCGGTTGATGATGCCGGCGGGGTTGGCGGCGTTTGCGCGCCGGGAGGAGGCGCGCTCGCAGGTGTACTCATACGAGAACCGGCACCTGGCGACGCTGGGATCCGGAGCGCGAGGCGGCCTTCCGCTCGGATCAGAAAGCGTGGGAGTTTTTCAGCAAGCAGGCGCCGTCATACCGGCAGACGTCGATCTACTGGGTCATGAACGCGAAGAGAGAGGAGACGCGCACGAGCCGGCTGGCGCGGCTGATCGAGACGTCGGGCCAGGGCCGCCGCCTTTCCTAACCAAAAGGGCTAGGCGCTTAACCGCGGCGTCCCGCTGGAGATGACCGGCGTGGGCGTGCGCGCCGGCGTCGCTGCCCGAGCGCGGCGACGACGAAGAGGATCGCGCCCAGGAGCCCGACCTTGCTGATGTCGGGGTCAAAACCTACGACTGGCGGCGTCAGCAGCAGCGCCCAGGCGAGCTGGTAGGCGGCGCCGGCCCACAGCCATCGGTGGCGCCGGCTTGCGGCGGCAAGGGCGATCGCGGCGGGCAGCGCGACGTAGATCACGACGATGGCGAGCAGAAAGGCACCCTGCGTCAGCATGTCCAACCAGGACTGCTGCCGCAGCGCCGTGGCCTGACGCGAGGCCAGCTGGCCGGGCCAATACGCGGCCGCGATCGAGCCGAGAAGGAAGGAGTAGACCGCGGCCATGGCAGCCTCGATGACGAGAAGCGCGATTGCCGCCCAGCGCACCGCGGACACCGGGTGACTGTAGCGTTGTGGAACGCGACCGACCCGGCGGCCTGAATCGATAGTCGGGCGAATTGGTGGATCCGAGGGGATTCGAACCCCTTACCTCTTGAGTGCGATTCAAGCGCTCTCCCAATTGAGCTACGGACCCACGTGCTCGAGTAGCTGAGGGAAAGGCCAGTATAGCCGGGCCCGAATTGGCGTCCGAACTCGCGGAACAACCTGGCGCGGGCGTGCTGTTCCTATACTCGCCAGATGTCGTTTCTGTTCAAGGGCAAGCGGGTTCCAGAGGGTGTCGACCCCGCGCGCATTCCGCCCGGCCAGACCCTCACTGCACCCGACCGCTGGCCGCTCCTTCACTTCGGACCGGTGCCCAAAACTGACATCGCGAAGTGGGATTTCAAGATCTTCGGCGCGGTGGAGAACGAGCTCACACTGGACTACGGCGAGCTCCGCGCCCTTCCTTCGAAGGACGTCGTGGCGGACATCCACTGCGTCACGGGTTGGAGCCGCCTGGGCGACACCTGGACCGGCGTGCCGATTCGTGAGATCCTCTCTCGCGTCAAACCGAAGGCGGAGGCGAAGTACGTCAACGCGCATTGCGAGTACGGCTACACGACCTCGGTTCCGCTCAGCGTGCTGGACTCCGAAGAGAACCTGCTGTGCTATGCGTGGAACGGGCAAGACCTGACGCCCGACCACGGCTGGCCTCTTCGCCTGTTCGTCCCGTCGAAGTACTTCTGGAAGTCGGCCAAGTGGCTGCGCGGACTAGAGTTCATGGATCGCAACCGGCTTGGATTCTGGGAGCAGCGCGGATATCACGATGAAGCCGACCCCTGGAAGGAAACCCGGTACTGGTAATCAGGGCGCTCTAACCCGACCGCCGCTCGTCACCTTTACGACCGACTTCGGTTCCGGCTCGCCGCTGGTAGCCGCCATGAAGGCGATGGTGCTGGCAGGCTGCCCCAACGCGGTGCTGGTGGACGTGAGCCACGAGGTTCCGCGATTCGACGTCTCCGCCGGCGCGTTCATGCTGTTCGCCGGCACGCGTCATTTCGGCGCCGATTCGGTGCACCTGGCGGTGGTCGACCCGGGCGTCGGCAGCTCGCGCCGGCGGCTGGCGATCCGGGCCGGCGGGCGCTTCTATGTCGGACCCGACAACGGGCTGTTCGCCATCGTCATCGACGAGGTGGGGATGCAGGAGGCTGTGGAGCTCGCCCCCCGTCCGCACGGGGCGCCGACTTTCGAAGGGCGGGACGTTTTCGCGCCGGCTGCGGCGGCGCTGGCTTCCGGCATTCCTTTGTCTTCGCTGGGGCCGCCGACCGACCCTCCGAAGATGCTCGACGACGCGTCGCCGCGGGTGCTGTGGACGGATGGGTTTGGCAACCTGGTGACAAATCTCAAACCGCCGGTCCGCCGGATGCGGATCCACAACCACGACATCGTCGCGACGGCGACCACCTATGCCGAAGGCCGGCCGAACGAGCCGTTCGTGTACGTCGGGAGCATGGGATACCTCGAGGTGGCGGTGCGCGACGGTCGGGCGGACAAGCTGCTCGGCGCGCGTTCGGGGATGAAGGTCGAGCTGACCTAGGTTTGGGGATCTGTCCTTAACAGGCAGGGTTTTCGATTCGTTTTCCCTCCGGTAGTTTTCGCCCGCTGTGGTTCGAGTGGTCTGCGGTTGGGCATTGCTCTTCTCCCTCTGCCTTGCGGGCTGCTCGAGCCCGGCCCATCCGGTGCCGGCGCTGATTGCCTCTGCCGCTGCCGGCGCTCCGCAGCCTGTCCGCCTGTGGCAGGACGCGAGCATCTTCCAGCTGGTCGGGGGCCTGATCGGCTCGGCGCACCGGCGTGTGATGGTGGAGATGTACGAGCTCGGCCGCCCGGACATCGTTCGGGAGCTGGGCGACGCGGTTGGGCGAGGAGTTGTCGTGCGCGTGATCACCGACCCCACGGTCGTGGCGAGCCGCCGGTCGGCGGCCGTCCTCGACTCGCTGGGCGTGCCGGAACGGGTCTACCCCGTCGACGATGGCCGCCATCAGATCGATCACGTGAAGCTGTTGATCGTGGACGGCGAGGCGGCTGTGGGCGGCATGAACTGGGGCAAGCACAGCGATCGCAACCACGACTACGTGCTGGAGACCCACGTCACGGTCGATATCGATCGCCTGGCTCGGATCTTCGAGCAGGACTGGAGCCTCGCCGGCGGACGCCCATCCCCCCTGGGCGCCACCGCAGGCGAGGTCGCCCAGACCGCGCCGGGCGAGGAGATCCGCTCCATGCTCGAGGCGCCGCTCATGCGCGCGATGAAGCGCGCGCTGGCGGAGGTGTACACGCTGACCGACCCTGAGGTGATCGCGCAGCTCATCCAGGCCCATCGGCGGGGTGCCGACGTCCGGGTCCTTCTCGATCCCAACCAGCCCTACAACCTCCGCGGTTATGGGCTCCTCAAATCCGCCGGAGTCGGGGTTCGTTGGTACCCGATTCCGCGCGGGGCCCTGCTGCACGCCAAGATCGGCCTGTTCGACGGCGAGCTGGTGCTGGGGGCGGCGAACTGGACTTTGAGTGGGCTCGGAGTCAACCACGAGCTGGACGTCGAGACGGGCGACCCGGCGGCGGTGGCGGCGTACGAGACTCGGTTTGCCGCGGACTGGGTGAGGTCTGGTGGCTAGCTCTGGGTCGGCGGACCCGACGCGCCGGTGGCCGGAGGCGGTCCCGAAGATCCGAGGGTCGGCGGGCCTGAGGCGGGCGTGGGCCCGAAGTTGACCTGGGGCACGGCGCGGTCGGCATCGTCGGCCTGGAAGAAGGCGAAGGGTTTGAAGCCCAGGGCGCCCGCGATCAGTGACGTGGGGAGGGTCTGCAGCCTGATGTTGTAGTCACGCACGTTGCCGTTGTAGAAGCGGCGGGAGAACTCGATCTTGTCCTCGGTGGCGGTCAGGGTCTCCTGGAGGTTGGTGAAGGCGGAGATCGCCTTGAGGTCGGGGTAGTTCTCGGATACAGCGAACAGGCTTCGGAGGCTCTGGCTGAGCATGTTCTCCGCCTGCCCGATCTTGGCCGGGTCGCCAGAGGCACCCGCCGAGACCGCGGCGGCGCGGGCATTCGTGACCGCCTCGAGGGTGCCGCGCTCGTGGCCCATGTAGCCCTGCACGGTGTTCACCAGGTTCGGGATCAGATCGTGGCGACGCTTGAGCTCGACATCGATCTCAGACCAGGCTTCCTGGGTGCGGTTTCGGGCTGTGACAAGTCCGTTGTAGGTGAGGAACAGCCAGCCGACCACGATGATGACGATCGCAATGACGATCCAGGTTCCCATCAGGCAGCCATCCTACGCGTGAACGCGTGAACGCAATGACTACGCGTGGGCGCGTCGAGCCCAGCGGGTCTTCTTAAGCATCTTCTTGTGCTTGTGCTTGCGCATCTTTTTGCGCCGCTTCTTGATTACCGAGCCCAATCCAACTCCCAGACACAGTTCATTTACTAAATGGGGACACCCGCCCAGCGCGGGGCCCGGGAATCATACCGTAAGCTGCCGGCCGCCCGTTCGAGCCTAAACTCTCGAGCGATGCACTTCACCGACGCCCACGAGGAGCTCCGGCTGCATATCCGGAAGTTCCTCGAGAAAGAGGTCCAGCCGCACCTCGACGAGTGGGAGGAAAAGACCTTCCCGGACTCGATCTTCCGCCGGTTCGGGGAGCTCGGCTTCCTCGGCCTGCGCTATCCGCCCGAGTATGGAGGCCAGGGAGGCGACTACTTCTCGGCCCTGGTCCTGTCCGAGGAGATGGCCAGGATCGCTAGCGGCGGCCTCGGAATGGCGGTGGCGGTTCAGACGGAGATGGCCACGCCGCCGGTGTTCAAGTTCGGGACCGAGGAGCAGAAGCGCAAGTGGCTCGCGCCGGCCATCCGCGGCGAGCAGATCGCCGCGATCGCGATCACGGAGCCGGACGCCGGATCGGACGTGGCCGGGATCTCGACTGTCGCCCGCCGCGACGGAGACCACTTCGTAGTCAACGGACGCAAGATCTTCATCACCAACGGAGCCCGCTGTCACTGGGCGCTGGTGGTGGCGAAGGGCGACCGCGAGCGCGGCCACAGCGGTTTCAACCTGCTCGTGATCGAGAAGGGCACGCCGGGTTTCCAGGTGACCCGCACGCTCGAAAAGCTCGGCATGCATTCATCCGACACCGCGGAGCTGCTGTTCGAAGACTGCCGGGTGCCTGTCGGCAACCTGATCGGGGCCGAGGGCGAGGGGTTCAAGAACCTGATGTGGGAGCTCCAGGGCGAGCGCATGATCACGGCCGCGGGTGCGATCGCCGGAGCGGCGCGGGTGTTCGAGTACACGATGGAGTACGCGCGCAACCGCCAGGCGTTCGGGCAGCCGATCTCGAGCTTCCAGGTGATCAAGCACAAGCTCGTCGACATGGGCACCAAGATCGCTGCGATCCAGTCGTTCGTCTATGAGACCGCCACGCGATGGGACGCAGGCGAGTATCCGGTGCGAGAGATCTCCCAGGCCAAGCTCCTCGCAACGCAGGTCGCGTGTGAGGTGGCTGACGAGGCGATCCAGATCCTAGGCGGGCACGGTTACATGCGCGAGTTCCCGGTCGAGCGCGCTTGGCGCGACGCCCGCCTGGCGCGGATCGGCGCCGGGACGGACGAGATCATGAAGGAGATCATCGCCAAGACCTACGGGCTCTAGTCTCGAGCGGCCCGGCCGGAGAGGCCGTTTCTCAGCTTCGCAATATGATGCGGCCGTGTCGATGTCGGAAGCCTCTCGAAAACAGCTTTACTCGAGCTGGCTCGTCTGGGTCAAGGCCAACCTGGGTCGCGACAGCAGACTTGCCGCCATCGCGGCCGATGCTGCAACCGAGGCGCTGGAGCAAGGTTCGGAGTTCAGCGACGCATCCGAGGCTGCCCGATCGGCGTGGATCGGAGCTGTGGCAGGGGCCGAGCCGTCGCAGTGGTCTGGACCGCCTCCGTCGCCAATCCTGGTTGCGATGGGCATCGCGATCGGTGGCGCGGCGGCGAGTGCGGCGTTCGATCTTTGGTTTGTTGTCGTCGGCAGGCCGTACATGGGCGTTTTGGTGCAACTCTTCGTGATCTTCAACGTAATCCTCGTGGGCCTGAACACGTGGTTCTTCTACGGCATGTGGCATCGCGCCGAATGGCGTGGAGAGCCGCATTCACGATGGTGGTCATCGGTGCGGTCTTCGATTTCTTCGGTGTGATGGCACCCTTCCTTCCAGTCTTCGACTTCGCGGGGGTTCTGTACTTCATGGAGTTTGTGGCGCCCCACGTTGATTGGCTTCCCCGTGCGGTCTTGGTCTGGTGCTGGGTCCACCTGTTCGTCATCCAGGGCCCGATCCTGGTGCTGTTGTGGCTCATCCCCAGCCGTCAGTGGGTCGGAATCGATTCGCCTGCTGTACGCATCCATGACCTGATGCGCCGCACCTGATGCAGGCTGTCCTGTTCGCGGGATGTGAGCCTGAAATCGCGGCGGGCCTTGATGGAAGGATCCTGGCGGTGGGGGAGGGCGCTCGCTCGGCTGCCGGCCGCCGAGCCCGCGTGGTCCGGCTGCATGGACGCGCATGGCCTGGCCTGATCGACTCGCACGTCCACCTGGAAGGCCTCGCCGATCGCCACCTCACGCTCGACCTCGCCGGCGTGCCAAGCCTCGACGAGGCGCTTGCGCTGATCACCTCCTGGTCGGACAAGCTGCCACCGGACGGGTGGGTGGCCGGCGCCGGGTGGTACAACGACGCCTGGTCGGACCCTTCGTTTCCGACCCGGGCTCAGCTCGACAAGGCGACTGGGGGCCGCCCCGCCTACCTGCGTCGTAAAGACGGCCACTCGGCCTGGGTCTCGAGCGCCGCGCTGAAGCTCGCGGGCATCGACCGCTCCACCCCGGACCCGCCGGGTGGGAGCATCGACCGCGACAAGCGTGGCGAGGCGACCGGAATCCTGCGCGAGACGGCGATGCACCTGGTCGACGTGCTGGTGCCCCACCCAAGCGAAGCGCAGCTCGATGACGCGATGGCGCGGACTCTCGACGAGCTCGCGGCGCTCGGCCTGACCGGCGTCCATTCCATGGACACGGCTCGAGGCTTTGGCTCGTGGCAGAGGCTGCGCGCGCGCGGACGGTTGCGCCTGCGCATCACGTACAACCTCCCGCTCGCGGATCTGCCGCACGCGGAGCGCATGGGCGTGCGGTCGGGCTGGGGCGACGAGTGGCTGCGCATATGGGGCGTGAAGGCGTTCCTCGACGGGTCGCTGGGCAGCCGCACCGCGGAGATGCTCGACGGATCGGGCACGGCGCGGCTGACGCAACCCGACCTCGTCGACCTCGTCGAGCGAGCAGTGCGCGCCGAGCTCAACGTCTGCTTGCACGCCATCGGCGACGGCGCTGTGCGAAGAGCGCTCGACGCGCTGGCTCCGCACCGGGCAGCCTGGAGCGGCTGGCGTCCGCGCATCGAGCACGCCCAGTGCGTCAATCCCAAGGACGTGAAGCGCTTCGCTCGCATCGGGGTGATCGCCTCGATGCAGCCAATCCATGCAGTGGCAGATCGCGAGCTGGTGGACCGGTACTGGCCCAGGGTTGCTGCGCACTCGTATGCGTGGGGTGCGCTGGAGCAGGCGGGCGCGAGGCTGGCCTTCGGATCCGACGCGCCGGTGGAGACCGCCGACCCGCTCGGCGGGATCGAGGCCGCGACCGCCTGGCGGCGCAAGACGCGATGGCATCCCGAGCTCGCGATCTCACCAGCGGCCGCACGGCGGGCTTACACGTCGGGCGCCGCTTACGCGGTGGGGATGGAGAAGGATCTCGGCTCGCTGAGACCCGGGAAGCTGTGCGACATGACCGTGGTCGACGAAGGCGGGGTTGTCGCGACCATCGTCGGCGGTGAGGTCAGCTTTTTGCGAACGCCTCCCGCAGCTTCGCGGCGGTCTTCTCCAAAGCCTCGTTCACGATCTTGACGTCGTCGATCACCGGCATGAAGTTCGTGTCGCCATTCCAGCGCGGCACGACGTGAAGGTGCACGTGGTCCGGGATGCCCGCGCCGGCCGCGCGACCCATGTTTGCGCCGACGTTGAAGCCCTCGGGGTTCATCGTGCTGCGCAGCACATCGATGGTCTTGCGAAGCGCGCGCATCAGGAGCGTGGTCTGCTCGTCGTCGAGGTTCTCGAGCCCCGGGACGTGAGAGGCAGGAGCGACGAGCGTGTGGCCGGGGTTGTACGGAAACTTGTTCAGCATCACCAGCGCGCCCTCAGGTCGCCAGACGGCGAGCTCGCCGTCCGGGTCCGCCGGATCCGCGATCACTCGGCAGAACAGGCAGCCCGGCTTCTGCTCGCCCGCGATGTACTCCATGCGCCACGGCGCCCACAGTCGCTTCATTGATCTACGTCCTCTTCTTGCTCATGGTCACGGCCGTCTGGGGCTGGACCTTCGTCCTGGTCAAAGACGCGCTCACACACTACCCGACCCTGCCCTTCCTCCAGCTCCGCTTCATCCTGGCGTTCCTCGTCATGGCCGTGCTGGTGCATCGATTGCCCACGCGCCGCGAGGTGCTGGTGGGCGTCGTCGCGGGAGCCGTGCTGGCAGGCGGCTACCTCACCCAGACCGTCGGGTTGACCATGACCAGTCCCGGCAACTCTGGCCTCATCACGGGCCTGTTCGTGGTGTTCACGCCGCTCATCGACCGCATCTTCGGCGTGCAGCTGCGGTGGTACACGCTGGTTGCGGTTGGCACGGCGCTCGGCGGAACCGTGCTGCTTGTCGGAGGCCCATCCGGGTTCGGGCTCGGCGACCTCCTGACCGTCGCGTGCGCATTGCTCTATGCGCTGCACATCGTGCTGCTGAGCCGCTGGTCGCCGGGCCTGCGGTCGGCGCCGTTGGCCATGCTCCAGATGGGCACCGGAGCGGCGATCTTCAGCGCGGGCGGGTCATGGTCGCTGCAAGCCCCAAGCCCCGACGTCTGGATCGCGATCGCGATCACCGGCGTCTTTGCCTCGGCGCTCGCCTTCTACATCCAGACCTGGGCGCAGCAGCACCTGAGCGCGAGCCGTACCGCCCTCATCCTGACCACCGAGCCGGCGTGGGCGGTGGTCGCCGCGGTCTTGCTGGCAGGTCAACGATTCGGCCTGCTGCAGGCCTTGGGGGCAGGGCTGATGCTGGCCGCGATCGTGGGCCATGAAGTCGCCCATCTAAAATTCAAGGTGCATGGAGACAAGGTCGCGGCGTAGCGGTTACGACCCACAGGAGATCGAGCCGAAGTGGCAGAAGGTCTGGACCGAGCGCGGGGTCATGAAGGCGGACGACGCGTCGCCGAAACCGAAGTTCTATAACCTCGTGATGTTTCCCTATCCGTCCGGGCCATTGCACATGGGCCACATGCGCAACTACGTGATCGGCGACCTGCTCTCGCGGTTCAAGAGGATGCAGGGCTTCGAGGTCCTCAACCCGATGGGGTGGGACGCGTTCGGGCTCCCGGCGGAGAACGACGCCATCAAGCGGGGCGGGGGCGTTCACCCGGAGGTCTGGACCCGCGGGAACATCGCGATCGCCAAGAGGCAGTTCGGGATCATGGGCGTCCTGTACGACTGGGATCGAGAGGTCACGACCTGCGATCCGTCCTACTACCGCTGGACCCAGGAGCTGTTCCTGCTGTTCTTCGAGCGCGGCCTTGCGCACCGGATGATGTCGCCGGTCAACTGGTGCCCGGTGGACAAGACCGTGCTCGCGAACGAGCAGGTCATCAACGGCAGGTGCTGGAGACACCCCGACGTCGAGGTCGAGAAGCGCGACCTGGAGCAGTGGTTCCTGAGGATCACCGAGTACGCCGATCGCCTGCTGGAAGACCTTTCGCTGCTCGACCACTGGCCGGAGAAGGTGCGCGTGATGCAGGCGAACTGGATCGGTCGCAGCGAGGGGGTGGAGGTCGAGTTTCCCATCGACGGACATCCCGACGAGTCGGTGCGGATCTACACGACGCGCCCCGACACGCTGTTCGGGGTCACGTTCATGGTCCTGGCGCCGGAGCATCCGCTGGTGGAGAAGGTGACCGCGGCTTCGCGACGCGCGGAGGTGAGGAATGTCGTCGAGAACGCGCGCAAGGCGCGCGAGATCGACCGCATGTCGAGCGAGGTGCCTCGCCTGGGCGCGTTCACCGGTGCGTACGCAATCAACCCGCTCAACGGCGTGAAGGTCCCCATCTGGGTGGGCGATTACGTGCTCATCACCTACGGAACCGGCGCGATCATGGCCGTTCCCGCGCACGACCAGCGCGACTTCGATTTCGCGCGCCAGTTCTCGCTGCCGGTGCGTGAGGTCATCGCGCCTTCAGGGAAATCGCAGGGTGAGCTGTCGGCTGCCTACACAGGGCCAGGTCTGATGGTCAACAGCGGGCAGTTCGACGGCCTCGACAGCAAGGCCGGCTTCGATCGGATCGCCGACTTCATCGAGAAGAAGGGGATCGGAAAGCGCTCGGTCAAGTACCGGTTGCGCGACTGGCTGATCTCGCGGCAGCGGTACTGGGGCTGTCCGATCCCTGTCGTGCATTGCGAGGTGGATGGAATCGTGCCGGTCCCGCACACGGATCTCCCGGTGTTGCTGCCTCGCGAGTACAAGCCGCTGGGCGACAACCCCGATTTCTGGCGCACGAAGTGTCCGAAGTGCGGTAGCGATGCGCGCCGGGAGACCGACACGATGGACACGTTCATCGATTCGTCGTGGTACTTCCTGCGCTACACGTCGGCCCACGACAACGCGCAGCCATTCGACCCGGAGCTGGCGAACCACTGGATGGCCGTTGACCAGTACACGGGCGGAATCGAGCACGCAATCCTGCATTTGCTCTACTCACGCTTCTTTCAAAAGGTTCTGCACGATGCGGGCCGGGTCGACTCCGCCGAGCCATTTGCACGGCTCTTCACCCAGGGGATGATCCGGCGCGGAGGCATGGTGATGGGGAAGTCGAAGGGCAACGGCGTGGCGCCCGACGATCTGGTGGCGCGTGATGGTGCTGACGCCGCGCGCGTCTACGAGATGTTCATTGGACCGCCTGATGAGGACGTGGAGTGGTCGGACTCCGCGATCGCAGGGCCGGTTCGGTTCCTGCAGCACGTGTGGCGCTTGGTCGAGTCGCCGGACTCGTTCCAGGTCACCGGGTCGGGTGCGTCGGCGAATGTGCTGCGCCGCCGAGTGCACCAGGCGATTCGAAAGGTCACGGAGGACTACGAGGGGTTTCACTTCAACACCTCCGTGGCCGCGTTGATGGAGCTGGCCAACGCGCTGCAGGCGCACCTGGTGGGTGGGGGGCAGCGAGACGGCGACTGGGATTTTGCCCTTCGCACGCTGATCCTGCTGCTCAATCCAATGGCGCCGCACGTGGGAGAGGAGTTGTGGTCGCGCCTGGGTGGAAAGGGCCTCGCCGCGGACGCGGCGTGGCCGCAATTCGATGCGGCCGTGGCGGCCGAACCGGAGGTGACGCTGGTGATCCAGGTCGCGGGCAAGGTGCGAGACCGCGCCACGATGCCGGCCGGTACGACCGAGGCGGCGGCGTTGGAGATCGCGATGCGCAGCGAGAAGGTTCGCTCGGCGCTGAATGGGCATCCGCCCTCGAAGGTCGTCTACGTCAAGGACCGGCTGATCAACCTCGTCCCTTAACAACCGAGGTTGACCCCACCCGCCAACGCGCAATACCTTGAGCCCCGCATTCCCCTTGGGTGGGTGGGGGGTGGCGGGTGGGATTTAGTAGGACGCGAACTATTGCTGCGGCACGGGGACCCGGATTCCTGAGTCGAGGACATAGTTCGCGGACACGGCCGAGCCGGCCGGGACATTCACCTGCGCCGGGCCGCTGATGATTCGCATACGAGTCGCGACGTGCACCAACCAGGTCGCGCTCGCGAGCGTCAGCGAGTAGTGTCCGGCCGAGTCCGTCACCGCCTTCGCGCCCGCCTGTCCGTGCGTAAAGTCGATCTCGACATCGGCCACAGGCCGGCCTGCGCACTGCTGCCCCGCCGATTCGACAGGTGAGCAGGGAACAGCGACCACCGTTCCGCTCACAGTTCCCGTGCTCGCAGGCGAGCTTCCGGGCAACTGGTAAGCGCCGCACGCGGAGGCCACCAAAACCAGCGCCGCCAGCAGAACGTTTCTCATCACAGGACTCAACGCCGCCGCCCGGCCGAAGGTCACGGCTTCCGCGCTAGTGTTGAGGCTCGATCCGGGATGGCCAAGAGGTAAGGCAGAGGACTTTGGATCCTCGACCGAAGGTTCGAATCCTTCTCCCGGAACCATTTTCGAAGGCTTAACAGCCTGGGTTCCCGTCTGAGAGCTCGTCGCCTAGCCTCGGCGCATGCGCGCCCCCCTCCGTCTCATTCCCGGTTGGAAGCAGATTCTGATTTTTGCCGCCCCTATCACTCTCGCCGGCGGAGCCCTGGCGGGTGCTTATCTATATTCCTCTTCGGTTTCCGCCGCCGCTGCCGCGGCGGGGAATCACCAGGCCCCCGCCAACGCCGCCCTCGACGTGCCTGCGCCGACGGGCCTGCTGGTCCACGTGATCGGCGCCGTTGAGAATCCCGGGCTCTACCGAGTGCCCAGGGGCGGTCGCGTATACGACGCGATCGCGGCCGCCGGCGGCCTCAGCGCCGACGCCGACCTCGCCAAGCTGCCCAACCTCGCGGGCCGGCTCAAGGACGGCGAGCAGGTCAAGGTGGCGTACGCAAAGACCACATCCGGCACCGTCATCACCCGCACCAACCTGAACACCGCGACTATCGAAGAGCTCGTAACCGTTCCTGGCTTCAGCGAGGCCTTTGCACAGGAGGTGATCGACTACCGGACCAACTTCGGCGGATTTCAGAACACCCGCGAGCTCGTCGACATCCTCGGGATGAGCGAAGCCGAGTACGTCATCGCCCGCCGCTACCTCACTCTGTGAGTCGATACCCGGCACTGGTCGTCGCGACCTCCTGGTGCGTCGCGCTCGCCGCCACTGTGGTGCTCGCGCCGTTCCAGCCGACGCTTGGCGTGTTCTCAGTCGCCCTGGCTATCCCATGTCTTGCACTCGCGCTCGTGCTGCGGCCCGCCATTCTCGCGGTAGCCCTCTCGTTTGCCCTGCTTGCCGTCGGCCGCGCGGAGCTCCCTCCAGCAGACCCGCAGATGCCCGTTCGCGCCGCCGGCCTGGTTGGTCGCGTGGCGACCATCACCGGCACCGTCGCCGACGACAGCCGCCCATCCGCCGGCGGTGGCGAGGTCCTGGTCCAGCCGGCCCAGGTAGTGATCGGCGCCACCCAGGTCACCGGGATCGGCAATCTCATGGTTCGCTGGCGCGGGCCGACTATCGCCGGTTTTGGCCAGCAGGTTCAGGCGACTGGCAAGCTCGTGCTGCCGCGAGACCTTCCGGCTTTCGACCGCCGCGCTTACCTCGCGCAGCGCCAGGTCTACCTCGAACTCCAGACGACCAGCTTCGACGTTCTCAACGACGGGTCCGGCCTGGCCGCATTCCCCGCCTGGCTGCGCGTGCACTACACGGCGGCGCTTGACGGCGCCATGCCACCACCGCACTCCGCGGTGCTCTTGGGCGTCGTGCTCGGAATCCGCCAGGGCATACCTCCGGGCCTGCAGAACGCGCTGATCGCCACCGGCCTCGTGCATCTGCTAGTCCTCAGCGGTCTCAAGGTCGCCGTTTTCGGCCGCATCGTGCAGGCTGCGCTCAAGCCGGTGCTCGGCCGGCTCGCTGCGTGGCCGGCGCTGGGCCTCATCGCCGTGTACGCGATGGTTGGCGGCGCCACTCCCGCCGCCCTTCGCGCCGCAGCGATGGGCGGGCTTGCCATCGCGGCATCCCGACTCGGGCGCCCCACGCACGTCTGGACATCGCTCGCTCTAACAGGCGCGGCGATGCTCGGCTGGCACCCCGAGCTCGCCTGGGACGTTGGCTTTCAGCTCTCCTTCGCGGGCACCGCCGCGATCATCCTGCTGACTCCGCCCATCGAACGGCGTCTCACTCTCATTCCCCAGGTCTTGCGCGAACCCTTTGCGGTCACCTGCGCCGCCCAGGTCGGAACTCTCCCGATGATGGCTACCGATTTCCACGTCCTCTCGCCGGTGGCGCCGCTGGCCAACGCGCTGGTCATTCCGATCCTGCCGGCTCTGATAACCGCGGGGCTTCTCCTAGGTGTCCTTTCAGTCGTGCCTGAGGTCGCGCGGGTAACGGCCATCCCGATCACAGGCCTGCTCGCCTACCTCGAGCAGGTCGCCTATGTCCTCGCTCGCGTCCCCGCGGCGGTCATTCCCATCCCGAAATTCCCCACCTGGGCCGGCATTGCGTATTACTCCGCCCTAGGCCCGGGTATCGCCGCCGGGCATGCTTCGGGTCGAAAGCGCGCGGCCGCCCTCGCCGCCGCCATCCTCGCGCCGATTGTGATCTCCGCCGCTGCTCTTGGCATCTGGGCGAACGCACCACCCCAGGCCATCGTCCTCGCTGTCGGTGATGGCCAGGCCATCCTGTTTCGGGGACCGCACGGCACGATCCTTATCGACGGCGGCCCAAGCCCAACGCGCCTCAACGACGAGCTCGGCGCCCAGCTGCCGCCGTGGCAGACAACCCTGGACGCCCTCGCCATCACGGCTCCGACACTCGGCCACATCGGCGG
>DAITQH010000043.1:0-18775 GCA_036833175.1 Candidatus Dormiibacterota bacterium
GGGTCGATGGCGGTGTTCGTGGCGGTCGACGGCTCGATCGCCGGCGCATTGCTCATGGAGGACCCTGTGAGGGCCGAAACGCCCCGCGCCCTCCGGACCCTGCGCCTGGCGGGCATCAACCGAATCGTGCTGTTGAGCGGTGACCGCAAGGACGTCGCCAATGCTGTTGGCAGCGCTCTTGGTGTCGATGTTGTCTTATCCGAGCATAGCCCGGAGCAGAAGGTCCAGGCGGTATTGAACGAGCGGGCACGCGGCGTGACGGTCATGGTGGGTGACGGAATCAACGATGCGCCCGCTCTTGCGGCCGCCGATGTCGGGATCGCAATGGGCGCGCGAGGGGCGACAGCATCTTCGGAAGCTGCCGACGCAGTGATAGTCGTCGACCGGCTGGATCGAGTCGCGGAGGCGATCCTCATCGCCCGGCGCGCTCGCGACATCGCGGTGCAGAGCGTCCTGGCCGGCATGGCACTGTCAGGTTTCGGCATGGCTCTCGCGATGCTCGGCGTCCTGCCGCCGGTGGCAGGAGCCATCTTCCAGGAGGCAATCGATGTCGCGGTGATCCTCAATGCGCTCAGGGCGATCGGGGGCGGCGAGCTTCGCGAGCCAGCAGCCGAAGAGGTGGAGATGGGTAATTTCTCGTCGTTGAGCTCAAAGGATGAGAGTTCCGCAGGCGATGAGAGCGCTCTGGCCCCCGTGGAAGCGGGCCGATAGGCCCTTTTGCGTCACGACCCTCCGCGAGATGGTTGCAGGTGAGCAATCGATGACCTGGACTGTCTCAGACGTCATGACCAAAGACGCTGCCGCGGTTGGGCACGCGGCAGAGTTGGTGGCGTCTGACGTCGTGACGACCACGACGAGCACCTCGCTGGCCAAGGCGGCGAGCCTGATGTTCCAGCACCGGATCCAGGTGCTGCCGGTGGTCGACTCCGAGAACCGGCCTGTCGGAATCGTCAGCCGGACGCAGCTGTTGAAGGTGTTCCTCCGCAGCGACGAGGCGATCCGCAGAGAGATCGTCAGGATCCTCCACGACGCGGCCTCCGTCACACGGAGCCACCTCGAGGTTGAGGTGACTGGTGGTCTCGTGAGCCTTCGCGGCGAAATCGAGGCGAACCTCCCTGGAACTCTGCTGGAAGGCATCGCAAGCGTGCCTGGTGTGGTCGGGGTGAAGAACGAGCTAGAGCTGGGTGGAGGTGGCCCGCCTGCAGCCTCTGCTGCCGCAGGCGGGCACCATGCGTGAGCGGCGGGCGATTCGGATATTGCCAGGAGCAAGCGGAAAGAGACCTGTCGACGGCGTTCACCTGCGATCGATCCCGGCAATCGAGTCTCACTGGATGACCACATTCGACCTGCGCTGGCTGGAGCATCTGCGAAATGAGCGCCAGTCTTCTGGCGCAGACGGCCGCAAGCTCGCGTCCACCCCTGCCTCGCTCCTCCGAAGCTGAGGCATGATGGACCACGTGAGCCAGATGCCAGCTAGACGTTCCGCAATTGCGGCGGCGCAACCGTTGAGTGCAGAGGATCTGCGCAAAATTGACGCCTACTGGAGGGCCGCGAACTACCTTTCGGTCGGGCAGATCTACCTGCTGGACAACCCTCTCCTACTGGAGCCGCTCAAGCTCGAGCACATCAAGCCTCGCTTGCTAGGCCACTGGGGAACGACTCCCGGCCTGAACCTGATCTACGCGCATGCGAATCGGGTCATCAAAGAACGCGACCTCGATGCGATCTACGTCATGGGGCCGGGTCATGGAGGCCCGGCGGCGGTCGCGAACGCCTACCTGGAGGGCACTTACACCGAGGTTTACTCAGACATCACCCGGGACACCGCCGGCCTGCGCAAGCTATTCAGGCAGTTCTCGTTTCCAGGTGGCATCCCGAGCCACGTCGCCCCCGAAACGCCCGGCTCAATACACGAAGGCGGCGAGCTGGGATACGCGCTGGTGCACGCATACGGCGCGGTGTTCGACAACCCCGGCCTGACAGTGTTCTGTGTTGTTGGCGACGGCGAGGCGGAGACAGGACCGTTGGCTGCCAGCTGGCACTCGAACAAGTTCGTGAACCCGCGGCGCGACGGGGCGGTCCTTCCGATCCTGCACCTCAACGGATACAAGATCGCTAACCCGACTGTACTGGCGCGAATACCCGAAGACGAGCTGATCCGGCTCTTCGAAGGCTACGGGCACGCGCCGCTGTTCGTGACCGGAGACGATCCGGCGGCCGTGCACCAGGCCCTGGCGTCCGCCCTGGACACATGCCTCGACGAGGTTGCCCGAATCCAGCGAGAAGCCCGCGCCGGAGGCAACCGAGACCATTCCCGCTGGCCGATGATCGTGCTCCGAACGCCCAAGGGTTGGACCGGACCCAAAACGGTCGACGGGCTCCCCATCGAAGGAACATTCCGCGCTCACCAGGTCCCGGTCACCGACTTTCGGGCCAAGCCGGACCACATGGGCATCCTCGAGGAATGGATGCGTAGCTATCGCCCGCACGAGTTGTTCGATAAGCAAGGCACCTTGGTCCCTGAGCTCGCCGATCTACCCCCGCGGGGCAAGCGGCGCATGAGTGCAAATCCGCACGCGAATGGCGGCGAGCTGCTGCAAGACCTTCGTCTTCCCGACTTCCGGGACTACGCGGTGAAAGTGCCGGCACCGGGCACGACGACCAGCGAGGCGACTCGCGTCCTCGGCGCTTATCTGCGCGACGTCATCGAGCGGAACCCGGATAGCTTCCGGATCATGGGACCGGACGAGACCGCCTCCAACCGACTCGGCAATGTCTTCGAAGGGACCAGCCGCGCGTGGGATGCCGAGATACTGCCGGGAGACGATCACCTGAGCCCGGATGGACGGGTCATGGAGGTGTTGAGCGAGCACCTCTGCGAAGGATGGCTAGAGGGTTACCTGCTCACGGGTCGCCATGGGTTGTTCAACTGCTACGAAGCGTTCATCCACATCATCGATTCGATGTTCAACCAGCACGCCAAATGGCTGAAGGTGACGCGCGACATACCTTGGCGCCGGCCAATCGCCTCGCTTAACTACCTGCTTTCGTCGCATGTCTGGCGCCAGGACCACAACGGCTTCTCACACCAGGATCCCGGCTTCATCGACCACGTGGTCAACAAGAAGGCGGAGGTCATACGCGTCTATCTGGCCCCTGACGCGAACACCCTGCTCTCGGTTACCGACCATTGCCTTCGTAGCAGGAACTACGTCAATGTCATCGTCGCCGGGAAACAACCCGCCCTCAACTATCTGTCGATGGACGACGCGGTCGCGCACTGCACTCGGGGGATCGGCATCTGGGACTGGGCGTGCAGCGACGAGGGAGGCGACCCGGACGTCGTCATGGCTTGCGCGGGAGACACTCCCACTCTCGAGACGCTCGCCGCCACCGACCTCATCCGACGCCACATTCCAAACCTCAAGGTACGCGTCGTGAACGTGGTTGACCTGATGCGGCTGCAGCCGCCGAGTGAGCATCCGCATGGTCTTTCAGACCGCGAGTTCGATGCACTTTTCACGACCGACAAGCCGGTGATCTTCGCCCATCACGGCTACCCGTGGCTGATCCATCGCCTCACTTACAGGCGAACCAACCACCCCAACATCCACGTTCGCGGGTACAAGGAGGAAGGGACGACTACGACTCCGTTCGACATGGTCATGCTCAACGACCTGGATCGCTTCCACCTCGTGATGGACGTCATCGACCGTGTTCCGGGCTTGGGCTCGAAAGCCGCCCACGTACGCCAGCACATGGCCGACGAGCGGCTGCGCCACCGGCAGTTCACGCGCGAGTTCGGTGACGACCCGCCTGACATCCGCGATTGGGTCTGGCCGCATTAGCAGGGTGCGCGTACTGGTTATCAACGCCGGCTCGAGCTCGCTCAAGGTGAGCCTGGTCGGCCCGGACGACGCGATTCTCGCCAAGCGGGAATTCAAGGCTTCGGGCGGGCGCTTCGAGAGTGGACAGCTCACAGGAGCCGTGCGCGAGATGGAGGGGTTCGAGGCGGTCGGGCATCGGGTCGTTCACGGGGGTCAGCGCTTCTCAAGCTCGATGCGGATCGAATCCGAGATGCTCGGTTATCTGGCCACGATCACCGACCTGGCACCGCTGCATATGCCGGCCGCGCTGGCCGGCATATCGGTCCTGGGCGCTGCGTTTCCAGGTGTGCCGGCCGTGGCCTGCTTCGACACCGCATTTCACTCGCGAATGCCCGCGGCCTCATCTACCTATGCCGTCCCGGCGGAATGGCGCGAGCGTCACGGCATTCGCAGGTACGGCTTCCACGGCTTCTCGCATTCGTACGCGGCAAGAATCGCGGCGCAGATTCTGCGGCGGCCCGAGACCGAGCTTCGGCTGGTCACGTGTCACCTCGGCGCAGGCGCTTCTCTCGCAGCTGTCTGGGGCGGCCGCTCGGTCGACACCACGATGGGGTTCACGCCACTGGAAGGTCTCGTGATGGCGACTCGTTCCGGCAGCGTCGACCCGGGAATGTTGCTCTGGCTCGAGCGACACGCGGGGTTGACCGAACCGGAGCTCAACGATGCACTCGATCAGAGATCAGGCTTGCTGGGGCTGGCTGGCACCGGCGACATGCGCGAGCTGCTGGAGCGTGTCTCCGCAGGCGACGCGAAAGCGTCACTAGCGTTTGATGTCTACGTTCACCGACTTCGCGCGTGCATCGCGTCGATGGCCGCCGCCATGGGTGGCCTCGACGCTGTCGTCTTCACGGGTGGCGTGGGCGAGAACGCTTCAGCTGTGCGCGCGGCGGCGGCGGATGGCCTCGGTTTTCTCGGCCTGGCGATCGACCCGACGCTGAATGCGCAAGCGCCTGGCGACGCCGATATCAGCACTCCCAACGCGAGCGTCCGCTCCCTGGTGATCCACGCCCAAGAGGACGTCGAGGTGGCCCGTGACGTGCGCCAGGTGTTGTCAAACACTCCATAAGTAGATGATCCCAGACTGTCTGGACCTCGGTTTTCAATGTGGGCATCGACCACCTCCTTATGGCCCAGGGCACAGCGGATCGGAACGGGGCGGCCCTGCCGGTGGCCCCGGACGCTGCGTGACGTTCGGCCCTTTGAAGCCGGCCATGCGTGCGGCTTAATGGTCATGTCGGGCGCAGATCGTCCAATCCTGACTCGACGGAGGTGATTCGACATGAACAGCATCGTCATTTACGGATCGCGACATGGAAACACCAAGAAGGTCGCCGAGGCGATTGCGAGCGAATTGCGACGTCACGGCACAGCTCAGCTGTTTTCGGTTGACAAAGCCCTTTCGGTGATTCCGGTGAAGACCGACCTGATGGTGGTCGGCGGCCCCACCGAAGCGCACCGGATGACCGAGCCGATGGTCAGGTTCTTCGACCAGCTCGGGAAGGGTGAGCTCGAGGGCATCGCCGCCGCGGGATTCGACACGCGCTTGCGTTGGCCGCGGTGGCTTTCGGGCTCAGCCGGCGTCGGCATCACAGCCAGGCTTCGCAAAGCCGGCGCGCAGGTCATCGACCCGGAGGCGAGCTTCGTCGTTGCCGGGAAGTACCCCGTGCTCGAACCCGGGGAGCTCGAGCGCGCCACTGAGTGGGCTGCCACGCTTGCGGAAAAGGTCGAGTCGCGGGTTCCAGCAGGCGCCACACGCTGACCCCGGCTCAAGAAGCAACAGGTCGAGGAGGTATTGCGGCCCACTTGGGCTGGGCAGTAGGCAGTGGGTAGAGCCCGAAAACTAGTCGCGTAATCGCCCAGCGCCGGACGCCGTATTCGTAGATGGCCAGCGTGAGGACCGCGACCGTGAACAGGATCACAAGGAACTTCGGCCACACGCCGAGGTTCGACGTGACCACGAAGGACGCGACCAGGAGAACGAGCGGATGGTGGACCACGTAGACGGGGAGCACTGACTCCTGGGCGTAACGCTGGAAGCGATTCGGGAAGTTGAGCCATCGGAGACCGAGGTAGAGGACCGCGTGCAACCACGACCAAACGTAGACGCTCCACAGAAGGGCATACAGAGCCTGCATCAGCGCCGGCGCATGGGAGTCGCCAGCGAGGTGCGACGGGGTGACCAGGGCGAGGATGCCGATCCCCAACGTTGCGAGAACGCCACCAGCAAGGAGCCATCGGATCTGGCCCCGGATGACCGCCTCGAAGCGGCGGTCGCTGAAGATGACGGCGCCCCAGAGGAAGACCAGCGTGTAGGTCGCCGCATCGGCCCAGTCCTGATAGGCGGGAAATCGCCAGCGGAGCGCCAGCTGTGAGAGGGCCAGCGGAGCTGCCAGCATCAAGAGCCCGCCCCGGCGGCCGGCGATCTGGACGACCGTGGACGTAAAGCGCCGCCCGCCAGGACCGCGCAGCCAGAGCAGGGCCGGCAAGCAGACGACCGAGATCACGAACAGGTAGCCGAGGAACCAGAGGTGCAGCCAGTACCGGCTGACGAACTGCAGCGTCCAGTCGAAGTGAAATTCCCTAAAGAACCCCACATAGAAGAGCCAGAAACCGTCGATCGAGGGCGGGGGGTTGTGGCTCGAGATGAACCTCTGCAGAGGAGAAAGGATCAGCAACCCGGGAACCATCGGCACCAGCAACCGGAGGAAGCGTTTGCGGACGAAGTCGGAGACCGCGCGCGCACCCAGGCCGAACCAGGCATCCGCGCCGGCGATGAGGAACATCGCCGGTATGCCCCATGGGAACGTGAACCCTGCAAAGGCGGTCAGGATGAGGCTGTGATCGTGGTTGGAGACAAGCCACGTCCCCAAACAGAAGACGAGTGAGACGTGGAAGAGAACGATGCCGTAGACGATCAGCACCTTCAACCAATCGAGGTAATGGATGCGCTCCTGGCTCAACTCGAGGTCGAGTTTCCGTCCTCACGGACGGCTAGTCAGGGACCGAAAGACCCTCGAAACTACGGCCTCTCAGCAACCAGGCGCCCGTGGTTATGAACCAGATCGTCAGCACGGCGGTGAACGGCCTCTGGAACAACCCGTCCGGGTAGGACGCGAGCGGCCGCACCGCGATCGCCACAGCTTCGATCGCGAAGGCTGCGATGGCCGCCGCCAGCCAGACCCGGCGCGGCGGGCCGACAAGGGATTGATTCCCGGATCCCAAGAACAGCAGTAGCGGCGCGACGCTGGCCAGCGCGAAGCAGGTCTGCGCCATCGTGCCGTGGACCAGACCCTCAACCATGGAGTTGGGGTCTTGCGGAAAGGCGCCCGCGGCGACCAGAAAAATGCCGGAGGCGGTGACCATAAGGGCCCCGATGCGCCACGCCTGACCGCGGCTGACCGAGTACAGGCCGAGGCCCAGGATCGCGGTAAGCGCTCCGGGCACCAGGAAGAAGCCGAGGTCGAAAAGACCGGAGTTTGGGGTACCCCGGGTGGCGAGGTCGCTGAAGGGCCGCGTGAGCAGGTTGTAGCCATACCGCGACGTCCCCATGGTGAGGAACTCGGACCACATCAATAGGGGCGCCACCATCGCGGCCCACCCGGCCGCACGGCGCCAATCCACAGCGTGCACGGAACGGAATCTTACGACTGGAGGCAGCCGGGGCTCGTGAGGGGCGGCAGTCCCAAGAATCGAGGGCCGGTGTGCCCATGCCACGGTGGTGCATCCGACGCACACTGCGTTCGGAATAAGCGAGAGAGGTGACAACGATGAAAGTCGCAACTTTGTGCAGCGCCGGTGTGATCACCGCCGAGGTGACCGATACCCTCTTCGAGGCGGCCCAGACGATGGCGAACAACCACGTGGGCGCGCTCGCGGTCCTGGATGAAGGGGTCCTTGTTGGTGTGATCAGCGAGGCCGACCTCGTGACGGCGATCGCCGAGGAGGCCCCCCTGGAGCTGACGACAGTCGATTTGTTCATGACCGCGGACGCGATCACCGTCACGCCCGGTGATGACGTCGGAATCGCGGCGAGGCGCATGGTCGAGAACGGAATCGGGCACCTGCCCGTCATCGAACGAGACTCGGCGGTCGGGATGGTGTCGAAGGGCGACCTCCTGGCCGTGGGCGTGATCGCCGCGCCGCGCGAGCCTTAGTGGCCCCCAAAAGGCGCAACACCCGCCATCGCAGTGCCCGGGAAAAGGAAGTGTCCCGAAGAGACCTTTCTGTTTGCCCTGGAGTTCCCTATGCGTCTTTCGGCTTCCGGTCTTTTGACTTTTCGCCTAGGTCAACGTTCGGTATCTCTCGGTTTACCGTACTCAGTCCATCGGGACACCATCAGCCTGCCACTGATGGCCGGTTCTGACGAGGGTCTTTCGACCCAGAGGATTCGGGCCCGTATCCCGGCCTAAGCAGCTGCGGTTTGCGTCGACAGCTTGCGCCGCGATGCGTGCATGCCACGAACGAGGACATCAAGGTCAGGCCAGCAATCTGCATCGGCGCAAACAGTCAAATCCAGATTCCCCAGCAAGACGCCGAGGGGAGGGTCCCTTGTCCCCCGCCATTGGGCCGTTGGCCTCTAGATGCCGGATAGGCGTGACGGCTTACTTGGTAAGAGATGCAAGGCCAAAGCGCGCCCATCGCGAACGTCCCAGTCCGTTCGACCGCCCGCGCGCTCCCGACCTTCAATGGCCTGACCGAGGCAGAAGCGGCCGGTCGCACCGCGCGCGGCCTGGCCAACACAGTGAAGGATGTCAGCAGCCGCAGCCTGGGCGACATCCTCAAGGCCAACCTGCTGACGCGCTTCAACGCGCTGTTGGGATCGATGCTGGTCGTGATCCTGGTGGTCGGCCCGCTGCAGGACGCCATCTTTGGACTGATCCTTCTCGCGAACGCGCTGATCGGCATCGGACAGGAGCTACGGGCCAAGGTCACCCTCGACCGCCTTGCCGTGCTGGCGGCACGGCAAGCCACCGTGGTGCGTGACGGTAACGAGAGGAAGATCGGCGTAGGCGCCGTCGTCGAAGGCGACCTGGTGCTCATGGAATCTGGCGATGAGGCAGTGGTGGACGGCATCCTGGAGTCGGACGAGCCGGTCGAGTTGAACGAAGCGCTCATCACAGGCGAGTCGATGCCGGTGACTAAGAACCGTGGCGCCGAGGTACTGGCGGGAAGCTTCGTCAGCGCAGGCCGAGGCAGATATCGGGCCACCAGGGTTGGAGAGGCTTCATACGGGCGCAGGCTGACTGCGCAGGCCCGCACGTTTCAGCTCGTTCGTTCGGAGCTCATGACGGGGATCAACCGAATCCTGCGGATTGTGACCTGGCTCGTCGTGCCCACCGCCGCGCTGCTTTTCAGCTCGCAGCTCAGGGCCAGTCCCTCATTGCCCGACGCGATTCGGGGCTCCGTGGCGGGCGTCATCACGCTGGTGCCGGAAGGCCTGGTGCTGCTCACGAGCGCGAGCCTGGCCCTGGCGGTTGTCAGGCTGGGTCGCAAGAAGGTCCTCATCCAGCAGCTGCCGGCCGTGGAGATGCTCGCCAGGACCGATGTCGTGTGCATGGACAAGACCGGGACTCTCACTGAGACCGAGAGCTCGGTTGAGACGGTCGAGGCACTGTCGCAATCCCTGGAATGGCAGCAGGCGCTGGGCGCGGTCGCCCACTCAGACCCGAACCCCAACCCGTCGATTCGGGCGATCGCCTCTGGCCACCCTGCGCCGCAAGGGTGGATGCTCGAGTCGACGGTGCCCTTCTCGTCGAGTCGCAAATGGAGCGCCTTCAGGTTCACTGATCGAGGATGGTGGGTGCTGGGAGCGCCTGATGTGATGCTGGCCGGGACCGGGGGCTTCGAGCGGCTCGCTGATCGGGTGGACAAGATGTCTGCTGAGGGCAGACGCGTGATCATGCTCGCGCGCGCAAGTTTCGATGCTGCAACGCAGGTGATGAGCGACCTCGAGCCGGCTGCGCTCGTGGTGCTCAACGAAGCGATCAAGCCGGGCGCCGCCGAAACGCTGAAGCTGCTGGTCGCGCAGGGCGTTTCAGTCAAGTTGCTGTCAGGCGATCACCCGGCGACTGTGGCTGCGATCGCGGCCAGGGTTGGTCTGATCACATCGGGTGATGAGATTGACGGGAAGGCCATGCAACAGTCGGGACCAGAGCTGCTCGCGCTGGTCGAACGTACCTCTGTCTTCGGGCGTATCAGCCCTGAGCAGAAGCGAGATGTCGTCAGTGCTTTGCGAGCCGCGGGCCATACGGTGGCGATGGTCGGCGACGGCGTGAACGACGTCCTCGCGATGAAGGAGGCGGATATTGGGATCGCCATGGGAGGCGGCAGCGCAGCAGCGCGAGCGGTGGCGGCTTGCGTGCTGATCGATGGCTCGTTCGCCGGAGTGCCGGCTGTTCTAGCCGAGGGGCGCCGCGTTATCGGCAACGTCGAGCGGCTTGCCAGTCTCTTTTTCACGAAGACGACGTACGCATTCCTGCTCGCGCTCGCGGTGAGTCTGGCCACGCTGCCCTTCCCGTTCCTGCCGCGCCAGCTGACGCTCATCAGCGCTTTCACGATCGGCATTCCGTCTGTCTACCTTGCGCTGGCTCCGAGTTTCGAGCCTTCACACAGCGGCTTTGTCAGGCGAGTCATGCGCTTTGCCTTGCCGGCCGGCGCGGTCGCCGCTGTCGCGACCTTTGCGGCTTATGCCCTGGCGGTCAACGAACCCAATGTGTCAATTTCCGAGGAGCGCACCGTCGCGACAGTTGTTATCGCCGCCATCGGTCTGTGGATCCTGGCGCGGCTGGCGCAGCCTCTTACCGTCGCGCGTCGCGGGCTCATAGCGGCAATGGCCGCCGGCCTGGCGATCGTCATGCTGCCGGCGCCGGTGAGATTGTTCTTCGACCTCGACTTCCCGCGGCCGATCGTGGCAATGTCAGCGGTCGGGATCATCGCGCTCGCATTCCTCAGCCTCGATCTGGGCGACCGGGGGATTGCGTTTCTGGGACGGTACTGCAGACGACGAAATTGGGGCCAAAGGCCCCTGTTCCCGGCCGGCTTGCCTTGGCAATCTCGTTCTGATGGGAATCTCCAGGAGTAGACCCGAGCAGCTCCGGCTGCGCGATGAGCGCCCGGCCGGCCGGCCTCTTGATTCGCTAGCTGTGCCTGGCAGCGCGGGTCAAAAGTACCAATCAATCAGGGCCAATCGGCAGGCGCGGCGGCCGATTTCCCGGCCTACTTTGGTGTCATGAAGCACATCCTGCTCGCGATCGATCGCAGCGCCCCATCGTGGGAGGCTACTCGACTTCTTGTTCACATGGCGCCGCGGCTCGAGGCCCCGGTTACTGTACTGAGCGTCGTGCCAGAGAAGGCAAGGAGTGAGGTCGACGACAAGCGGCTGCGCGAGTACGAGGCTGTGCGGGACCTGGTCGACGATGTCGTGAAGCAATTGGTGGAGGCAGGCGTTCGCTCGAAGGGTGACGTACGCAGCTGCAAGCCCAAAGAAGTAGCCAGGGAGATCCTGGATACCGCCGCACGCGTGCACGCCGACTTGATAGTGATGGGCGGTAGAGCGCGCGGCGAGCTGACCGGCCTGCTGCTGGGCAGCGTGAGCCACCAGGTCGCGATGGGCGCCGGCCATCCCGTCGTCATAGTGCCGGCTGGCGCAGGCTCGAAGGTGACACCCCATCGAATCGTCCTGGTCATCGATGGCGAGGGCGACATGGAACGACCGCTGACAGCAACAGCGGAGCTCGCGCACGCGCTCAAAGCGTCAGTCGAGGTCGTATGCGTGAGCCGCACTTTGGGCGACGACGTAGGGTCCACACAGACCCCGCCAGCTGCCAATCCCGATGAGGAGGCCCTCGCCGCAGCCGCCGCTGCTCTCAAGAAGGCGCGGATTCAGGTGCAGTCGCGGATGATCGAAAACCGTCACGGCTTAGCCCCGCAGATCGCTAGCGAGGTGATGGCAACCGGGGCTGACATGGTCGTCATCGGCGCACGAGCAATCGGTTGGGTGGGTGGTGACATAGCTGCGGGCGCGGGCGAGGCTGTGCTCCGTCGCATACGCCGGCCGGTCGTCATCGCTCCGGCTCGCCGGCGATCCTAGTCTCGCTTACAAAGATGAGGAGGGGGACCTCGATTGTCCCGCCTCCTCCGCTAAACACGCCATGTCAGGTGGTAGCCATCTGGTGGGGCTTCTCAGCGAGGAGCGCGATAAAGCTCACGCCCACGACGGCCAGGCCCGCGAGCCAGCTGACCCATGCGGTGGCTGCTACGGCGGTGAATCCGAACAGCCAGGGAGCGACAAAGAGGATCACGCCGAGCATCGCCACGAACCATTCCACCATCCTCGATGGCGTCGCCATGAACGCGGCCAGCAGGCCACTCAGGCCAACCAGCCCGCCCATAACGTAGGCGGTGTAAGCCGCGTTGCCGTTTGAGGTCTCAGTGAACACAACCGGTGTCGCGAACACCACTATGCCAATCGCGATGACAGCCCAGTCCTGCCAGCGCTTGAATGCAGTCGACATATTAATCACCTCCTCGGGCGGCACCACTGAATTGAACGGTCCGCGTCGGGTCAGCCCAGTGGGGTCCGCGGACCTTCTGAAAATCGGGGGGCTCATCGGTCGGCGCATCGTGCATCTCGCTCTAATCGGTCGAGAAGTCGATGACAAGACGGTTTGGGGCGCTGAGCAGCGAAACGGTCGGACACTGGAACCGGTCGAGCCCGATAGCGATGTCCGCCTGGCCCTCGAACACTGTCATCGCGACGACCTGCTTCAGCTCGCTGTAGCCAGGCTTCAAGTTGGTCCCGTGCAAGAAGGTGGCCGGAAAGTCCATGTTGTAGATGAACAGGTGTATCCCGGCATTGCCCGCGACCTTGATCGGCAAGCCGCTGTACGGGCCGACGAAGGTCGCGAGGTCCTGCGGAACCAGCTTGTAGGAGGGCTGACCCCCGCTGAACTCGATTACCAAGCGGTCATATCCAGGGTGCGAACCAACGCGAACGTCGACGATCGTGGCCCTGGCTGACATGCCCCCCGTCAGAGGAAAAGTGCAGGTGGGAGATGGGCTTGGTTTCGGGGCTGGTTTCGGCAAGGGCGGAGGCGACTGCGACGGCGTCGGAGACGGTGAGGTTGACGGGGTGGGGCGCGCCGAGGTGGTCGGAGTCGGAGTAGCCGGCAGATTGCCGCTTGGACCTGCTCCGCCGCATGCGACGAGCAAGACCGAAAGCCCTATCCAGGCGATGACTCGCATGCGAGAAGGGTCCCACCAGCATTCGCCGAGTCATAGGGCCTCCAGGCACGCGGTCGATGGGACGTTGGACCCAGGTGGGTCAGACGGCGGCAGCGGCGCGTTGGATCTGATCGCGCAGCTCGTGCTGAAGGTGCGCTGAGTCCAGAGATGCGGACAGGCGGCCCGCGATCAGACGCTTGAGTTCAACGGGCAGCAACCTCTCGAATTCAGCGCGGGCTGCGGGCGGCCCCGCGACGTAGATCCGCTGATAAGACCCGGCGCGCATCTCACGTTCGATCGTGCTGACGAATTGAGTGAGGTTTGCTCTGGCCCGGTTGTCGGCCTTTCGTTGGTTGCTCAATGCGGAGCTGCCACCCGCTTTGTGACGCTTGACGTCCTTGCCGACCAGGTGTTCGAGGGGGAACACCTCGCCGAGGACTGCGCCGAACACCCTCGCCTCCTCTTTATCGACAACTACGATGAGCGCGGGTGGGAATCGCTCGAGCAGGCGCTCGATGGGCGCCAGGAGCAGCGGCCCGACCTCGAGCCTGGTTTCAGTCTCGTCGGGCAGCCGGATGAGCTCCAGCAAACCGGCCTGTTCATCGGCGAATGCCGCCAGCGCAGGAGAGCCGGCCGGCCGCACCAGCTCGAGCTGAGCGCGAACGCGCGTAATTTCGCGCTCCATGACTTCGCGATCCTCATCGCCAAGACGGTCCCGGTACCTGCGCACCAGGTGGCCGATGACCAGGTCGAAATGGCGTGCGTCAAACCCCTCAGCGCGCACCGGCAAATAGACGCTGAGGGCATGGCTGTACCTCTTGTCCAGGCTGGGAGCGAAAGCCATGAGAGCCGGCATCATGCTGTGCGTTGACATCGCATCGACCTTTGCACCTTTCCGCCTCGGCGCAAAGGCACGAATGGCCCGGAACTTACTGGGCCGAACGGCACTGGTGGACAGCGACGGCGTCAGCGAAGCTCACATGCGTATCAAGAACCGTGAGCAATGAGGTACGGCCCATGAAGAACCTGATAGAGCCCGAAGGCGTAACGGAAAAAGAGCTACAGACTTACGTTGCGGGTCTTCTAGAGAACGCTAAGAAAGACGTTCGGACGTTGCTCGACTCAGGGGCCGGCGAGGCAGAGGTTGCCGAGTACATGGTGAGCCTCCAGCGGGAGCCCGATGATGAGATCGGACCGCCAGAGGGGCAGCCGCCACCTCGAATGGAAAAGAAGTCCCATCCGCCTGAGGGGCAGCCGCCACCTCGGATGGAAAAGAAGTCCCATCCGCCAGGCGTCCAGGGGGCGAACACCGGCTACTGGCAGGCCCGCGGCGTGACGAGGGCGGGAGCCAAACGCTCGAAGCGGCCGTAATCAGGATTCGCCACGGGTCGTTGGGCCCTCTGAAAGAGGGACTGGCGCCTGATGCGCCGGCCCGGTGGGTCGGCTACAAGTGATCCAGGGGATGCTTCGCCCCAATCATTGAGGAGGTCGTGCCATGCAACTGGACAAAGAGCTTCAAGCGGATGTTATTCGTGAGCTGGCTTGGGAGCCGAAAGTCGACGCGGCCAACATTGGCGTCTCGGTGGACAAGGGTGCTGTGACGCTGACAGGACATGTGAAGACTTACGCAGAGCTGATCGCCGCGGAACGAGCAGCGTTGAGGGTCTACGGAGCGCTGGCGGTGGCCAACGAGCTGGTCGTCAAGCTGCCTGGTGGCCGGACGCGCGACGACAGTGATATCGCGCTGGCGATATCAAATCAGCTGAAGTGGAGCGCAGCCATCCCCAACGAGGCGATCAAGGCCACGGTCACGCACGGATGGGTCACGCTCGAAGGCCGTGTCGACTGGGCCTATCAGTCCGAAGCTGCAGACAAGCTCGTCACAGGCCTGATTGGCGTCAAGGGCGTCACGAACCGCGTGATCGTGAAGCCCGCCGTCCACTACACGGACGTCAAGTCGAAGATCACCGAGGCCTTGCACCGACAAGCACAGATCGACGCGCGCCGGATCTGGCTGACGACCGACGACGGCCACGTGACAATGCACGGGCGGGTCAGCTCTTGGAGCGAGGCTGCGGCGGCCAAGAAGGCGGCTGAATCGGCACCCGGCGTTACCAAGGTCGACAGCCTGCTGACCATCACGCCATAGGATTGGACCTTCGGCTCAACGATTCCAGGCGCCTTCGGCGGCCGGCCGAGCGCCTGGGTCGCCCGCCAGTCGCGGGTGCGGGCGGATGTTAGACCGCTTCGCGCGCCGCATCGAGGGTGCCCTACTCCAGGTACCTCGCTTCGATTGCGGTGAGTAGCTCGTTGCGGATCGAGTTGCTGCTCGCGCCGCTTGCCGACGCCTCTCCCTCGATCGCTTCGATGGTGGTGGCAAGGATGGAATCCCGAAATACTCCCTGGACCCAGCAGGAGAAGTCATGACGCCTTGCGTGGTGCATCACCACCTCGGCGTCGCAATGGGAGAGCTCTCGGTGAAACTCCTGGAGGTTTCCTGCCACGGCTACGATTCCCTCGCCTGGTCCCCGCCGGAAGTAGAACCGCGTCTGCGCGGGCTGTTCGACAGTCGCGTACTTGTGCCAGTGGCGCACATGGCTTGTGGTTCGCCTCCCGACCTGCAAAGTCCGCATTTCTTCTCCCCTGCTCGCCAACAGGGCACGCTGGGGTCCAGCACTCTCCATTCGCGCCATGACCACGGCAGGATCCGCACCGGCGAAGTTGGCCATAGCGGCTGCGGTGCTGCCGATGCCCGATTGTTGGCCGCCCGCGACCGAGATCATCGCATCGACGCCACCAAGCGCTTCGCCGGAGAGCTGCCCTGGTTGATACGTCACCAGCAAGTAACCGGTGGCGCCCGGAGCGAGGTACTGGGCGACTCCTCCACTGACGCCGAGCGTGCCGTGAGCCTCGTCGACCACCACCCAGTGCGGAACTCCCTTCTGGAGTCGCTGGCGTTCCACCAAGGGCGCAACGTCTCTGAGGTAGCGGTTGGCCTCTTCCCTGGAAAGGGAGGACAGATCCGCGACCACGGTGCCGAGCCCCACCCCAAGCAGATCGGCGACGCGCTCGGGGATCGGGAGTTCGTTGCCGCTGCCGACGACCAGAACGTCCGGCAGCTCGCCGAGCTGCACATGGTCGCCCTCGGGGTCGATGACCAGCACCGAGTATCCGAGGCGAATCAGCTGCTCGGTGATGAGACCCGCGAGATATGACTTGCCTGACTGACTCGCGCCTGTTACCAGCAGGTTGATCTGTGAGCTGGGCAACGTGGCCGGCTTGCCGTCATCAAACAGCCCCAGCCGGATCCGCCACCGGTCTGGATGGATGACCTGCTTGCCCTGGACGATTGCTCCCTCGAGAAAAGTCGTGACACCGCGGCCGTCGGCGCCATCAAGCACCACGTCGGCGCGCTGCCTGACAACCGGAACCGAATTGGCGACCGCCACCCCCAGCTCACACGATTCCAGCATGGCCAGGTCGTTCTCGGCGTCCCCGATTGCGATTGCGCTGTGCGCTGACAATCCGAGCTCCCTCAGCCCTGCGGCCAGGCCCGATGCCTTCGTCACCCCCGCCGGCACCACCATCAGCGCGCCACGGTTCCTGATCAGCTGGTAGTCGAGATCCAGTCGGCGGATCTCTTCGAACACAGCGGCGTCGTGCACCGCTTCGCCGGCGAGGATGACCTCGCCTGAATGAACAGAGATGCCGCGCCCGAGAAGGGCCTTGGCAAGCTCCGGGTCGACGGGCCTGGCGAGCCGCCTATGACCTTCGGCCGCCCCCAGAATCGCTCCGTTTTCAGCCACCGTCACATCGAAGTGTTCGTGGACGTCGGGGAACACCTGGAACAGATCAGCCAGCGTTCGTCCCGTGACGAGGAGGAGTCGAAGGCCCAGTTCTCGCGCCGACCGAATCGAAGCGAGGACCCCGGGCGACGGCGGGCTGCCTTCGGCGAGCGTCCCATCGAAGTCGATCGCCACGGCCTTGAAGTAGGCAGATCTTGCGCGAAGGTCGTGATCAGTAGCCATAACACGCACCCCTAGGGCTTAGGCTGAAACACGTCTCCCCATCCCAGTAGGGCCGAGCGCCCCTCATCGAAGAGGGCGGAAAGCCCTGTCCGGCGGGTGCGTCAAGGTGGATGTTCATCACATCACGGACGCATTTTGGGTTAGGAGTCGGACATGGCGACAAATCACGGTGGCATTGGTCGAATCGTTGTCGGCGTCGACGGCTCCGAGCACTCAGAGGCCGCGATCAAATGGGCGGTGCGCATGGCGAAAGGGATGGGCTCCGAAGTGGTGGCCGTATTTGTAGTCGCTCCGCCTGTGTACTTTGACGGGGGTTTCCTCGCTCCGGTCGTGCCACCCCAGTTCGACGACGAGTGGCGAGCCGGCATAAAGAACCAACTGGAAGAGGTGTGGTGCAAGAGCTTGCGAGACGCAGGCGTGCGGTACCGGGCGATCATGGAGGATGGCCGACCGGCGTCGGTGATCGCACAGGTCGCTGAGAGCGTCAGTGCCGACGTGATCGTGATCGGTCGCAGAGGTAGAGGTGGGGTCGCAGAGATCGTCCTGGGTAGCGTGAGCCATGAGCTTGTGTTGCACTCCAAGCGACCAGTCCTCGTGATCTCGACCGATCCGCCAACCAAGGGCTGAGCCCCATCGGGGTCTGCGCCCGGGCGGATCAGCTCACCAGCTCTCGCCGATCGGCAGGTTCAGAGGCCAGGGTGTCAACCCGAGCAGGTCACGGGCCGACAGAAAGCCGATCATCCGTCCGCCTTCTGTCACCGGAATGTGCCTCACGTGATGCTTGAGCATCAAGGCCGCGGCCTCGGCAGCCCGCTTGCCGGCCTCGATGGTCCGGGGATCGTGAGTCATGTACTCGGAGACGTGCGTGGACGCGGGATCGCGGCCATCTGCAATCGCCCGCATGAAATCGCGCTCGGTGATGACGCCGACGATTGCTTCACCGTTGAGCACAGCCAGGACGCTGGTCCGGTTGGCGCGCATCTGGGCTGCAGCGTCCACCAGGGACTGGCGCGGGTCGGCGCACACCGTGGACTTTCCCATCAACTCGCGAACGGTGGTGCTGGTGGCCGGGTGAGTGACACGGCGCACGACTCTCATGTTGACCTCACCCTAGCCAATGATCGGCGAGCTTCCCAGGGGAACCTTGCCTGTCGAAGAGGGGCCAAAGGTCCTTACTTCTAGGGTCTGATTGCTGAAATCGCTGGCCAATCGACCCGCGGCATTGGACCACGTCTAAGATCGAGAAGCGGGCCATCGTTACTGGGTTAGCGCGAGGTCGACAGCCCGCCTAGCGTGGAGCACGGTCGTGTCGAACAACGGCACAGAGGTGTCGCCGGCACCGATGAGCATCCCGAACTCGGTGCACCCAAGGATCACGCCTTCGGCGCCCTGGTCAACCAGACGCCCGATCACTTCGATGAAAGCGCGCCGCGAGCTGTCGAGGCGCTTGCCTAAAACCAACTCGTTGAATTGAATGTCGTGGATTGTGGTGCGGTCGGGTTGGCCCGGGACGATCACCTCAAGTCCGCGAGCCTCCAACCGGTCGCGGAGGAACCTCCGCTCCATCGTGTACCGCGTCCCCAGGATTTGGAATAGGCGAGCTGCTTCAGGCGCTCGCTGAGCTGTTCGGAAACTAGA
>DAITQH010000044.1:0-18707 GCA_036833175.1 Candidatus Dormiibacterota bacterium
ACACCTTGCGCGCGTCGGTCGGATCTGGCATCCGCGCCGGCTCGCCGCCTTCCACACGCGGGCCGCGCCACCATCTCGCGTCGATCAGCCTGCGAAAGCCCAGCGATTCGAAGAGCGGGACGGCGTCGGAATTCCCGGTGGCGAGCCGCATCTCGGTAAATCCCTGTTCCCTGGCCTCTGTGATCGCCGAGCCGACCATCGTGCGCGCGAGGCCCCGGCGACGGTGAGTGCTCGCCACTCTCAGCCCTTCGTACCAGACCATGCCCCGGGCGATCGGGCGAATCCGCTGCACGCCAACGACGACGCCGTCGAGCTCGGCCGCCTGGAATGTTGCGCCGGCATCAGCCAGCCAGTCTTCGAACACACGCGGCAGGTAGTCATGTCCGTCCCAGACGTCACGGCTGATTTCGAGTAGGCGCTCGCGGTCCGCGGCCCGCATGGGCCTCAGGGTCAGGTCTGTGCTCGAGGTCGCCAATGTGCAACTCCCGACAAAACCGATCCGCCGTCGAAAACCAGCTCGTCACCGTCTGGGGTCAGCATCTCTTCCAGCATCGGCCGTCCGATCGCCTCGTCCCACCCATCACCAACCAGAGCTCGCGCGTCGACGAGGGCCTCCTCGAGACTGGCATATCGATTGAGGATGGGGTACCTGAGGAACGTGACGTCAGGAGCGATGCCGATCTGCATCAGCAGCATGAAGAGGTCGCTGAACCGGGGGAAGCGAGGCCCTGCGTCGCCGTGCAGGCGCCTGCGGATGGCGGCCGCCGGGTGCGGGAGATCGCTCTCGCGCAACATGACGAAGACGCGCTCGCGCGCGTTGCGATCGAGCTTCCTGATGAAAGGCTCGGGATCAGCGATTCCGTACAGCACGTGGCAGCAGATCACGAGGTCGGCAGGCGCGACCTCCGCGTCCTCCCAGGTGCTGGCGACGACCGTCATGTTGTCCTTCGGTGCAATCCTCGACCGCATGCCCTCGGACGGTTCTACGGCGGTGACCCACTCCAACTTCTCCGCGAGCGGCGCGGCGTGACGGCCGGCACCCGCGCCCACGTCGATAAGAGTCTTGCTTGACGAGACATATGGCTCGAGCACCTTGAGAAACTCGTCAACCCGCATGCGTGTCGAGCGCGCGAAGGTCGCCGACCGCCGATCCCAGTAACCCGGGTCGGCATGCGTGCCGGCCAGAGTGGCCCGATCGTGCACGATCTGCTTCCAGCTTTCCACCCAGTCCATCGCTGGATCGAAAATACCTCAAGCACACCTGTCGCCGGTTCGCAGGCGGTTTTTAACAAGGTTGGGGACAAATCGGGGACAACTCCCGGAGGGCCGCCCACATAGTGGGCCTTGGTGAATTTGGTCCCCAAGATCTAGGGTCACGGCTACGATAAGGCTCGTGTCCGCGACCGAGTTCACCAGCGCCGAGTCTGCGGCGCTGGGCCGTTACTTCACGAACCTGGACCGGCCCGTTTTCGCTTTGCGCAACCTGCCTGAGGTCGTGAAAGGGGCGCTCTTCTCGCGCTACTCGCGCACCGAGAAGAGCCTGCGCCGGGTGCTGCTGGAGGAGTTCATCAACGAGCCGGACTCGGGTTTTGACGCGCTTGCCGGCAGCTCGACCGAGAGCGACGACATGGTCGCCGTTCGGAAGGCGGAAGAGTTCTACGAGCGCGTGCTCGTCGGTTACGGGGATGACTCCGTCGCCGAGCTCGCGGGCGCGCACGTCGCGGTCGAGCGGACCTCCACCCTCGCGGCCAAAGCGCTGGAGGACAGCCGGATCGGCATCTCGCCGCTCGAGAAGTCGACGCGCTACGTCAGGTTCGACCGCCCCGGCCCCGACGGGCGGTATCTGTTCTACCGCGGCCCGGAGCTTGGCCATCCCGCCTACGAGCCGGCGGCTGACGCGCTCTTTGCCGCCTATAGCGGCATGGTCGAGCCCGTCACCGAGGCGATTCGCGCTCGCTACGCGATCGAGCCGGGCGAGACCGAGCGCGCATGGAAGTCAGCGACCAGGGCCAAGGCGCTGGACCTCCTTCGTGGCCTGCTTCCAGCCGGGACCCTGACCAACCTCGGCCTGTTCGGCAACGGCCGGGCGTTCGAGTACCTGATCACGAAGATGGCCGCCCACGAGCTGCCCGAGTGCCGGCAGCTTGCCTCCGACCTGCACCGCGAGCTGGCCCTGGTGATCCCGGCGTTCGTGAAGCGAGCGCTCGACGACCGCTATGGCCGGCCGGCCGCCGAGCGCATGTCGAAGACGCGGGAAATTACCGCCGCCCTGGCCCGTCGCGACAAATCGGCCCCGGTTTCCGGACCAAGCGTGAGACTTGTCGAGCACGACCCGAACGCGGAGCGGAAGGTGGTGGCCGCGGCGCTGTTCCCCCATTCGAATGCATCTCTCGAAGACCAGGTTGCCGACCCGGACCAGGTCCTCGAGGCGCTGCTGGGCGACCGGGCCAACCGGCGGCAGCGCGCGCCGCGCGCCCTCGAGCATGCGGAGTACGTGTTCGAGATCGTCGCCAACTTCGGCGCCTACCGCGACCTGCACCGCCACCGCATGCTCACCCAGGACCGCCAGCTGCTCGGCACGTCGTTGGGCTACGACGTACCGCCCGGCCTGGCCGCCCTCGGCATGGCGGATCGCTTCACCGCCGCCATCGAGGCTGCGGCCGCCGCGCATCCTGGACTGGAGCGTGACGCCGGCCCGGCCCTGGCGCAGTACGTCGTCCCGCTCGCCTTCCGCGTCCGGTGGTACTTCCGCGCGAACCTGCGCGAGATCTACCACCTCTGCGAGCTCAGGACCACGCCCCAGGGGCACCCCGACTACCGCTGGGTGGCGCAGGAGATGTTCCGCCGCGTCGCCGAGGTGCATCCCAGGCTGGCTCGTTACGCGCGGTTTGTGGACCTCGGTCCCGGCGACGAGCTGGAACGCCGGAAGTCGGAGCAACGAATCGACGATAAGTTGAGCTCCCTGGACCAGCGCGTGCGATAGTTACGATCCAGTGTCGGTCGGACAGCAAATGGAGAGGTAGGGAGTGGTTGTTGTGAGCGAGATGTTGGTGCCGCGCGGCCCCGAGCGGCGTGACGGCGACAGGCGGGCGTGGCTGGAGAGGCGGTATGCCGAGAGGCGCGACCCGGTGCGGGCGACCGCCGGCCGCCGCGGAATCTTTCCATTCGACCGGCGGGTCGCCGAGCGCCGCATGCTCGAGCGCCGCACGAACTGGCCCGAGTCCCGGGTTCAATAGCCCCCGCCCGACCGGCTCTGATCGTCCACGGCGGAGCCGGGCCCGTACCTGAAGCAGAGCGTGCTCCCCGGCAGGCTGCCGTCGAGCGTGCCCGCGACGCCGGTTGGTCCCAGATCGGTCACGGAGCCCTAAGCGCTGCCCTTGCCGCTGTCCGTCTCATGGAAGACGAGCCGCTCCTCAACGCCGGCATCGGCGCCTGCCTCAACCTTGACGGCGTCGTGGAGCTTGACGCCGGGGTCATGGAGGGAGCGGAGCTGCGGGCGGGCGGCGCGGCCGGGCTCAAGGACGTGCGCCATCCTATCGACCTGGCGCTCGAGGTCATGCGCGACGGCCGGCACGTCCTTCTCGCCGGCGACGGAGCGTCTCGTTTTGCACGAGAGCACGGGATCGAGATGTGCGACCCGGCGATTTTCATCACCGACCCCAAGCGCCAGGAGCTTCTGCACGGCGCTGACACGGTGGGCGCGGTGGCGCGCGATTCCCAGGGCCACTTCGCCGTCGCGGTTTCCACCGGAGGCATCAACGGCAAGCTCCCTGGCCGGATCGGTGACGCGCCGGTTCCCGGCGCCGGGTTCTACGCCGACGATCGATTCGGCGCCGTGTGCGGCACAGGCAAAGGAGAAGCCTTCCTTCGGCTCGCGCTGGCCCGGCTGATGGTGGTCGAGCTCGAGCACGGGATGGACGCGGCGGCGGTCGCCCGCGGGGCGGTAGCCATGCTGGGGACGGCGATGAAGGCGTCGGGCGGCGTGATCGTGATCGCCCGCGCGGGCGCGCCCGAAGCCGCTTTCAACACGCCGGCGATGCCGTTCGCCATCGCCTACTGATGGCGGACTCTGCCAATGCCGGCGAGCTTGTAGCCCTGGCGCTGAAGCGGGCCGGCGTCACCCACCTCTTCACCCTGAACGGCGGGCACATCTGGCCCATCCTCATGGGCGCCGAGGAGCACGACATCCGGATCATCGACGTACGCCACGAGCAGTCGGCCGCGTTCGCCGCCGAGGGATGGGCGAAGGTGACGCGCGAGGTCGGCGTCGCCGCCGTCACCGCAGGGCCCGGCGTCACCAACGCGGCCACGGCGCTGGCCCAGGCGCAGTCGGGCGACAGCCCGATCTTCGTGATCGGGGGCCGAGCGCCCGCCGCGAGGTGGGGCATGGGCTCGCTGCAGGAGATGGACCATGTCGAGGTCGTGCGCAGCCTTACGAGGAAGGCGGTCACGCTGGAGTCCCCGGATGAGGCTTACAGCGTCGCCGCCGAGTGCATGCGCACCGCGCTCAGCAGGCGCACCGGGCCGACCTTCATGGACGTCCCCCTCGACGTTTTCTTTGGAGCCGCCGACGTGCCGGAAGCCACCGAGCACCTCACACCGGACCTGGGTCCCTCACCAGACCCTGACCAGATCGCGCGCGCCGCGCAACTGATCCGCGAGGCGGAGCGGCCGGCGGTGATCGCGGGCGGCAGCGTCTGGTGGGCGCACGCAGAGGACGAGCTCAAGGCGCTGGTCGAAACGGCCCACCTGCCTCTCACGGTCAACGGGATGGCGCGCGGCATGCTGCCGCCCGGCCACCCGCTGTTCTTTCCGCGCGCTCGGGGCCCTGCGCTGGGCGAGGCGGACCTGATCGTTGTGGTCGGCGCCCTCCTCGATTTCCGGCTCAACTATGGACAGCCGCCCGTCTTCGCGGAAGACGCGCGCCTGATCTACATCGACGTGGACGGCTATCGCAAGCCACGGCCCGCGGAGGTCGCGATCTATGGCGATCTGAAGGCGGCGCTGGCGGCTCTGGCCGCCGCCGTGGGCGGCGAACCTCAGCGAGCTTCATGGCTGCAGAAGCTCCGCGACGCTGAGGCCGCATCGCGCCGGCGCGACGAGGGGATCACCCAGTCCGACAGCTCGCCGGTGCACCCGGCCCGGCTGATCGCGGAGGTCGACCGCTTCTGCGACCCGGACGCGATCATCGTCGGCGACGGCGGAGACTTCGTCTCTTTTGCGGGACGCCTGATCGAGCGGCCCAAGCCGGGGCTCTGGATCGATCCGGGGCCGTTTGGCGCGCTTGGCTCCGGGCCCGGCTACGCGCTGGCCGCCAAGCTGGCACGACCCGACAAGCAGGTGCTGCTGCTCTCCGGCGATGGCGCGTTCGGCTTTTCGGCCATGGAGTTCGACACCATGGTCCGCCACAAGATCCCGGTCGTTTGCGTCGTCGGCAACAACGGGATCTGGGCGCTGGAGAAGCACCCGATGCTGAACATGCTCGGGACCAGCATCGCCGCGGACCTGGGGGATCGCACCCGCTACGACAAGGTGGTCGAAGCGCTGGGCGGCTACGGGGAGATGGTCGACCGGCCGGAGGAGATCCGGCCGGCGCTCGAGAGGGCGTTCAAGTCGGGGCTGCCGGCGTGCATCAACGTAATTTGCGACTCGGACGCGGAATATCCGCGATCATCTGTATTGATGTGAGCGCAACCCAGCTGAAGCCCGCCATCGAAGCGGACGAGTGGCGAACCGCGCAGTCGCAGTTCGACGAGGCGGCCGAGATCATCAATCTGGAACCCTGGCTGCGCGAGGTCCTGCGCGAGGTGCAGCGCGAGTTCACGTGCAACTTCCCAGTCAGGATGGACAACGGCCACCTGCGCGTCTTCACCGGCTACCGCGTCCAGCACAACATCAATCGCGGACCGGCCAAGGGAGGCATCCGCTACCACCCGGGCGTGTCGCTGAACGAGGTCAAGGCCCTTTCGATGTGGATGACGTGGAAGTGCGCCGTCGTCAACATCCCGTTTGGCGGCTCCAAGGGCGGCATCATCGTCGACCCGCACGAGCTCTCGCTCAACGAGCTCGAGCACATGACGCGCCGCTTCGCGACCGAGATCTCGATCCTAATCGGCGCCGACCGGGACATCCCCGCGCCCGATGTCAACACCAACGGCCAGACCATGGCCTGGATCATGGACACGCTCTCGATGCACCTCGGCTACTCAGTCCCTGCGTCGGTGACGGGCAAGCCGATCGAGGTCGGGGGCTCACTCGGCCGAGTCGAAGCCACGGGTCGCGGCGTGACCATCTGCGCGATGGCGGCGCTCGAGCACCTGGGCCGCCTGCCGCACCAGACTCGCGTCGCGGTGCAGGGCTTCGGCAACGTCGGGAGCATCAGCGCGAAGCTGCTCGAGGAGTCAGGCTGCACCGTGGTCGCGGTGTCGGAAGACTACGGCGGCATCTATAACCCGCTCGGCCTTTCGATCAAGCGCGTGCTCGAGTACCGCGCCCGCGAGAAGACGTTGAAAGGATTCCCGGGCGCGCAGGACATTGGCAACCAGGAGCTGCTGGGCGTGGACTGCGACATGCTGGTGCCGGCCGCGATCGGCAACCAACTCACGTCGCGCAACGCGCGCGACGTGAAGGCGAAGTTGATCGTCGAGGGCGCCAACGGGCCGACGACTCCTGAGGCCGACGCGATCTTTCGCGAGCGCGACATCTTCGTGGTGCCAGACATCCTTGCGAACGCGGGCGGCGTCACGGTCTCGTACTTCGAGTGGGTGCAGGACTTGCAGTCGTTTTTCTGGTCGGAGCACGAGGTGAACCAGAAGCTGAAAGCGATCCTTTCCCGGGCCTTCTCCGAGGTACTGAAGACCAAGCTCGAGAAAAAAGTGGACATGCGCATGGCCGCTTACTGCCGCGCGGTGGCACGAGTCGCGGGCGCCACTCGGGAGCGCGGGCTCTACCCCTGATCCCCAGCAACCGACGATCCGCTCGTTTGGCGCCAGACGTGCGTAATCGAATGGCCGATTCCGCCCGTTTGGCGCCACCCGCGCGAAATGGGCCCCTTATATCTCTCTGGTTCTGAAGCTCCAGATGCTGAGCGCCAGCATCAACCCGAACCACACAGCCACCCAAGCTAGGAACGGCAGCGGTGGCGGGTCGACGGCGGCGAACGGGTTTGCGCGGCCGACTGTTCCCGCCGCTCGCAGCGTCGCGAGGAACGCGTCCGGCTCCATCGCGTAGATGGCACCTCGCCACAGCAGGTCGGTCGGGAGGATGAGGTGGCTGATCACGCCGACGTTTTCCACCGCCTGGTTCTGCAGACCCGCGCCCACGTCTCCGACCACGCCGCCGATCCATCCCATGAGCCACGCGACAAGCGCGATCACTCCGCCCGTGATTCCGGATAGCCGGGTCGATAGGAGCAGTCCGAGCGAAAGAAGCACCAGCCCCTCCGTGCCGACGTAGAGGATCAGTTGGATTGGATGCGGCGGCGTGTAGCCTGTCGCCCAGTCCACCGCGGCGATCTCTAACAACGCTGAGCCAGCGGCGTAGATCGCGACCAGCACCGCGAGACCCAGCCACTTGCCGATTACGACCTCGCTGCGGCGCAGCGGCCGCGCGAGCATGGAGAGCAAGAGGCCGCTTTCGACCTCGCTCGATATCAGCGGCCCGGCGACGACCGCCGCGCTCAGCGCGAGCACACCGCTGTACATGAAGGTGACGACGATCAGCAGCTGCGAGGTGATCAGCGCGACCTGCTCGGGCGGAAGCGTCAGGCCCGCCGAGTTGGTCACGGTCGTGATCTTGTGAAAGCCCCACGCTGAGAAGCCCACGACGATGAGCGTGAGGATGATCAGCGCAAGGATCAGCCTCCGCCGCGATGTCTCCTGCACGGTGAGGCGCGCGATGACCAGTGTCGGCGGCATTACTTCTCTTCTTCCTCCAGCAGTTGAAGGAAGCGGTCTTCGAGCGTCTGGTGTCGCGGCGATACCTCGAACACCTTCCCGCCCAACCCGACGATCGCGGCGACCAGGTCGGGCACACGGTCCGGGTTGAGGTTGGTAAACGTCAGCTGATCGCCTTCATCGTCGACTTTCCCAAAGTCTGCAAGCTTGCTTGTGGCGGCCCCATCGAGCCCGGTCACCCTGACCTTGACGGCTGTGCCGCTCAGCAGCTCGTTCATCGTGCCCGCTGCGATCACGCGGCCGTGGTCGACGACCGCGACGCGGTCGCAAACCTGCTCCACCTCGCTGAGCAAGTGCGAGTTGAGGAACACCGCCGTGCCGCGCGACGCGAGACCGCGAATGATCTCACGCACGTCGTGACGTCCGACCGGGTCGAGGGCGGAGGTCGGTTCATCCAGGAACACAAGCTCCGGCTCGCCCAGCAGCGCGGCGGCCAGGCCGAGCCTCTGCTGCATTCCTTTCGAAAAGGTGCTCACGCGGTCGCCGGCGCGATCGGTGAGGCCGACCGTGTCGAGCGCCGAGGTGATCTCGTCCTTCCAGCTCGAGCGCGGCAGGGGCGCCAGCTCGCAATGAAGCGCGAGCACCTCGCGTGCCGAGAGCCAGCCCTGGTAGCGGAAGAGCTCCGGCAGATATCCGATGCGGCGTCGCGTCTGCAGGTCGCCGATGGGCCGGCCGAGGAGCCACGCTTGGCCTGAGGTGGGTTTGAGTAGGCCGAGCAGCAGCTTTACCGAGGTCGTCTTGCCGGCGCCGTTTGGTCCGAGAAATCCGAAGACCTCGCCGCGCGGCACCGTCATCGACAGGCCTGCCAGCGCGGTGGTGTGCCCGAAACGCTTCGAGAGGTTCACGGTCTGGATGGCGGGTGAACCAGCAGCCGCCCCCTGGGGGGCGGCTGCCACTTGTTCAGTTACATCAGTCACGAGTGCAGGCTATAACGCCTGCTCAGGTCAATTGGTTAGCGACGTTGACGGCGTCATCGCGCTTGATGGTGCCGACGACTCCGTAAACAACTCCGTGCTTGATCCAGATCGCGCCGGCGCCGACGCCGGTGTTGTCGCCGAGAGCCAGGCCCTGGACGCCCTGGATCGTCACCGTTGACGACGTGGCGAACTGGACCGGGATCGGGATCGGCAACGTCGTGCTGGGATCGCCGATGGCCTTGATCGCGGCTGTCAGCTCTGCCGAGATGCCCGGCTGCGACAGCAGGTAGTTCTCGAACTGCACCACGGTCACCTGCGACGAGGTAGCGACTGGTGCGGTCGTTTCGCCGACGATGAGCTGCGGAAGGCCCGCCTGGGTAATGTCCGAACCGGCCGCCGGCTTGCTCATGTTGCCGTAGATCTCAGCCACCGCAGGACCGACCGTCACGGTGAGCTGGGCTCCGTCAATGCCGGCCGGCAGCGCGGGAAGCGTCTTGCCCGCCTGCGCAGCGGCAGCTGTTGCCTTGGCCGTGCTGAAGGTGAAGACGGCCGTCGCCTGACCCATCGCCGCGTAGGTCACGGTCGACGAGACGCCGGTCGGCAGCGTTGCCACTTTGGGCACGGGCAGACCGGAGATGGTGTGTGCCTCGTCCGCGCTGGTGACGATCTGTGGCTGCGGCTGCTTAGTCCACGAGATGGTTCCGTAGGCGCTGAGCTGCGACAGCGACTCCATGTCCGCCAACGTCACGGGGACGGGCGTGAGCGTCTGCGGCGTGAAGGTGTTGCTGTCCTGCGCGATCGCGGTGACAAGAAGCGCGATCGCCGCGACAGCGGTCGCGAATGCGAGCACGACCGGCCTCGAGCCTGGCCGCATCATCGGCAGCCGGAAACCGAACCGCGGTCGCGCGGCAGGCGCGGTTCGCACCCGCCTGAACGCCGATGCGACGTCGACCTTGAGCTCCGGCGCGGTCATTAGGCTCGAGATGGCGCGAGCGTCCTGCGACACGGTGTTGTACCGGGCCTTGCAGTCCGCGCAGGTTTCGAGATGGCGCGCGTCAGCGCCACCGTGGGCATCCGGTTCGTCCACCATCCGCCGCAAAGTTCCGTCAGAGAGATGTGCCACTTGTGACCTCCTTGCGCAGAGCGGCTTCCGCGCGCCTCAACAGTGTTCCGACCTGACCGATACCGACGCCGAGCGCCTGGGCGACCTCCGCGTAGCTGAGCCCGCTGGCGCGTAGAACGAGCACCGCCGCAGGTTTCGGCGCCATGCGCGCGAGCGCCTGGCGGACCTGGCGGCGATCTTCACTGACCTCGAAGAGCTTTTGCGGATCGGAGATCAGGTCGCTCTCCTGTGTGGCCTGGGCCACCTCGCGCTTTTGCCGGCGACGCGATCCGCGCAACCGGTTCAGCGCCGAATGTGCAGCCGCGCGGTGCAGCCATGCGGGCGCGTACTGGGCGCTGGCCGAGTGCAGGCGGTGGAAGTCGATGAAGACTTCCTGGGCCACGTCTTCGGCCTCGTGCTGGTCCATGAGCACCCGGTTCGCGATCCCGGCCACTCGTGCGTATTCCGCTGTGAACAGGGCTTCGAACGACTCGTCGTCAGTACGCACGGCCGTCACCCGTCTCACCCCGAAATCTATGCCCACTGAATGACAAGCACCACCGACGTCCCGTTTGTGACACTCCTAGGCGGGTTTTCGCCGCCCAAAGACGTGCAGCATGACCTCGCGTAGGAACGGTCCGCCCCAGATCCCGACCGACAGCAGGCTCGCGAAGATCATCACGGCGTCGATGCTCACTCTTCCCGGACCGGTCCAGTACACGTCCTGGAGATTGAGCCATAGAGCGAACTCGTCGAGGGTCAACGCGGCTCCGACTCCGTATGCCACCGCGGTGATGCTCGAGAGAAGGCTGGAGGTGGTGCCGGCTTCGATCAGCCAGGCGTACCCGACGACCAGGAGCAGGAGGATGCCCCACACCAGGTGGTGGATATGCAGGCCGCCGCTTGAGACGCTGTGGAACGGACCGATACCGGCCCTGATCAGGTGCGTGATCCCGCGCACGATTGCGAACGTCACGAGGAAGCCCAGCGAAGCTAAGAAGAGCCGCTCCCTCCGCTCGTTCTGGAAATGGAATCCATAGATCCGCTTCAGCGTGCTCAGCCGGCGAGAGATCTCCTGTTGCGGGCGCTCCTCGCGAGCTCGTCCTCAAGGATCACGAAGTCCGTGCGAGGCAGCGCGTGGATGTGTCCCTGGAACGCAAGGGTCCAGTGCTCCGGTGGCCACTTGCGCACGTAGTCGAGGCGATACGCGAGCTCCTTGGCCGGGATCCAGTCCGCTTCGTCGAGCACGATGTCCTGGCGGATGTGGACCCGCCACGGGTAGTCCTCGTCGCGCCGGGCTGAGCGCCAGATGGGCGTGTGATCCTCGTACATCGGCGAGGCGACTGTCACCGTAGCCGCGAACGCCATCCGGCCCGTGACGTAATAGAGCATCCGATCGCCGACGTGCATCGTCTCGACCCGGCGGCGGTGCCGGCTCTTGAGGCCCTGGATCGTGAACCCGTGCTCCCGCGTCTTGCGGAAGTTGTCGGGCGAGCTGACGATCATCCAGAACTGAGAGGCGCGCCCCTCGGTGCGGCCGGATTTCCGCTTCCGCCGAGGCCGGCCTGACCTGGCCGGTTTGTCGCCGGCAGGAGCGGTGGGGACGGCGGGCTCGGGCGTGTCTGAACTTGGGTTTTCCTGCACGACGGTGATTGTCTTCCTACTCCGCGGGCGGAGGCGTCGGCCTGAGCTCCCGCGTCTCGGGCAGCAGGACGGTCAGGTTGCGGATCTGGGCGAGGTGGGCGATCTCGTGGCGTGCCACCAGCCGGCACACTTCGAGCAGGCTGATGTCGCCTGCGCGGGGGTCTTTGAGCTTGCGGTCCCACTCGGTCTTGCCCCAGCCGTGGAGGAGGTCAACGGTCCGCCGGCGGATCCGGGCGAAGTCCTCGAGGCCTTCCTGGAGCGGCCGGTTGAGCTCGTCGTCCTGGCTGGGGTCGATCGTGGCGCGGATGTCCGCCGTGGCCACGCCGTCCAGGTGGGCATGGCGGAGGAGGGCGTCCACCTTCGAGCCGGAGTCGAGGAGGTGTCCGATCAGGCCTCCGAGGGTCGGAAAGGCCGGACCGTGGCGGTACCTGAGTCGCGGCTCGTCCAGGCCGTAGACGAGGTCGCCGATGCGCTCGGGGACCGAGCTCATGAGCAGCACCACGTCGGCTGGCGACATCTCCTCTTCGAGATCCATGTCATCTGAGTATGTAGCCTTTGGGTCATGGCCCAGGTTCAGGGCGCGTGCGACAAGTGCGGTGCGACGCTGGTTCCGAACGCCGCCTATTGCGAGCGGTGCGGCGAGCGGACGCGGCGCGCCAAGCGGCTGGTCCGGGTCGCCATCCGGGTCGAGCTGCTCTTCTTCGGGCTGGTGGTTGCCCTGGTGATCGGCTTCACGTGGATCTACTCGCTGCAGCGCTGAGAAAGCGTTCCGCCATCTTGCGCAGGCGATCCACCAGCTCCGGAGGCTCGGTCACGGTGAAGTCGGCGTCCATCATGCCCAGGTAGAGGGTCAGCATCTCAATCGTGTTTGCCTTTGCGTAGACCACGCAGGTCTCGTCGTCGACCGGTTCCACGACCACGCCGCGAGGCACTCGTTCGGTGATGACAACCGCCGCAGCGTGCACGAGCACTTTCACTTCATACGTCATCGGTATTGCGCGCACGTTTCGCATCACGTAATCGCCGATGTCTTCAGCCGGCGGTTCGCGAGGAGTGAAACGGGGCCCGTTTGGGCTGCGTAATTGCAGGCGGTCGACGCGGAAGGTGCGCCATGCGCGCCGGTCCCTGTCCCAGGCCACGAGGTACCAGCGCCGGCCCACGTGGACCATCCGGTAAGGCTCGACCGAGCGCGTGCTCTCCGTGCCGTCGTGCTTGCGGTAGTCGATGCGCAGCACCTCGTCGTCGCGACACGCGGCCGCGATGTGGGACAGAAGGTGTGGCTCGACTGTCGGCCCTGACATGGCAACCGGGACTGTGTAGGCCTGCAGGGCGTTAACCCTGCGGCGCAGGCGCGAAGGCAGGACCTGCTCCAGCTTCACCAGCGCGCGCACTGACGTTTCCTCGATCCCCGCCACCCCGCCGCCGGCCGACGACTGCAGGGCGACCGCCACGGCCACGGCCTCGTCGTCGTCGAGCAGGAGAGGCGGCAGGGCGGCGCCGGCGCCGAGCCTGTAGCCACCGGCCACGCCCGACGCCGCGCCCACCGGGTAGCCCAGCGTGCGGAGGCGAACCATGTCGTTTCGGATGGTCCGAGTGGTGACCTCCAGGCGCTCCGCCAGGTCGGCCCCGGACCAGTCCCGGCGGGACTCGAGAAGGGTCAGAACCCGCAGCAGGCGCTCCGAAGTGCTCAGCATCGCAATTTAGATATTCCATCTTATTTAGGAACCAAACCTTCCGCAATAGCCAATAGCCTGACCTACCAATCAACGTCGGGCGTCCCGCGCGCCCGGCCGCAAGCTCAAAGGAGGCAGACATGACCCAAGGCGCGTCCCGTTCCCAGGTGATCCTCGCCACGCTCGGCGTGGCAATGGCGCTGTTGCTGGCGGCGCTCGATCAGACCGTGGTAGGCGTCGCGATGCCTCGGATCGTCTCCGACCTGCACGGCATCCAGCTGTACGCATGGGTCACCACCGCTTACCTCATCACCTCGACCACGCTGGTGCCGGTGGCCGGCAAGCTCGGAGACATGTTCGGCCGCAAGCCTTTCATGCTCGCGGGCATGATCGGCTTCATCGCTTCCTCGGCGCTTTGCGGCCTGTCGCAGAACATGCTCGAGCTCGTTCTGTTCCGTGGGCTGCAGGGAGTCTTCGGTGGCGTGCTGTTTGCCTCGACGTTCGCGGTCATGACCGATCTGTTTCCGCCCGAGCAGCGGGCCCGCATGAGTGGAGTGTTCGGCGCGATCTTCGGCCTCTCCTCGGTCATCGGACCGTCGCTCGGAGGATCGCTGACCGACGGTCCCGGCTGGCGGTGGGTCTTCTACGTCAACATTCCGCTCGGTGTCGTGGCCACGATCCTGGTCGCGACGCAGCTCCCGCGCGTGCGCTCACAAGCCAGGCTTCGGGACATCGACTTTGTCGGCACGGGTCTGCTCGTCGCCGGTCTGACACCGCTGCTGATCGCGCTGTCGATGCTGCGCGACCACTCGTGGCTCTCCTTTCAGGTGCTGGGGCTGCTCGCTTTGGCGGCTGTCCTGCTCGTTGCCTTCTTCATCACGGAGCGCCGGGTCGAGCATCCGATCGTGCCTTTTGGACTGTTCCGGCTCAACGTCTTCGCGGTCCCGGCGTTGATCGCCTTCTTCAGCGCGATCGGAATGTTCGGCGCGATCGTCTTCGTTCCTCTCGTCTATCAAGGCGTGCTTGGCGTCAGCGCGTCCAACTCCGGTCAGCTGTTGACGCCGATGCAGGTGGCTGTCGTGCTCACTGCTACCGCGACAGGTGTTCTCCTCGCTCGCGTCCCGCGCTACAGATTCGTCGGCACCGCCGCGCTGGCGGTGATGATCGTCGGGCTGGTCTTGCTGGCGCAGGTCGGCCCGCACTCGAGTCCGTGGGAAGTGACCCGCGACATCATCCTCATCGGAGCGGGGTTGGGCGTGACGTTCCCGCTCACGCTGGTCGTGGTCCAGGCGGGACTACCTCACCACCTGGTTGGCGTCGCCACCAGCCAGATCACGTTCTGGCGAAGCCTCGGCGGCACGATCGGCACCGCGGTGCTCGGGGCGATCCTCACCAACAACTTGCCGGCTCGCCCGAGCCGACTCGACCTGGCCGCGACTCTGCACGATCTCTTCTTGCTGGCGGCGGCGGTCGCGGTCGTGTCGCTGATCGTCAGCGTGTTCCTGCGCGAGGTGCCGCTGACTCAGCAATCGGAAGCACCGGTGCCAGCGATCGAAGGCGTCGAAGCAGCGGCCTGAAACGAAAGCAGAGGGCGGCCATCGCGGTCGCCCTTACTTTCTTCTTCCTAGCTCGTGACTAGCGCCTGTAGACGGCCTTCCCGTCTACTTCGTCTTTGTTCAGGCGCTTGTTCAGGTGTAGGCCCTCGAGCAGGAACTCGATCACCGACGCTCGCGCCTCCGGGCGGTCCGGGAGGTTCAGCTTCTTCAGCGCAGTCGCAAGCTCCGGCAGGTCACCAAACGCGCGCGTATAGGTGCGCGCAGGGATTCCTTCGCCGACCTCGAGCATGCTGCCTTCCTCGAACTTGGCCACAACGCCATCGAACTGCGCGGCGGAAAAGTGCCGGCTGAACACGGCGCTGACAGCGCCTCGCTCCAGGCGCGAGAGGACCTGTTCCTCTTTGCCTTCGTCCAGCGCCTCGATCTCCACGCGTCCTGCGGTGGATGAGGCGAGAAACTCAAGATCTGTGATGCGAGGCACTGCGAGCGTCTCGCCGACACGCGCCGCTCGGCGCACCGCGTTGCTCGCGAGGTTCTCGAAGTTGGCGATCGACATGCGCACCGAGACACCCGACGACTGCGAGATGTGAGGGCTGCGCCGCGCGAGGTGCGTCAGCTCGGCGACGATCTCCTTCATAAAGGACGGGAAGATCACCTCGAAGTCTTCGGGGAGCGGGTTCTTCTCGGCTTCCATGATCTGCATCTCGTCGCCGACGCTCAGCGGGTAGTGCGTGCGCACCTGCGAGCCGAAGCGGTCTTTGAGCGGCGTGATGATGCGGCCGCGCGACGTGTAGTCCTCCGGGTTGGCGCTCGCGATCACGAACAGGTCGAGCGGCAGGCGCACGCGATACCCGCGGATCTGCACGTCCTTCTCTTCCATGATGTTGAGCAGGCCGACCTGTATGCGCTCCGCGAGGTCGGGCAGCTCGTTGATGCCGAAGATGCCGCGATTGGTTCGCGGCAAGAGGCCGTAGTGGATGGTCAGCTCGTCCGACAGATACCGACCCTCTGCGACCTTGATCGGGTCGACCTCGCCGATGAGGTCCGCGATCGAGATGTCAGGAGTCGCGAGCTTCTCGCCGTACCGGCGGTCGCGCTCGATCCACTCAACCTCCACCTTGTCGCCGTCCCTGGCGACCAGGTCGAGGCAGCGGCGACAGATCGGACCATAGGGATGGTCGTTGATCTCGCACCCGGCGATCGCGGGCACATGCGGGTCGAGAAGCGATACGAGCGACCGCATGATCCGGCTCTTCGCCTGGCCGCGTTCGCCCAGCATGATGACGTCGTGGCCCGAGATGACAGCGTTGGCCAGCTGCGGCAGCACCGTGTCGTCGTAGCCCACGATCCCCTCCAGCAGCGTCTCGCCGGAGCGAAGACGGGTCAGGAGGTTGCGACGCATTTCCTGCTTGACGGTCTCGCGCTTGTGCCCGCTTGCGCGTAGCTCACCAATGGTCCGTGGGCGCTCGATGCTCACCCAAGCACTATAGACAAGCCAGCCGCGACTCTTTGTTAGCGTTCGAGGCGAATTTGCGGACCATCGATAAGCAATCGCCTTACACCAGTTTGGGTTCCGGACGCAGTTAGACTGACCGGCGCTTGACTGAATCGATCCGTGATCGCTACGAAGCCGCAGCCGACGACGGGCGGCCGCTGCTGGGCGGCCATCGAGGCAACCCGGCCCAACATCCCGAGAACACGATGCGCTCGTTCCGATCCGCCATCGAGGCGGGCTGTGACCTGATCGAATGCGATGTCCATCTTTCTTCTGACGGTCGCCTCGTCGTGATTCACGACCACACACTGGAGCGCACGACCAATGGCAAGGGGCTTGTGGGCGAGCACACCGCGGCCGAGCTTCGCCGCCTGGACGCGGGCCACGGCGAGCGCATTCCGCTCCTGCAGGAGGTCATCGAGCTGGCGATCGGCAAGGTCGGCCTGGTCATCGAGACGAAGCAGATGCCAGTCCAGTATCCCGGGCTGGAGGACAAGCTCGTCGCGATGCTGCGCCAGCTCGGCGCGGTCGCGGACTGCGCGGTGATCTCCTTCCACCATCCATCGATCCGCGTCCTGCACGCGATGGAGCCCAGGCTGCAGCTCGGCATCCTCGAGGGCGCCCGGCCGATCGACCCTGCGCGCATGCTGAAGGAATCCGGCGCCGACGTTTACTCGCCTCACTGGGGCGCGACGGACCCCCAGGTGGTGAAGGAAATTCACGCGGCGGGCGGTGCGGTTGCCGTGTGGCCTGTGGATGACGCCCCGGCTGTCGCCTGGTGCAAGTACTGCAAGCCCGACGCGATCTTCAGCAACCGTCCAGTCGAGATCGGAGCCGCCCTCAAGGCTTAGAGTCGGCTGAGCCTCGTTACACCTCCGATGTTCGGGGCGTTGCCTCAAATACGGTGCACCCACATACCATGAGCCGGCCTTGGTGTCCGACCGGCCGCCCTTTGAAGACCTCTACCGCGCCTACCTGGGCCGGATCTACGCGTATGTCCGAGCGCAGGTGGTGACCTCGGCCGACGCCGAGGACATCACGGCACAGGTCTTCATGAACGCCTACCAGGCCTACGCGAGGTTTGAGGCCCGCAACACCACGCCCGCGGCATGGTTGTTTCGGATCGCGCGCAACGCGACTCTTGACCACTTTCGCGCTCACGGCCGTCGCGAGCGCTTGCGCCGCACGATCGAGCACCAGCCGATGGCCGAGGAAGATCCGTCCGGTGTAGCCGAGGAGCGCATCCAGTACCGCGCCCTGCTCGCGCGCGTCGCGGAATTGCCCGAACGGCAGCGAGACGCGATCTCGCTGCGCCACTCGGGTCTGAGCTTCGAAGAGGTCGGCACGTTGCTGAAGTGCAGCGAGGATGCGGCCAAGATGCTCTACCACCGCGCGGTGAAAGCGCTGAAGGAAGCGGTGGAGAAGGAGACGGTGTGAGCGAGCCCGAAGACTTAGAGCTCGAAGCGCTGCAGCGTCAGCTCGACGACGCTTTCGACACCACGCGCCCTCGCGCCGGTTTCGAGGACGAGCTCTGGACTCGGATGCAAGCCCGCAGGCCGGCGGGTACGCGGCTTCGCGACGCGTGGCTCGGCCTGTTGCAGGGGATCCGCGAAGCGCCGGCCGTGCCGATCGCCGCTGTCGCCGCCGTGCTGGTGGTGTTCATCGGAGCGGGCGTGCTGCTGTCCAGCGGGGTCGGGCACTTCGGCGGCGCCGGCTCGACGGCGGCCAGCCGCGGGGCGCCGCCGGCCGAGGGGCCGGTGGCCGCGCCGCTCATCGCCGCCGGCGCCTTCGGTCGGCTGCCGTCCCCGGCCCTGGCGCCGGGCGCCAAGAGCAATGCGGGTGCGCAGTCCGCGACACAGGCAAACGCAGACTATTCCGGCCCCGTTGCCTTGACGTGGACCGGCACGCTGACTCTGAACATGGGCAGCGCGCCCGTGTTTCGATACCACGAGCCGTCGACCAACACCGCGGACCAGTTCGCCACCTCGCTCGGGGCCATCCTCGTGTCTCGGCCGGCCCCCTACCTGGGCGCGTATGAGACCACTGATTTCAGCGTGCGCGTGCGTGGAACGGTCCAGACGCCCGCCAGCGAGCCGACCTTCATCATGCTGCCGATCGTCTCGATCCCCGGCGTTGACACCACGGGCGGTCCGGCGGACGCGGCGCTCGTCTTCCTGGCCGAGCACAGCCTCGCCCCCTCATGGCAGTACACCTCCGGTGCAGTGGTCGACAACGACGTGACCAGGGTCACCCTGTACCGGCAGTTCGGCGTGACAGGCTACGGCTTCGCGTACCTGGTCAACGGCACCGGCGAGCGCTACGGGATGGAGATCGACTTTAAGAGCAACCGGCCCACGTCCGTGAC
>DAITQH010000045.1:0-18537 GCA_036833175.1 Candidatus Dormiibacterota bacterium
GGGTCCCCGCGAAATCGCAGATTTCGTGGGGTGGGCATGCGCCCGGCCGCCTAGGGCGCGAAGATGCAAGGAACTTCGAGGTCGGGGCACTCGACACTGCGATCAACTCGATTCGGGTCCGTTTCGGCAGCCAGGCGCTGACGAGGGCGGCGGAGCTTCCGCCGCCACAGCCCTGGCCCAGCCGGACCCCGATCGACCGCCTGACCGGGATCGGTGGACTCCCGCTCGGCCGGCTCACCCTTTTCAGCGGGAACGGAACCTGCGGCAAGCTCACGCTCGCCCTCCTGCTGCTGGCGGGCGCGACCCGCGAGTTCGCGCACGCGATGGTGATCGATGCCAACTCGGGCTTCGATCCCTGGACCTTGCTTCCCTTCTATCCCGAGCTGAGCGCGCTGACCGTGGTCCGCGCGCCGGCTCTTGACCTTGCGGGCGAGGCGGCCGCAGCGCTGGCCAGGGCGGGGGCGGGCTTCATCCTTTTAATGGGGGAGATCCCGGAGCACTGGCTGGGACCGCTGGAGTCAGGGGCCAGCCGTTCGGGAACGGTGATCGTGGGGGTGGTCGACACGCCCGGGCGGGCGTTCGCACACGCCTCGAGCTTGAGCGTTGGTTTTTCTCGCACCGACTGGATCTGGGAACGGGGACAGCTGGTCGGGCTTCGCGCCTCGGCCCGCTGCGTGAAAAACCGCGTCGCGCCTCCGCTGGGAGAGACCGAGCTCGAGATCCGCTACCCGCTCGGCGCGCAGCTGCTGTCCGATCACCAGGTTGGTGTTGCCGAGATTCCTTCGGTTCGGGAGGAAGAGCTCGAGTGCGAATCTGTTGTGGTCTGACCGGTCACCTCGAGCTCGCCCGGCGCCCAGACCTGTATGGGACTCCGGTCGTGGTGGGTTTATGGGAAGAGCATGTGGTCGCTCTTTCCGAGGAGGCGGCGCCGTTCGGTGTCGTGCCGGGGATGGCGTTGCGACAGGCCGAGCACCTGTGCCCGCAGGCGACGTTTCTTTCGCCTGACCCCGAAGCCGCCGCGCGGCTGCGAGAGCTCATCTCCTCGGCGCTCTACGACCTGGCGCCGGAGGTCGAGGTTCGTATCGAGGGCGTCGCGTGGCTTGATGTGAGCGGCGTCGTGAGCGCCGGCGAATCGATCAGCGAGGCTCGACGCCGGCTGCGCGCCGCCACCGGCCGCGAACCACGACTCGGTTTTGCGCCCGGCCCTTTCTCCGCCCGGCTCGCCGCCGCGCGCGCGCGGCCTGGCCGCCTCGTGCAGGTCGACAAGGCGCGGACCTTCCTCGCTCCCCTTTCGTCTCGCGAGCTTCCCCTCGACGCGGAGCAGCTCGAGCGCCTGGACCTTCTGGGTTTGCGCACGCTCGGCGCCGTGGCCGCGATCGGCCCGCGCGAGCTGGAGGGCCAGCTCGGCCGCGACGGGCGGCATGCGGTCTTGCTCGCGCGTGGTCTCGAGCCCGATCTGCTCACGCCATGGCGTCCTCCTCTTTTCACCAGCGCGCATCGGCAGTTCGAAGAGACGGTCGAAGACCGCGAGGCCCTGCTGTTCGTGTCGCGCGCCCTGTGCGGCGATCTCGCCGAGGAGCTCGGCCTGCGCGGGGCGGGCGCGAAGAAGGTGCGCGTGAGGCTGATGTTTGAGTCGGCCGGGCGCGCGCAGGGCGCACTTTCATCAGAGCCCGAGCAGCGTGAGAGTGTCGTCCGCCATCCGCTGAGCAGCGCGGCGGAGCTGTTCGGCCTCATCGGCTCGTGGATCAAGGAGTGGCAGCCGCGCGCTCCGATCAGCGAGCTGTGGATCGAGCTCCCGGTGCTCGAGAAGGCGGGGCGGCGGCAGCTGCGGCTGTGGGCCGGCGGGGATGGGAACAGCGAGGAGGTGATCGCCGCGCTCGAGCGGTTGCAGGAACGATGGCAAGACCGATTTGGAGCCGATGTGGTGCACAAGCCGCGCCCCGCGCTGCTCTCCTCCCCACTCCCCTCGCAGCGCTTCGCGTGATGCGACCGCTCCTCAGCTCACGAACAGAACCCGGCCGGGAGAACCGCCTCTGCCGTCTTGAGGTCGTTGAACGCCGCCACCTTCTGCAGGCCATTGGCTGCAGTGAACAGATAGATGCCCGAGTAGTTGCCAAACCAGATGCGATCACCGTCAGCCTGCGGCTGTGCGAGGTAGAGCGATCCCGCATGAATGAGGACGTCCGAGCCGCTCGGACCGCCGGCCACCAATGTTTCCGAGCGATCGGTCGACCCGTTTGGGTCAGAGACGTTGACGATCGGCCTGCCGGCGGAGTCGAAGCCCATAAGCCAGACCTCCATGCCCGGTCGATAGAACCAGGTGGTCTTGTCTCCGGTGGCGAGGTTGACACGAACGATGCTGTCGCTGGAAGTCCCGCTTCTCCGAAGCTGGGGTGGCGATGGGTCGCGCGGATCGATGCTGGCGAGCCAGGCATAGCCATCCCGGACCGCAAAGACAGGTCCGACCTGCGCCAGCGCGCGGATCGCCCCCGTGGCCGGGTCCATCAACCGGACTCCACCGGGAAGCTGCTCGAACTGGTTCGCGACCAGGTAGATACCGGCGGCATCGAAGTCGAGGACCGTGAAGCCCATCGCATTCTGATTCGGGGACAGCGCGACATCGAAAGTTATCTCGGTCGCCCGCGCCACGTCGACGACATGCACGCGGGAGGTGCTGGGACTTACCGAGTCCCAGGTGGCGTAGGCGTAACGAGCGCCTTCGGAAGTGGACTGTGGTGGACCGGCCGGCACCCAGCGGTGCTGAGCCAGGTCGTAAAAGGCCACGCCGGCGAGGGTGACACCCGCGCCGTGGAGCACAGGAGCGGCGTCGGTGCTGAAAACGCCGCTTTGATCGCTGTGGATTCCGCCCTTTGGATCGAAGGCGAACGTGGCCGCCGGGAAGGTGACAAAACCGCCCAGGTAACTGGCGCCCGGAGTGCGCAGGACCGGGAGGTGGCACGAGAAGTCGACCTTCGCGAGGGGCAGATCGTCGGGGACCGGGGTGGTGACGGCAACAGGGGTGGCCGATGCGGCCGGGGTGGCGGAGGCGGTTGGACTCGAAGACGCGATCGGGCTCGCCGCCTGAGAGCAAGCGGAGACCAACAGGGCCAGGACGGCAACCCAACGGCGCATCGCTTCTTTCAAACGCCGGCTGCCGGCGAACGTTTCGCATGACCCGGCTGCTTTCGCCGCCCGCCGCGGTCGAGGTCACGCTGGCCGGCGACGGCACGCCGGCCTTCATCTCCGGCGCCTTCAGCGGGTCGATCGACCCGATCGCGCGCTGGAAGGTCGAGACCGAGTGGTGGAAGCAGCCGGTGATCCGCGAGTACTGGAAGGCGCTGCTCAACAGCAACCTTCTGTGCGAGCTGTACCACGACCTTTCGCGAGACGAATGGTTCGTGGAGCGGATCTATGACTGAGGGGTCAGTACGCGGTTGCCCCAGAAAAGAAATGACCCCGCCGGATCGCCTCTCAGGCTCCGGCGCCTGCCTTGCGGCTGGTGTCAGATCCCTCGAACGTGTCCTTCGGGGCCGTGCACAACCGTATCGCGCCCAACGAAAAGTAGGCAATCCCCAATCTTTGTCGCCTGGCTACGGCAGATAGCCGTTCCGGACGTGAGCCCATACGTCGAGCTGCACTGCCACTCCAACTTCTCGTTTCTGGACGGCGGATCGCATCCTTATGAACTGGCGGCGCGCGCAGCCGAGCTCGAGATGCCCGCGCTGGCGATCACCGACCGCGGCGGCGTCTATGGAGTAGTGCGGTTTCTCCAGGCCTGCCGCAAGCTCGGGGTGAAGCCGATCGTCGGCACGGCGCTCGAGGTGGATGGCGAGGAGGTCGTGATGATCGCCCGCAACCTCAGCGGATACTCCAACCTTTGCCGCCTGCTCAGCTTCGCGCACGTCGACCAGCCGAAAGGCGAGGCTCGCGCGAGCATTGCCAAGGTCGCCGAGCATCGGGGTGATCTCTACTATCTCAGCGCGACCGACGACGAGACGAGGCTCCGCGAGATGCAGGAGGCGCTGGGCAAGGAGAACGTCTTCAGTGAGCTGCACAACCACCTATGCCCTGAGGACCGGTGGATGCTGGAGGGCCGCGCTGCGATGGCGAAGCGATGTGGAGCCGCGGTCGTGGCGACCAACGAGGTGCACTATCACGTCTCGGAGCGACGGCGGCTGCACGACGTGCTGGTGGCGATCCGCCATCGCGCCACGCTCGATGCGGCCCGCGCACACCTCTTTCCCAACTCCGAGCATCACCTGAAGGGAGGCGATGCCATGCGACCCCTGTTCAAGGGGCATGCCGAGGCGCTGGCCACGCCGTGGGAGATCGCGCAGGAGTGCGACGTGGACCTCGACTTCCGCAAGGTGCGTTTTCCGGGCTACCCGGTGCCCGCCGGCGAGACGCCTTTCTCCTTCCTCTACAAGCTGTGCTTCGAGGGAGTCCGCGAGCGCTACCGACCCATCACGCCCGAGGTTGCCCGCCGCCTGCAGCGCGAGCTGGAGGTGATCGAGAAGACGGGCCTCGCCGAGTTCTTCCTCATCAACTGGGACCTGATGAGGTTCGCGCGCGAGCATGGGGTGCCGGGGCAGGGTCGCGGTTCGGCCGCGGACTCGATCGTCGCCTACGTGCTTGGAATCACGCGTGTCGACCCCATCGAGCACAACCTGCTGTTCGAGCGCTTCCTGCACGAGGAGATGACGAGCACGCCTGATATCGACATCGATTTCTCGACCGAGCATCGCGAGCAGGTGATCCAGTACATCTACGAGAAGTACGGGTGGGAGCGGACCGGGATGGTCTGCAACGTCGTCACCTTCCAGCCACGGATGGCAATCCGCCAGGTCGGCAAGGCGTTGGGCTTCTCCAACGAGCTGCTCGACCGGCTCGCGAAGGGCGTCGATCGCTGGTTCACCGAGGACGTCGAAGATGCGATGACCGGCGCCGTTCCGCCACCTGAAATGCGCCCGAAGAGCTGGAATCAGTTCCTCGAGCTGTGCCGTGAGGTGATCGATTTTCCTCGTCACCTTTCGATCCACAACGGCGGCATGCTGGTCACTGGGGAGCCGCTTGTCGACATCGTGCCGGTCGAGCCGGCGACGATGGAGGGCCGGCGGGTCATCCAGTTCAACAAGGACGACGTCGAGGACCTGGGCTTGATCAAGATGGACATGCTCGGGCTGCGCACGCTCTCCGTCATCGCCGAGGCGCTCGAGCTGATCAAGGACAGCGAGGGTGTGCGGCCGGACCTCGACCAGCTGGCGCTCAACGACCCGAAGGTGTTCGAGATGTGCAGCGCCGCCGACACCATCGGCGTGTTCCAGATCGAGTCGCGCGCGCAGATGCAGACCCTTCCCCGCACGCGGCCCAACAGCTTTAACGATCTGGTGGTCGAGGTCGCCATCATCCGGCCAGGGCCGATCCAAGGCAATGCGGTTCACCCATACATCAACAGGAAGCGTGGCCGGGAGCCGGTCACATATCCGCATCCGCTGTTGGAGCGGATCCTCAAGGACACGCTTGGTGTGATCCTCTACCAGGAGCAGATCATCGAGATCGCGATGACCGTCGGGGGCATGACGCCAAGCGGGGCGGATGGCTTCCGGAGGGCGATGACCCGTCACCTCAACCACGTGGAGATGTCATCGCTCGAGGGCGTTTTCATCGAGGGGTGCCTCGCCAATGGGGTCACTCGCGAGGTCGCGGACCAGCTGTTCGCGGCGGTGCAGGGTTTCGCGGTGTACGGCTTCTGCCGCTCGCATGCTGCGGCCTTCGCTCGCACGGCGTACGAGACGGCATGGCTCAAGCTCAATCACCCTGTCGAGTTCGGCTGCGGCCTGCTCAACAACCAGCCGATGGGCTTCTACCACCCGAGCGTGCTGGTCGAGGACCTGAAGCGCCACGGGGTGACCGTGCTGCCGGTCGACGTCAACCGCTCCGACGTGAGGTGCCTACCAGAGCCCCTGCCCCGCGCCGCGCAGAAGCGAGACGTCCCGCTGGGGCCCTCCCTTTTGTCCGACTCCCTCCCCCAGCCGGCACTCCTGCCCACAAGCTATTCCGAGCTCGAAATCCAGTCAACCCTGCCTGTTAAGACCATGACCCACGCCATGCGCGTCGGTTTCAACTACGTTCGCGACCTCGGCGAGGAAGGCCGCAAAGCGATCGTCGATGAGCGCGCCCGCGGCCCTTACATGTCGTTCGACGATTTTCTCCACCGGCTCCGGGGCGCTCCTGTCGGTCCCCGCGCCGTCCGCAACCTCGTCATGGTCGGCGCCTTCGACGCACTCGGCCAACCGCGCCGCGAACTCCTCTGGGGCTGGCAGGAGCGCTGGCATGGCCATGGCCTGCGCAAGGGCATCGAGCAGCAGACCGAGCTTCGCCTCAACGGCACCGCGCCCGCCCTCCCTACCATCGACGCCTTCGACGCCAACCAGCTCGAATACCGGATCTCGGACCTCTCGACGGGCCACCACCTCATCCATTTCTGCCGCGAGCGCCTGCAGAAGATGGGCGCGCTGGAAAGCAACAGGCTTGCCGCCGTCGCCAACAACCAGCGAGTGAGAGTCGCGGGCCTGGTCATCACACGGCAGGCACCATCGACCGCGAAGAAGATTCGCTTCTTTACGCTGGAGGACGAGTTCGGCCAGGTCAACGTGACCATCAAGCCCGACGTCTACGAACGCCATCGCCAGGTCGCCAACCGCCAGCCGATCCTAGTGATCGACGGGGTGATGCAGCGCAACGACGGCGTTTATTCGGTGCTGGCGAGCCACATCGAGGCCCTCCAGGGCGTGCCCCGACCGCCCCAGAAATCGCACGACTACCGCTAGGCGCCCGCAACCCAAGGCTTACTTTCAGTAGCCAGTCGGGGGTCTTTTGAGCGAAGCTATGTATTCGGACTAAGCCGAGGCACTCAACGCAGCAGCCCCAAAGGAAGGATCCATGTCGATCGGACGAGAAATCGAAGACATCGCCCGGGACCTCATCAAGCACCAGCATGACCACCCCCCGGTCCGTGACCTCAACCGCGAGGTCGAACGCAAGCTCACCTTCGCCGACCGCGTCGCCGACGATTTCGCACGCCTGGTCGGAAGCTGGGTCTTCGTCCTCGCGCAGGCCGGGATCATGGTCCTTTGGGTCGGGCTCAATGCCCTCAACGTCATCCACCCGTGGGATCGCTATCCCTTCCTCTTCCTCAACTTCATCCTCAGCCTCGAGGCCGCGATCTGGGTCTCGATCGTCCTGATGGCGCTCAACCGTTTCGCGGATCGCGAACGCCTGCGCGCCCAGCACGACTACGAGCTGGACGTCAAAGCCGAGGAAGAGCTGAAAGCGCTCATGAACCACCTCATGCACCAGGACGAGATCCTGCTGCAGATCGTCAACCGCCTCGATCGCGGTGACCGCGAGCTGAAGCGCCTTGCCCGCCACCTGGAGGTCGTGATCGAGGCGACCACGAATCCCCCGACTCCACGACCGGCTGAGACCGAGCGGCCGCCGATCAGCCTGCCCGCGCCTTAGCCGGAGACCCGGTACACGGCGTACTCGCCGCTGTCGTAGACCAGCGCGCCGTGCTGGTCCCAGTAAGCCCGGCTCGCGCCGCGCGGAATCTCCTGCGGACCGATCATCACGTAATTCACCCCATAGCGACGCACGAGGTCCAGGGCCGCCGGATCGCCCTTGAGAATCTTCGTCTCGTCGATACCCTTCTGGATGTAGTCCGGCATCCCATACGTCCACAGCCATCCCGGATAACCGATCAAGACGCGCCGGCCGGCCAGAGTCGGGATCGGGCTGTTGTGCTCGTCCGCAACGACGAACAGCGCGGTTGGGCTGGTGTGCCCGCGCACCCAGTCCGCGACCTGCAGCCCGCCCGAGTCGGTGAACTGGACGGCGCTGACGCTGTAGTCGGACGCTCGCGCGAGGTCGAGGGCGCCCGACAGCCCAAGCGACAGCAGCAGTGCCGAGGCGGCGATGGCCCACCACGGCCCCCGCTGAAACATCCGCGCGAGCACGCCTCCAACCAGGATGCTGCCGAGGAGGGCCCAGAAGATGAAGAACTTCGTGTTGTCCCAGTCCCAGGGCTGCAGCACGATGACGTTGGGGACGAGAAACCACAACCACATGGGCGCGAACCATTTGGGGAAGTCGGTGGCAATCCAGTGGCGCAGCAGTTGGGCCGCGAGCAGCAGAGGGATGAAGACCGAAGTGTTCTTGATCCAGAACCAGATCCAGTCGCGGCCGAACCAGATCGGCAGGTCATGCGACCAGTCGAGATAGGACAGCCATCCGAGCTCGAAGCAGTAGCCATGCAACGTCGGATTGTTGCCGCACACGCTGGTGTTGGCGGGCGGCCACATCCACGCAAGAATCGGGATACCGATCGCCAGCGCCGGGATGAAGAATCCGAGCCACTGAACGCGCAGCGTAAATAGGGCCCAGAACAAAGCCAGCGCAACCACGGTGCCATAGGCATGCACGTGATAGACCGGCATCACCCCCGCGACGACGCCCGCGAACAAGAACGGCCGCCAGCCCCGCGTACCCCGGGCCGCCAGCCACAGGACCACCAGCACGATGAGCGCCAGGCTGAAGCCGAACAGTGTCGAGCGCTGCGGCACGAGATACGCCAGCACCGGGTTGAGCCACTGAAAGTTGAGGTCACGATTCAGCGTGTACTCGCGAGGCAGGTGGACCAGGGCAGCAAGTCCCGAGCGCTGGACGTCGCCTAGCAGATAGACAAAGCCGAGGCCTCCGCTCAGCAAGAACACGAAGACCGCCAGCACAGGCGCCGCGCGACCACCAACAAATCTCTGCGCCGCGAGGTAGAACGTCGCGGGAAACGCCAAGCCGAGCAGTCCGCTGGTCAGCACCAGCGCAGAGGTGAGCCGGCTGCCCAACGGCACGAGGTTCGCCGCCAGGAAGTCGATCATGAACGGATATCCGAGGTTGTGCCCTGGATCGATCGGATATTCAGGTGGAAAGTTGCGGCCGAAGGCGAACGATCCGGTGAAGCTGAGGTGCGCCGCCCAGTCGCCCCAGATGTTCACGTAGCCGGCGAACAGGCCACCCGGCGTGTACACATAGGCCTGGTGCAGAAAATGCACCGTCCACGCGCCGCAGACGAGCACCAGCGCGGCGAGCGGCCAGGGGTGGCCTGGAGTGCGCGGCGACGCGAACCATCGGGCTCGGGCGCCATCGAGGTCAGCACGAAACTCCTTCAACTGCCAGGCGAGCGCCCCTGCGGCGGCGAGCACCACCAGGCTGAGGCCAACCAGGGCGGTGACCGCCGTGACGTCGCGTACCGCGAGCGACAGCACGAAGGTCACCGCCGCGACGGCGGCCGCCCCGAGCACCGCACCGAAAGCAATGCGCTCCTCCAGCAGCAAGCTCAGCCCGATGAGATACGTCAGGCCGAACCCGGCCGCCACGCACGCCGCGAGAAAAGCTGCCGGGCCTAGTTCCAACAGAACAGCTGCTGCTGGCTTGGCGGCAGGTCGTTGCGGCAGTTCACCAGCCAGGTCTTAGGGCCCCAAGGAGGAGTCTGCGGTCCGCTGAAGTAAGCGGGCCCTGATATCGGCAGCCCAGTCCAGATCGGATAGAAGTAGAAAAAGAACACCACCGCGACGCCGAGGAAGCTGCCGACGAAGACCATTCGACCCGGTGCCTTCAGCTGCTCAGCGATGTGTGCCAGCACAAAGGCCAGCGCGAGCACCATGAAGATGAGGCCGCCGAACATGTGGTACATGAAGACCACCCGGCTGATCAGCGACCAGGGCAGGTACTGGGTGAGGAACCCAAGCAGGATCACGGTGGCGGCGAAGCTGCGATGCCGGACGATGAAGTACGGGAGCGACAGCACGCACGGCAGGCTCGTCCACCAGATCCACGGATTGCCGAGGTTGGCCATGCGAGCGATGAGCTGCTGGCCCGTCCAATGGTCGATGCCAAGGTTGGTGTATTCGGCGTAATAGAGCACCGGTCGCGAGAGGAGCGGCCACGACCACCACTTGGAACCGTAGGGGTGGGTCGCCGTAAGCGTTGCGTGATAGATGTACGACTGGCGCTGGTACTCGATCAGATCCGCGAGGTTGTGGAACTGGCCGCGCGCGAAGAACGGATACCAGGACTCGAAGTAGATCGCCGCGGGGATGGCCACGAGGGCGAACGCTGCGACCACGAGATAGGTGGACCAGTGCAGACCGTAAGGTATGACCGGCGAATCGCCTCTTCCCCACGACCAGATCGGCTTGTCTGGCGGTCCGATGTGGATATCGACGTTTCGGCGGATCGCCCTCACGACCATCAGGAAGACGATGCTCGCGAACGCGGCGAGCACGATCCACTTCGATGAGATGCCGATGCCCAGCACGACGCCGAGGGCCACGAGCGACACCATCGACGAGTTTGGTGTGCGGCTCTGGATGTGGACGAGATAGAGGAAGTACGCGAGGAGGATGAAGAAGACCGGGAAGATGTCGATCATCCCGATCCGTGACTGGATGAAGAACATCCCATCGAAGCAAGCGAGCGTCGCGGCGGCGATGGCGAACACCCGGTTCGGCCACAGGCGTCGGGCGAACAAGTACATCATCGGGATGCACAGCGTTCCGAAGAGGCAGGCAGCAATGCGCCAACCGAACGTGTTGAACCCGAGGTCGATGTAGTCGCCGGACGCGCCCTGGAAGTGGGCTCGATACCAGCCGTAACCCCACTCACCGGAGGCGATGATCAGCTTGGCGAGCGGCGGTTCAGGGTCGAAGTAGTTGTACTTGCATCCGTTCGTGGTCGGCTTGCACAGCTCCATGCCCTTGACGTCGTTGTAGGCGTCGACCGGAAAGTAGATCTCGTCGAAAACCTGGCCGTTGGGTGGCGACAGGACCCCTTGCGAATCGGGATAGCCCCGGTTGAACGGATAGGCGAGGCCGCAGATGGTGCCGGGGTCGCCCTTCGCGTCGATCGGCGTGTTCGGCACGCAGTTGGTGATGACCGGCCCCTGGAACGGATGGACGAAGAAGTCCGGCATGATCGGGCTGTAGAAGCGCAGCACGAAAGCGACCACAGTGAGCGCGAGCACGGCGATGAGATCCCAGCGGTCGAAGTAGACGCTTTGGCGCTGGACCTGCGCCGGTTGGAGCAGCTCCAGCTGGTAGGCGTGGGGCCCCTTCACCGCCGCCGTTTTTTGCGCTTGCCGCCACCCTGGTTCTGACCGAGGCGGTAGGGCAGGCGCGAGCTGATCTCCCAGGCGGCGGCGTCGGCATCGGGCACCGGGATGGCGACCGTGTCTTCGAACATGAGCCGGCCGCCGAGGCGCTTTCTCATGGCTGCCAGCTCGGTCTCATCGCCGCGGACCCTGATGAAGAGCGCCGGCTTGTCGACGTACTGCTTCATCACAGGCGCGATCAGCCGGCTGCGACGGTCCTGGAAGTGCTGGCGCAGCGGCTGCGCCTTCACCGATCTGATCGAGTCATAGTCGAGCAGCACGCTCGACAGCAGCGTCGACACCTTGACGCCGTCGTCCTGCACGGCAACGTGGCTGCGGTGGCGGTAGTAGAGGAAAGCCCCGCCCAGCAGGAGGCCGCTCGGGATGTAGAGGATCCAGATCAGGTTGGCGGTGTGTGTGAGTTGCTTCTGGTAGAGCAGGAGCCCCGTCATCACCACCCCGACCGCGACGAGGAAGCCCGCGAAAAATCGCTGCTGCCGCCACATGTGGTGGGCGTGGAGGTTCTGATGGCGGACGCGCCCGGGAGGCGCTTCGGTGCTCAAGGCCTACTGATTATCGAGCCGGGCCGCGCATGGCGCATTAATGATGTGCCCAGTCTCGACTTCTCTCCACGGCCTGGCGCCATCGCGACTGGAGGCTGTCGGCCTCGTCTCGCGACATCGTCGGCTCGAACTCGCGGTCCAGCTTCCACAGGCCCTCCAGGTCTGAATCGGACCAGATCCCGGCGCCAAGACCAGCGAGAAATGCCGCGCCCAGCGCGGTGGTCTCCGTCTGGCGGGGACGCCGCACCGGGATGCCGAGGAGGTCGGCCTGGAACTGGCACAGCACGTCCATCACTGCCGCGCCGCCGTCGACGCGCAGCTGTTTCAAGGGCGATCCGAGATCGCGGCCCATCGCCTCGACGACGTCGCGGGTCTGGTACGCCATGGATTCGACCGCGGCCCTCACCAGCTGGGCGCGACCGCTGCCTCTCGTGAGGCCGACGATGGTTCCGCGCGCGTACGGATCCCAGTGGGGAGCGCCGAGCCCGACGAAGGCCGGCACCATGAACACGCCCCCGCTGTCGGGCACCGACGACGCGATAGGCCCGGCCTCAGCTGCGCTGCCGATGATTCCGAGGCCGTCGCGCAGCCACTGCAGCGCGGCGCCCGTGATGAAGATGGCGCCCTCGAGCGCGTAGCTGAGCTTGCCGTCGCGACGCCAGGCGACCGTGGTCAGCATGCCGGAGGCTGAGGCGACGCGGTCGGCGCCGGTCTGCATGAGGACGAACGAGCCGGTTCCATACGTATTCTTGGCCATGCCCGGCGTCGTGCATGCCTGGCCGAAGAGAGCGGCTTGCTGGTCGCCGGCGATCCCCGCGATTGGAGCGGCGACGCCCCCGAACACGTTGGGGTCCGTGCTGGAGATCTCGCCCGCGGAGTCGACGACGCGTGGCAGGTTCGCCAGCGAGACGCCGAACAGGCGGGCCATCTCCTCGCTCCAGGCGCCGCGCCCGATGTCGAACAGCAGGGTCCGCGACGCATTCGAGGCGTCGGTGACGTGATCGCGTCCGGCGGACAGGCGTGCGACCAGCCAGCTGTCGACTGTGCCCACAGCGGCATTGGCCGCGCCATCTACATGCTGGATCGCCCACGCGAGCTTGGTCGCCGAGAAGTAGGGATCGAGCACCAGGCCGGTGACCTCGCGGACCCGCTGCTCGTGCCCGGCTTCGCGCAGCTCTTCGCAAACCGACGCCGTGCGGCGGTCCTGCCACACGATCGCGGGCGCCAGCGGCTCGAGCGTTTGGCGGTCCCACAGCACGAGCGTCTCGCGCTGGTTGGTGATTCCAACGGCGCGCACGTCGCCAGGCGTCGCCTCCGCGGCGTGAAGGGCGGACTGCGCCGCAAGCTGGACGGCCGACCAGATCTCGAGCGGGTCGTGCTCGACCCAGCCGGGCTTCGGATAGTGCTGCGTGATCTCGCGGTAGCCCTTGGCGCGCACCTCGCCGTCGAGACCGACCACCACGGCGGTCGCTCCGGTCGTGCCCGCGTCCAGGCTGAGGACGACCCCGCGCTCAGACATGGGCTGCGTCCTTTACTTGTTCGGCTGCCAGGTCCGGTTCAGGCTGCCGGTCGAGTAGCCCTCGAGGTCGGCGGACACGAACTTGTAGCCCGCGGAGCGCACAGCTTCGACGACGCGTTCGCGCTCAGCGATCAGGCGGCCGATCTCGGCCCCGTCGACCTCGATCCGCGCCACGTCGCCGTGGTGCCGGACCCTCACCTGGGTGAAGCCGAGCGCTTTCATGGCCGCCTCGGCCCCCTCGATCTGGCGCAGCGCCTGGACGGTGACCGGTGTGCCGTGCGGGATGCGCGAAGAGAGGCAGGCGAACGACGGCTTGTTCCAGTTGGGCAGCCCAAGCTCGCGCGCGGCGGCGCGGATCTCGGGCTTCACCATTCCAGCCTCGAGCAGCGGGAAGCGGACGCCGCGGCGGATGGCCGAGCCGTGGCCGGGGCGGTGGTCGCCGGCGTCGTCGGCCGTCGCGCCGTACGCCAGGTGGGCGAAGCCGAGCTCGTCGCGGATCGGCTCCAGCTTGTCGAACAGCTCTTCCTTGCAGTGGAAGCAGCGGTCGGGATTGTTGCGCGCATACGCGTCGAGCTCGACCTCATTGGTGGAGACTTCGACAAGGCGCGCACCCAGGGACACGGCCAGAGCGCGCGCTTCCTGCTGCTCGGATTCGGGGTAGGCGGGAGAGCTGGCCAGCACGCCGACCGCGCCGTCGCCGAGCTCGTCGAGGCCGAGCTTGAGCAGCAAGGTGGAGTCGACCCCGCCCGAATACGCGACGAGCACCGAACCGAGGTCGCGAACGATCGCGCGAGCGCGGTCGAGTCGGGTGGCGTCGTACCGGTCGAGCTGGATCATCAAGTGGACTGTACCGGCCGGACGGGCTGCAGGTCGGGGCAGGCGAGCTTGAAGAGGTCGCCGGTCTGAGCGCCGAGACGAAGGCAGGGGTGGCCCGGCTAGGAGCTCACTTTACGTGCGCGACGACGACGGGACGGGCCCCCTAACGCACGTATCGGCGCTCAGAGCCCCGAGATGCGGCTCGGCTGGCCGGTGCAGGCCACTGAGCGTTCAGACTAGCTCGCCCGGGCCTCGGAAGGCTCCATCGCGGGAGCGCCGCACCACGCTTCGTAATCGATGAGGCCGTGCACGGTGGGGTTCTCGCCGCAGAGCGGGCAGGCCTTGTTCTGGCGCAGCTTCAGCTCGCGGAAGGACATGTCCTCGCCTTCGAAGAGGAGATAGCGACCGATCATCGGTCGCCCGATGTCGAGGAGGTACTTGATGGTCTCGAAGGCCATCATGCTGCCGATGATGCCGGGCAGCACCCCGAACACGCCGGCCTCGGCGCAGCTCTGCACCGACCCGGGAGGCGGAGGCTCGGGGAAAAGGCAGCGGTAGCAGCCGGTTCCCTTCGAAGAGTCGAACATGGCCAGCCGCCCCTCGAAACGGAAGATGCTGCCGTGCACGAGCGGCTTGCCCAGAAAGTGCGCCGCGTCGTTCGCCAGGTAGCGGGTGGGGAAGTTGTCCGTGCCGTCGACGATGAGGTCGTAGGGCTCGAAAATCCGCATCGCTGTCTCGGAGTTGAGGTGTTCGTTGATCGCGTCCACCTGGACGTCGGGGTTGAGGCTGCGCAGCGTGTCGGCAGCCGAATCGACCTTGGAGCGGCCGATGTCGTCGTGGCCGTGGAGGAGCTGGCGCTGGAGGTTCGAGGCGTCAACGACGTCGAAGTCGACGATGCCGATCCTCCCCACCCCGGCCGCGGCCAGGTACATGGAGGCGGGCGAGCCGAGGCCGCCGGCCCCGAGGAGCAGGACGCTGGAGCCGAGCAGCTTGCGCTGGCCGGCCCCGCCTACCTCGGGCAGAATGAGGTGGCGCGCGTAGCGGGCGACTTGATCGGGTGTGAGGCTCTTTGCGGGGACCATCGTCAAGTCAATATACCCAGGGTGCGCTTGCGGTTATTCCTATAGTGAGGTAGGCGATGGAAACCGAATACCTAGACGAAGAGCAGGTCATCGCCCTCTACAACAAGGTGCGGACGGGCAAGCGAACCTGGCCGACCGGCATCTGGACCTCGCCCGCCGCGCTGCAGTACGCCGTCACCGTCTTCGACTACTGGATCCACAACGTAATGGGCTGGAAGGGGTGGCCGGAGGCCCGCGGAAAGGTGACGCCTGCCCTGCTGGAGGAGCACCGGCTGGCGGACCTGGTGGAGGCGGTGTTCGTCCCGGAATTCGGAGACGACTGGCTTGACTTCGAGATCGTGCTCAACGAGAGCATGCGCCTGTCAGAAGACGAGGCCTGGGCTCCGGACGTGGCGGACCGGCAGGAGCGGGTGGAATCGGCGTTCGAGCACGCCTTCGAGCAGCTCGTCGGGTCGCCGAAGCAGCAGCCGAAGCTTCTGTCCACCTATCACCGCTTTCGCAATCACCTGCTCCGGATGTGGAGCGCGTTCCAGGAGGCGCAGGCGGAGCATGACAAGGCCGAGCGCGAATCGGCGGAGCGATTCTGGGCGCAGCTCAGGCTGGTGCGCAGCACCCGCGCGCAAGCGGCCGAGGCGTGGTCGATCGTCAACCCGGACGACGAGCGGCGCGGCGAGGTCACGGTGGTCTGGGGCGAGCCGCATCCTTACTGTCTCGTCGTGCTGGACGACGACATCGAGACCGGCGGCTGGGAGCAGGTGATCTACCGCCTGGAGCAGGAGATCCTGGTCGAGGAACCTGGAATCGTCAGCTACGCCGTCTGGCATAAAGGGTTCGTCGGGGAGTACTACCGCTGCGCGGACTGCGGCGAGCTGCACAGCCAGTTCGACGAGGATGCGGGAACGGAGCTTCGGCTGGACGACCTGGAGCCGCCCGAAGAGCGGTAGCTCCTCCCCGCTCGCCGGGGAGGTCGGCGCGCAGCGCCGGGTGGGCGGATTCGAGCTTCAGTCGACGGTTACGTCGAAGTTCTTTCCTTCCCAGCCGGTCACGTAGTGCGCCGTCCACGAGAACTCTGAGCCAGGCGGAAGCCGGCTGGACGGAATGTCCGCGACCCACACGCCGAGCGTGGTGTCGGCTGCCTCGACTTCGGCGAAGGTCTGCCAGGCGTCAAACGTGTAATGAACCGCGCCCGGGCGCGGGAGCTGCACGCGCAGTCGCCGGCCGGCGGCGATGCGGGTGATCTGGTGCTTGTGCGACCACACGAAAGCGGGCTCCTGCGGGGGGCCTTCGGTGTAGCGACGTCGGGCGGGCATCACGATGTCGGGGAATCCGGCGAGGGCGATGGTGACGAGGAGCTCGAGGTACTCGGCGTGTGCCCAGCCGAGCGGCGTCGCCGAACCATTTGGCCGGCCGAGCTGAAGCCCGCGGGCCGGGATGTCGGGTTGGTCCCAGACCTGCTCGGGGAGCATCAAGCCCTGGCCGGCGAAACCCTCGAGCGTGCGGATGAGCTCGGCGGCGGGAAGTCCCATGGAGAAGAAGTGGCGGGCGCGCTCGCCGGTCAGCACAGGCCACGCGCGACCGCGACCGCTGCCGTCCCAGGGCGATCCGTCCTCATGCTCGCCGTACAGGTCGCCTGTGTAACGGCGCCAGCTGGGCCCCCCCGGGAGGCTCACTTTGAGTGAGGTATCGACTCCCTGGAGGCTGCGGAGAATGCGCTCGTCCTTCGGCCTGCGGAGCCCATAGCGGACCAGCTCGAGAAACTCGGGCGAGATGGCGCCTTCTGTGGGGCGGCGGTCGGGATCGCCGGCCAGGCGCACGTACTGGCCGGCCGCGGTTGAGCACCATGTCTCCACGCGATCATTCCAGTAGTCCGCGACAGCGCGAAGGTGGCTCGCGGCGACGTGCTCGCCCGCTTCGTGAGCGAACTCGGCGGACACGATGAGCGCGGCGATGCAGGCCGCGAGCGTTGACGGCGACAGGCCGCCGAGATCTTCCCAACGGTCGAGCTGGGTGAGCGGTCCTTCGCGGATGATGAACTGCGCGGCGGGCCTGACCATGACCGGGTACGGGTCGTGGTCGAGACAGTTCGCGACGCCTAAGCGCCACGCCAGCAGGATCGGGAGCGCGACCTGGTCGAGCTCCGTCGAGGTCCAGTGCGGCGTTCCGTCGAGAAACCAGTTCTGATACCACCCGCCGTCGGGACGCTGGCGCGACTGCAGATGACGGAAGGCGCGCAGCGCGGCGGCGCTGTCGCCGGCGTCGAGGAGCGCAGTCGCAATCCGGCACAGATCGCGGGGCCACACGAGGTGGTAGACGTGATTGCCGTCGTGATTGGTCTCGCCCCAGGGTGTGGCCGGCGAGGCGATGAATGCGCCGGCGTGGGATTTGTCCTCGAGACAGCGCAGCACCGTGAGCGACGCCCGCGCAAGCATCCCCTCATCCCCGCTGACCTTCGCCAGCGCTTGGGGCATGTCGAGCTGCGAACGCCAGGCTCGTTCGAAAGCCTGGCGGATGTTGCCGGCGCCGCGTTGCAGCGCTGCGCGGGCGACCTCTTCGGCATCAGCGCGGGTATGCGCGAAACCGATCGCGATCTGGAACGAACCGGCACGGACGCCTATCTCAGCACCGACCGAGACGTTGCCCGGCCCGGCGCGATCGTAGGCGTTGGTGAGGTAGCCGTCGCCGTCGCTTAGGTCGATCTGGACGTCGGAGCTCCGGTAGTAGCCTACGGTCGCCCGGCTGAACGGCCCGACGATGCACATCCACACGTCCTGCTGGCGCATGAGCAACGCAGGCGGATGGGTGTCGAGGACCTGGCCGAAGTTTCCTTCCGTGCCTGGCTGCCAGTGGGCGGTCGCCTGCGCGTAGAGGCGCACGTCGGGAAGCTCTGGGGTAAACGTGGCTGCGATGAGGAGGGCGTTCTCCTCGGGATCGGAGAAGAACTCCTTGGTCAGGCGGTATTCGTGATGGGTGCTGTCGACGATGAAAGCGGGGACGCCCGGGCTCAGCCAGCTGATTCGGTGCTGCCCGTCGGCTGCGTCATCAACCGGGGGCGCACCTCCGGCCGAAGCGAAGAAGCGAAGCTCGTGAAGCGCGACTCGATCCAGGAACGGAAAGAAGACCTCGCTGAGCGACCCGTCCGCGATCGTGTACCAGAGCTTGCTCCTCGGACCTGGCGCCGCTCCAAACGCCATCTTGCGACCAGGACCGTACATTGGCGGCGCGCCTGGTCCACCTGGAGCCTCCATCGGGCACTAAGTATGGAGAGCGGCTAGGTCAGATTAGAATCGAACGACAATCGTGACTCCCCGGGGAGGTGGCTGAGTGGCCGAAAGCACCCGCCTGCTAAGCGGGTAG
>DAITQH010000046.1:0-8487 GCA_036833175.1 Candidatus Dormiibacterota bacterium
AATCCGGGCGGCGCGTGGCCTTCATCGCCAGCGCAGACCACGGACACGCGCACGTCGAAGGCGGCCCCTACGGGTATCACCCGAGCGCCGCGAAGTACGACGCTCTGATTTGCGAGCTGGTCGACACCGGAAATCTGGCGCAGCTCACCGACATCCCACCACAGCTCGTGGAGGATGCCAAGGCCGACAGCTGGTGGCAGATGCTGATGCTGCACGGCGCCACGCCGGGCTGGCAAGGTCGCTTGATCTCGTACGAGGCGCCGACCTACTTCGGGATGCTGACGGCTGCCTACGAGCCGCTCGACTAGCTGATCGAGGTCAGCTCCAGCCGGCGCGCAACCGCTGTCTTAAGCAACGGACTGTGCTCGAAGCCCGGGTCCGCTTGCAGCATGCTCTCCGCCTCCTGCCTCACCTCGTTCAGCAGCTCCGGTTGCTGGAGAGCCTGCATCGCGAGGTCCGACATGCCGTGCTGGCGCTGCCCCATGAGCTCACCCATGCCTCGAATCCGCATGTCCTCCTCCGCAAGCTTGAAACCATCGCGAATCCTGGTCATCAGGTTGAGCCGGTTGACTGCGGGCTCCGAAGTCTCGTCGGTGAGCAGCAGGCAGTAGCTCTGTCCCGCCCCGCGGCCCACCCGGCCGCGGAACTGGTGAAGCTGCGCCAGTCCGAACCGGTCGGCGCCCTCGATCATCATCACCGTCGCGTTAGGCACGTCGACACCCACCTCGACCACGGCAGTCGCGACGAGGACCTGCACCTCTCCGGCGACGAACGCGCGCATCACGTCGTCCTTGCTTTTGAGACGCCCGTGCACCAGGCCCATGTGCAGGTCGGGGAACACATCGCGCTGCAATCGCTCGAACTCGGCAGTCGCAGATCGCGCAACGAGCACCTCTGACTCCTCGATCAGCGGGCAGATGACGAAGGCCTGCCGGCCCATCCGCACCTGCTCGCGCACGAGGTCGTACGCGCGCCCGCGGTGGTCCGGCTCCACCACCTCGGTCTCGACTGGGCTGCGACCCGGGGGCTGCTCGTCGATAACAGAGACCGACATCTCGCCATAGAGCGCGAGCGCAAGCGTGCGTGGAATGGGAGTTGCGGTCATCGCAAGGAAGTGCGGCCGGCCCCGGCCCTTGGCACGAAGTAGCTCGCGCTGCCCAGTGCCGAAACGATGCTGCTCGTCGACGACCGCGAGGCCCAGGTCGGCGAACTCGACATCGTCCTCGATCAGCGCGTGCGTCCCGACGAGCAACGCACAGTGCCCTGACGCTGCCGCAGTCTTGACACGCCGTCGCTCGGCCGCGGTCTGGCTGCTGACCAGCAGCTCCACGATCAGGCCAGGAAAGCTCTCCTCGAGGTAGGCACGAAAACGAACCAGGTGCTGGCGGGCAAGGATCTCGGTGGGCGCCATCACCACGGACTGGAGACCTGCCGCGTGGGCCATCGCGACGCAGGCGGCTGCGACGGCCGTCTTTCCCGAGCCAACATCGCCGTTCAGCAGCCGGTTCATGGGCACGGTCTTCGCCATGTCCTGGTATGCCTCCCAGGCGGACCGCCGCTGCGCACGCGTCAGCTCGAAGCCGACACCTGCTTTGAAGGTGTCGATCACCTCCTGCCGGTACGGGATTGGCGTGGCCGGCTCGGCGGCGATCCTGGCGTGCATGAGAGCGAAGGCCGCCTGCAGCTCGAACAGCTCGGCGAACGCCATGCGCCTGCGCGCCTCGCGCCACTGGTCCATGGTGTCCGGCCGGTGTCCGAGGCGAACAGCCTCCCCGACCGGCAGCAAGCGGTGGCGTTCACGCACAACTGGCGGCAGCATTTCCTCGAGGCGGTCGGCCAGGGGCAGCGCGGACTCGACCCAGCGCGCGATCTTCTTGGAGCTCAACCCGTCAACCAGGTGGTACTTCGGCATGAGCCCGCCGACATGCGATGGCTCCCCATCGGCGTTGGCGTCGACCCGCTCGTGATGCGGGTTTTGCATTTCGGGCATGCCCCCGTAGCCACCCTTGACCATGCCGGCCACGGCGACGCGATCGCCTTTATGAAGCTGCCTGGCGACAAACGGCTGGTTGAACCAGGCCACGCGCATCCCGTCGCCGCTGTCATCGCGGATGACCGCCTCGGTGAGCTTCATCCTCTTGAATTTCGTGACCTTGGGAGCGATCGAGGCGACCGTTCCCACCACGGTCGCCTGGATCCCGACCGCAAGCGAAGCAATCGGGACGGGGTCCCCATACGTCTCCCAACCGAATGGAAGCGCCAGGAGCAGGTCGCGGACAGTCTCGATCTCGAGCTTCTTGAGGCGCTTGGCGTTGGCGTCGCCGATATCCGGCAGTCGTGAGACAGGCGCGTCAAGGGCGTGCGGGAAGGCAAGTATGCTCAAGGAGTGATACCTGAACCGCCGCCCGCTCCCCCCGAGCCGGTGCGCCGCGCGCCCATGTCGCGCGGACTACGTACCACGATCATCGCGATCGTCGTCATCGTCATCGTCCTGGCCGGAATCATCGGCTATGCCGTGACCGGGCTCGCCTACGCGCAGACGCGGGTGGGCAACGCCGACAAGACGCTCAACACTGTGATCTCCCATCAGAACAGCCTCAACACTACGTTCAAGGACATCGATACGAAGTTCAACGGTCTTAGCAGCAGCTCGACCTTCGATCCAAAGGCGGCTCGCACCCTCGTCGATCAATTCGTGGCCAACGCCCAGTCGGCCGGCGCCGCAATCGACAAGGACGACGCGTCGCTGGTGTCGGCCAGGGCCGGCCTGAGCGAGCAGCAGTGGCTCACGGCGTTCGCGCGCGGCAACCTCGACAAGGAGGCGACGCGGATCGACCATGCCCGCAAGGCGCTCTCGCAGGCAAAGATCGTCGCCTCCGACTATGTCCTGGACGGCCATTTCCTGCAGGCCTTCCTGGATGCGGCGACCGACCTCGACACCCTCGGGGCGCAGAGCGCGACGGCCGACCTCGCCGGAGCCAAGACCACTCTGACGAGCATGAAGACCCACGCCGACAAGGGTCTCCAGCTTTCGACCGCGCCTGGCCTGCCGGCCGAGCTGCACTCGCTGATGGTCGATTTCGAGTCGCTGATCACCGATTTTGGCAAGCTGCTGGACGCCGCCGCGGCCGGCAACGACGCGGCCATCACCAGCTCCGAGATCAACGTGCAGGCCGACGCCGACAAGATCAGCAAGTACAACTTCGAACAGATCGGGACCGAGATCGACACCTTCTACAAACCGATGGTGGACAGCTTCAACGCAGAGATGGCCAAAGCCACGGCGTGAGGCCCGGTCTTTTCGAAGAGGATTCGATCACCCGTCGGGTGAATCGCGAGAACATCCTTCTGCTGGGTGGCGGGCGTGCGCTGCTCATGCAGCTCGCGCACCCGAAGGTCGCCGCGGGCGTCGACGAGCACTCTGATTTTCGAGCACACCCCATCCGCCGCCTGCGCCGGACGATCCGTATGACGATGGCCATCGTGTTCGGCGACCGCGAGACAGCGCTCGCGGCCGCTCGCGCCGTGAACCAGGTCCACGCCAAGGTCCAGGGCGCCGGCTACCGCGCGCTGAACCCCGACCTCCTGCTATGGGTTTATGCCACGCTCGCCGACACGGCGCTCGTGACTTACGAGACCTTCGTGCAGCCCTTGACCACCGGCGAACGCGAGGATTTTCATCGCGAGTTCATGCTGCTGGGAGAGCTGCTCGGAATTCCGCGCGATCACTTTCCAAAGACTCCGCGCGATTTCGACGCCTACCTCGCGGAGATGGTGTCGAGCGGAGAGGTCCGGGTGGATGAGCGGGCGCGAGAGCTGGCCGCACAGATCATGCGGCCGCGTGTGCGCGCGCTTCCTGGCCCGGTGATGCTGCCGCTGAACGTAGTCACGACTGGCCTTCTGACGCCGGCGCTGCGCGCCCAGTACGGCATGCAGTTCGGGCCCTGGCAGCAGCGCACGTACAGGCTGGCCGTGAGGGTTCTGCCTCGTGTGATCGCCCTGACGCCTCCGGTGCTGCGCGTCTGGCCGCGACCGGGCCACAGCATAGTGTTCACTCCCGGCGGGCGCGCGACGACTACTTCTTGATGTAGACGACTCCTAGCGCTTTCGGGCCCGTGTGAGTGCCGAGCACGCAGCCGATCTGTCCCACGGTCACCTCGAGGTCCGGGCGCCGGCTGCGGATGCCGGCGGCAATCTGCTCGGCCTCTTCTGGCGCCTGCGCATGCACCACGCCGACATGCTCCACGGGAAGATCCTTCTCGAAGAACTCGACCATGCGCGGGATGGCGCGGGATCGGGTGCGCACCCGGTCCACGGGTTTGATCTCCCGATCGGCGACAAGCAGGAGCGGCTTGAGATCGAGCATCGTGCCGATCATCGCCTGGGCGCGGCTAACGCGCCCGCCCATCTCGATGTAGCGCAACGTATCGAGGAGGGCGAGGACACGACACTTCGGAATTCGCTCCTCGACAGCAGCCGTCGCCTCGTCGAGCGTCGCGCTTTCTGCCGCCACCCGGCACAGAAACGCCATCGGCATCGTCACCGTCTCGCTGTCGATGACGTTGACCCGAAAGCCCTCCACGGACTCGGCCCCCACCCGCGCGGCTTCGGCGGTGGCCGAAAGCTGTCTTCCGATGTGGATCGAGATGCACCCGTCGTGGTCTTTAGCAAGCCGCGAGTACGCCTCGGCGAACTCGCCAGGCGACGGGGCTGAGGTGGTGGGAAGCTTGTTCGACGCGGCGAGCTTCGCGAAGAACTCCTCGTTGTTCATGTCCACTCCGTCTCGGAAGGTCTCCTCGCCGAAGAGGACCTTGAGCGGGACGACCTCGATGTCATAAAGCCCGCGCCATTCCGGGGGTAGGTCAGCGGTCGAGTCTGTGACGACGGCGAAAGAGCGCTTCACCTGTGACGTTTGATTATTCGACGCTGAGGATGAACGGGTAGTGCTGCTGGCCGCCCTGCTGGACCTCGACCTCCAGGCCGGGGTGCGTCGAGCGGATGTCCGACTCCAGCTTGTGAAGTTCGTCGTCGCTGGCTCCCTCGCCGCGGTAGACGGTGATCAGCTCGTAGGAATCCGCACCCAGCTTGCTCAGCGCCTTGTTCACCACCTCGCCGTAGTCCGTGCCCGCGAACTCGAGCTTGTCGTTGATCAGCCCGATGACGTCGCCCTTCTTGACCTTCAAGCCGTTGGAGCGCGTGTCGCGGACCGCGTGGGTGACCTCGATCGTCTGCACCCGGTCCGCCTCGGACCGCATGGCCGCCAGGTTGTCGACGCCCGGCTTGTCGCCGCGGAATGCGACAACGGCGGCGACGCCCTGGGGAACGCTGTGCGTCTCGATCACGTGGACGTTTTTCTTCGTCAGCCCAAGTACCTGCTTGGCGGCGAGGATGACATTCTTGTTGTTGGGCAGGAGGATGACCTCCTCGTACGGCACGGATTCGATGGCGGTCAGCATGTCCTGGGTGCTGGGGTTCATGGTCTGGCCACCCTCGACGATGGCGTTGACCCCCAGGCCTCGGAAGATCTTCACCAGGCCGCTGCCCGCGACGACGGCGACGAGTCCGACGCCGTTCGGGTGCGGTGCTGAGGACGCCTGGGCCTGGCCCTCGAGGATTCGCCTGTGCTGCGTCGACATGTCCCCGACGTTGAGCTTGAGCAGCTTTCCGTAACCGCCCGCGAGCGTGATGACGCGGCTCGGGTCGTCGGTATGGACGTGGACCTTGACCAGCTCCGGCTCTCCGACGACGAGCACCGAGTTGCCGAGCGCCTCGATCTGACTCTTGATCCGGTCCAGGTCCAGGTGGGTGCCCTCGATCAGGAACTCCGTGCAGTAGCCCCAGCCGCCTTCCGGGAGCGTGACCGCCGCCTGCGAGGCCGGGGACGACGCCGCCACGCGCGTGGTGGTGATCGCCGCGAGTGCTGACTCGGCCTCCTCGACCGTCTTGAGCATGCCTTCGAGGATGATCTGCAGGCCATACCCGCCCGCATCCACCACCCCGGCGTCACGGAGGATCTGGAGCTGGCTGGGAGTCTTCAAAACGGCATCCCTGGCGCCTGAGGCTGCGGCCGCGATCACACCGGGTACGGTGGCCTCGGGGCTGCTTGCTGCGGCAGATGCGGCGCGGCCGGCCTCGCGCGCGACGGTCAGGATGGTCCCCTCGGTCGGTTTGTTCACGGCCCGGTAAGCCGCGTTGGCCGCCTCTTCGAAGGCGGTCGCGAGCTCAGCCGGGGTGAGCGAGCTCTTGCCCTCGACGGCTCGCGCGAAGCCCCGGAAGATCTGCGACAGGATCACGCCCGAGTTGCCGCGCGCGCCCATGAGGCTGCCATGCGATGCGAGCTTGGCGATCTTGCTCACCTCGGCCGCGTTCGACTCCTTGATGTCCTCGACCGCCGACTGGAGCGTGAGCAGCATGTTCGTGCCCGTGTCGCCGTCCGGCACCGGGAACACATTGAGCCGGTTGACCTCCTCGTGGTTGGAGGAGAGCCAGCTCAGGCTGCCCAGGAGGGCCCGTTTGAAGAGGGGTCCGTCCACCCCAGGGGTCCTGTGTTCGGACACCTAGTGGCCCGCAGCGGCCGAGATGCGGCCTGCACGGCTGTTGCGGGCCACTACTACCGGCGCTCTTCGCGAACGCCCTGGACGTTCACGTTGACCTGCGCCACCGGGACGTTGACCGACCTCTCAACCTCAAATTTCACCGCCTGCTGGAGGTTGTGCGCGACCTCCGAGATGCGGATTCCGTACTGGACGATGACAAAGACGTCGATGACCAGCCCACCCTCGACGTCGATCACCTCGACCCCGCGGTCGACGTTCCCCCGATGCAGGAGCTCGGCCACGCCATCGCGCAGCCCACGGGCTGCCATTCCGGTGATCCCGTAGCAGCCCAGCGCCGCGTGGGCGGCGATGGCGCCCACGGCGGAGGGGAAAACCTCGATCCGGCCCCACTGGCGGGCCTGGGTCAGGACGGTGGTGGTCTTGGAAGCCATGTGAAGCCCATGGTACAATTCGGATCACCCGCGACGGTCGAGCGGGTCTTTTTGTCGGTACTCCCAATCGGAAGGTGCCTCATGGCCAAGCGCTGCGCGATCTGCGGCAAAGAGCCGCAATACGGACATCACGTAAGTCACGCCAAGAACCGGGTCAACCGGAGGTTCTTGCCCAACCTCCAGATGGGCCGGGTGACGGTGGCGGGAAAAGCTGTGCGCGCGCGGATCTGCACCCGCTGCCTGCGGACGTACGCGGCTTAGCCCAGGTCCAGTCCGTGCACCTCTCCAAGGTGCGCCAGGTCCTTCCGGAGCGCCCCCCACACCCTCTCCTGGACGTCCACGCCCGGAACGACCTCTGAGGGGTCGTTGACCTCGGCGGCAAGCTCAGGGTGTTCGACCATCTCGGCAAACAGCAGCGTCCACGCGCGCGGCACCACCTCGTAGATCGCGTATCCCCCACCCCCCAGCGCCAGCCACCGGCCATCGCAGAGCTCATGCGCCAGCTCGTGAACGACCCGGCCCACGCGAGGCCAGATCCGTGTCGTCGCCGCCAGGTGCGCAAGCGGGTCGAGGTAATGCGTGTCGCAGCCGTTCTGCGTCACCAGCACGGTCGGCTTGAAGCGGCGCAAGAGTGCCGGCACGACCTTCTCGAACCCCTGGAGCCAGGGCTCGTCCCAGGTGTAGGGAAGGAAGGGAAGATTGGCGGCGAAACCGCGGCCGGCGCCGATCCCGCAATCATCTGGAAACCCGGTGCCCGGAAACAGGTAGCGGCCGCTCTCGTGAAGGCTGATGGTGAGGATGTCTGGATCTGCTTGAAAGATGTCCTCGACACCGTCGCCATGGTGCACGTCGACGTCGATATACGCGACGCGGTGGCCCTGGTCCTTGAGCCACCTGCACGCGATGGCCGGGTCGTCGTACGTGCAGAACCCCGACGCGCGCTCGCGGTGGGCGTGGTGCAGGCCCCCGGATGGGCTGAAGACGTGGAGCGCGGCGCCGCTTTCGATGGCCCGCGCCGCCACCAGAGTCGCGCCGGCAACCAGTGCAGCGCCCTCGTGAAGCTCATCCGAGATCGGGTTGTCGGCCGAAGCGAAACCTGCCTCGTCCAGCTCGTCGGGCGAAACGCTATCGCGCTGCTTCGGGTCGCTGAGATTGCGCACCAGCTCGATGTAGCGGCGCGAGTGGACCAGCTCGAGCTCCTGGATCGTCGCGCGGCGAGGCGGCAACAGGTGCGCGTGCTCGATGAGGCCGGTCGAGCGGATGAGGTCCACGGCCAGCTTCACGCGGATCGGCTGCAGCGGATGCTGGTCCGACAGGTGGTGCTTCATGAGCTCGTCCCCGTAGACGAGCGCGACCGGACCAGGCACGGCCACTTACCCTAACAACCTGGTGGAATCGGAACGCCTCTTCGAATCAGTCCCAAACTTTTCCGAGGGGCGCAGCGCAGACGCAATCGCGGCGATTGCCGGCGCCGCCGCCAGCGGAGGAGCACACGTGCT
>DAITQH010000046.1:8587-18255 GCA_036833175.1 Candidatus Dormiibacterota bacterium
GGCGAGCAGGAGCTGGTGGGGTTGACTCCCGCGTTTGCCGCCAACCAGGTGGGCGCCGGCCGCTTGCTGGAAGGGCGCTTGGCCAGCGCTGTGGCGAGGGCGGGCGCGCTGCGGTGCAAGGAATTGGGTAACGAAGAGGGAATCGCCCTTGCACTCCGGCTCGAGCGGGAGGCGGATGCGCTGGCCGCGCTGGGCATCGACCAGGCGGAGCTGCTCGTGGGGGCTGAGCGGGCGGCTGCCCTCGCGCCGGTTCTGCGTGCGGCCGGGGTCCTTGACGGCGAGCTCGAGGCGATGGTGGGCGCTGCCTCGCGGGGATTGCGTGCCGCGATCACGCAGGAGACTGCGGCCGCCTACTCAGCCAGGGTTGCAGCCCTCGACCGCAGGCTGGAGCGGGCCTAGCCGCCGGGAGCGTTCGTGTCCATCGTCACGGTGCAAGCGCCGCCGCTTACGTCCACGCGGTACATGTCCGTCCCCCCGCCCGCCGAGTCCTGAACATCGCCGATGGCGTGGTGCGGGCGCCCGTCGAAGTCGAGGCTCACGGCCCCGCCCGAAACGGTCACGGCGGCCGCGGTCCCGGGAGGTCGATGAACGTGCACGGTCAAGGCGCCGCCGTTGATGGTGATCGGGACAACGCCGGACGCCGTCCCGAGCGTGATGTCTTCCCGGCTGGCGCCGGTATTGATGTCGATCGAGCCGACCGGGACTCCGCCGAGGTTGTAGGTCTCGGTGGATGCCCCCCCGTTCGAGGTGATCTTCCACTGGACACTGGAGCTGATTTGCAGATCAAGCGTGAAGCGACGGCTCTGAAAGAGCCCGATGGGGCCTTGCGAGATCTGCAGGCGTCCGCTGGAACTATCGAAGCTCAAGTCCGGCTTGGGCCCGGAGTAGGTGATATGGGCGTGGTACAGGTCGCCCTCGAGCGAGCTGCTGCCTGCAACCGTGATGTTGGTAGCGCCCGCATCGATCTCTACCGTGGCATGGTCGACGTTGCCGGCGGCGGCCTTGGAGTCGAGCGTGTGTGTCCCTCCCGTGTTGGGGGCGAGCGCCACATAGGCAAGGGCTCCTCCGGCAGCGAGCAAGACGATGAGCACCGCGGCGACATCTCCGGACTGGCCCGGCAGCGCACGGCGGGACAGGAGCTCGAGCCCGATCACGATGAGGATCACGGGCCACAGGTCGGCCAGCAGGCTCAGGCGGTCGGTCGAGATGACGCCTGAGTTGACGAGCAGGGCGAAGACCCCGATCAGGATCAGCACGAGGGGCCAGAAGAAGCTTCGGGAGTGCCGCACGCTTGCCATCCCTACTTTCGGGAGCGCCTGATGATCAGCCATACGCCCAGCGCGATCAGCACGATTGGCCAGACGATCTCAGGTTTCAGCCACTCCAGCAAGCCGAGGTTGTTGAGCAAGAAGTACAGGCCCAGCACGACGAGGACCGCCGGCCAGAAGTAGTCGCGGCGCCAGTAACCCACGTGCGGGATTTTAGGCGGGCGCAGGCTAGATCGGGGCGACCACCTCGAATAGGTGCGGGAGCTCTTTGCGCGCCGCCTCGACGAGCTCTGGCCCCGCGACAGTGGCCTGGACCGGGCGCGGCACCATCAGGTAGGCGCCGGCCACACGACGCAAGTCGTCCGCAGTGACGCGCAGCAAGCGCTGCTTGAAACGCTCCCTCTCTTCGCGCGTGAAGCCGGTGAGCCGGTTGGTCGCCTCGCGGCGGCCCTTGATGTCGGGCGACTCAAGCGGATCGACGTCGCCGCACGCGCCGAGGATCGACTCCTTCAGGGCCTCAGGATCGATCTCGGTGTCGGTCACCCACTTCACCGCGCGGTCGTAGGCGTCGTAGGTCTTGACGATGTTGGGATCGCGGTACGAGCCGAAGTAAAAGGTGCCGCTGCCGATGCCGGCCTGCGCGAAACCGCCGTACGCGCCACCCTTCTCGCGCAGCTCCCGGTGGAGGAACGTGTCGCGCAGGTAGTTGGCGAGCACGAGCAGGGCCGGGGCGTCGGGGTTGACGTAGCGCACCGTCTTGAAGATGCGGACGTTGAAGGCGACCGGGACCGGCGCGGTCCGGGCCTCCGGTGAGGCCTCGAGAGGCTTTGGCTCCTCGGGGTGGCCGCCAGGTCCGCCGGGCGGAAGGGCGTCGACGAGCCCGGCCAGGAGGGGCTGGAGCGTCTCGACCATGCCTTCCTCACAGGTCACGACAAAGCGCACGGCGCCAGCTCGAAACAGGCGGGTCCTGATTGCGTCGAGCTTCTTGATCACGTCGTCGAGCTCGTTCTCGTCGAGGCGTGCCAGGCGCCGCATGGCGTGCAGCATCCCGATCCCCTGCAGCTGGTCGTTGATCGCGCCCTCCGAGGTGAGCTTCGAGTGGGCGCGGAGGATCGCGAACTGGAAGCCGAGGCCGGCGATGGAGCTCTCGAGGCGGGTCGCCGCTTCTGCGATGACATCCTTCAGGCGCTTCGGTTCCAGCTCCAGTTTTGCGGTGAGGTCGATCAGGAGATCGATGAAGGGTTTCGCGTTGCGGTCAAGCGCCCGACCTGAGAGGACGAAGGACTGGAGGTAGTCCTCCTGCGCGGCCAGGGACTGCACTTGCGCAGCCGCTCCGACGCCGCCCGTGACCGCCGCGATGCGAGAGGCGATCTCGACGTAATCCTGGCCGGCCGCGCCGCTATGCGTGAGGACGCGGCTGAACAGCGGCATGAGCTCCTTGTCCTCGGCGCTCAGGCCGGCGAAGTCCGACCGGATGTCGAGGTAGGTGATCCCGTTGGTCGGCTGCGGAAAGAACTCGATCGCCGCCGGCCCCACCCTGGTGTCGCGGCTCGGAACGTCCTCGAACTTCATCGGGATGTCGCTGAGCTCTAGCGTGGGCAGCGCCGACAGGTCTTGCTTGGCCTCCTGGTCAGCCTTGAGGCGCAGCGCCTCTTCGACGATGCGCCCCTTCTCCTCTTCGCTGAGCGAGGCTTCGATCGCGGCCAGGCGGTCCAGCTCCTTGCGGCGCTTGCGTTCCTCGAGCTCGGGGTCGGGCTCGATCGTCAGGAGCGCGCGATGCATGTTGTCGATGAGCTCGGCGCGGATGAGGTTCTCGAAGAACCGCCCTTCGGCGCGCGCTTTCTGCAGGCGCTCGAGGTCGAGGTCGAAGTTGAGCGCGTCGTAGGGGTCTCCGCCGTAGTAATACGGCGCGAGGGCCGTGAACAGCATCTTGAGCGCGTACGGAAAGCCGGCGTTGGAGCGCTCGCGCTTCTCGAACTCGAGCCGGTGGATCGTCGCGTCGACCTGGGCCTGGTCTACACCGTCATCAGCAATGCGCTCGAGCGTGTCGAGGACGACCTGCTGAACTTTCTCGGCGTCCTCCGAAGCGACGTCCTTGAGGCCCGCGCCGAAGACGCTTTCGCGGTAGTCGTCCTGGAAGCCGGTGCCATCCGCCATCGCGGTGCCGAGGCCCGAGTCGATGAGCGCCTTGCGCAAGGGCGATCCTGCGTTGCTCAGGAGGACGTCCGTCAGCACCTTCATCGAGAGCTGGCGGAAGGAGTCGCCGGTCGGCACCGTCACCCAGGCGACAAGGGCCTGCGACTTCTTTGCGATGTCCTCGCCGGCGGTGACGGGATACGGCTCGACGGCCTTGATCGGCTTGGTGAACCGCTCGACGTCCGGGATCCTGGTGTCCACCTCGATCCGCTGAAAGCGCGAGAGCACGCTGCGCTCGATGATCTCGAGTGTCTCCTCGAGAGGCCTGTTGCCATATGTATAGAAGTAGGCGTTGCTCGGGTGGTAGTGGGTGGCGTGGAACCGGCGCAGGTGCTCCCATGTGAGGTTGGGGATGTCCTCGGGGTCTCCGCCTGAGATGTGCTCGTAGGTGAGACCGGGGAACAGAGTCCGGCCGACGGCGCGCTGCACGGCAGCCGAGGGCGTCGCGAGCGCGCCTTTCATCTCGTTGAAGACGACGCCCTTGTAACGGAGTCCACTCTTGGGGTCCGCCGAATCTTCGAACTCGAAGCGGATTCCTTCCTGCTTGAAGGAGTCCTCGGACAGCCGCGGGAAGAATGTCGCGTCGAGGTAGACGTCCAGGAGGTTCATGAAGTCCTTCGCGTTGCGCGTGCTGAACGGGTACATCGTCCAGTCCGCGCTCGTCATGGCATTCATGAAGGTCGCGAGCGACCGGCGGGTCATGCTGAAGAATGGATCGCGCACCGGATAGCGCTGCGAACCCGCAAGCACGACATGCTCCAGGATGTGCGCCACGCCCGTCGAGTCCTTGGGCACCGTTGGGAAGAAGACAGCGAACGCGTTGTTGTCGTCGTTGCACTCGACGTGAATGTGCCGGGCGCCGGTCCGGTCGTGAACCAGCTCCAGGTAGGCGCCGTCGAGCCGTTCGAGAGGTTCGCGGCGCAGGATCGTGTATCCGCCGAGGGTTTCAATGCCGTGTTCCGCTGTCTTTGCCATGAACGGTTGAGTCTAGGATGTGAGGGCTGATGGTGTTCAGTGACGCCGAGCTCGAGTTCCTGCGCTCACAGCGAATCGGGCGTTTCGCAACCGTCGGGCCGTCCGGCTGGTCTCACGTCGTACCGGTGATGTATGCCGTCGACGATGAGGGTGCGCTCGAGTTCGACGTGGACGGCGTCAAGCTTCGCAATCTCACCGCCGAGCCTCGGTCTGCGATGGTCGTGGACGCGATGGGACCCAAGCGCGGGGTGTCCATCCAGGGATACGCTCGGCTCGTTGCGCCCGGGCGGGCGCGGCTGGAGCCGGTCCGCAAGTTCAGCTGGGGTTTGTGATTTCGCGGGTCGCTGCGCTGCTGGTGCTCGTTTGCGCCGCCTGTAGCTCTCCTTCCGCCTCTCCCACGCCCTCGTCCTCAACCTCTGGGGCGGCCAGGCCGACCCCATCGCCTGCGCTGTCCACCGAGTGGACCGAGTACCACCGGGATGGCGAGCGGACGGGGCTGGGGCCCGACGTTCCCGCTTTGGCCTCTCCGAAGGTCGCGTGGACCGTAAGCGTCGACGGCGACGTGTATGCGTCCCCCTTGATCGTCGCCGGTCACGTGATCGTCGCAACGGAGAACAACACGGTCTACTCGCTCGACCTTTTTACCGGCGCGGTCATCTGGACGATTCACCTCGGCCAGCCGGTCGACGCGGCCTCCCTCCCGTGCGGTGACATCGGCCCAGTCACCGGGATCACCGGCACGCCGGCGGCGGATCCCGCGAGCGGACTCCTGTATGTCGTGGCGTTCCTCGGAGCGCGCCATCACATGCTGTTCACGCTGAAGCTCGTCGACGGGACGGTTGCTTCGCAGCAGGACATCGACCCGGCGGGCTCGACGCCCGCTGTTCAGCAGCAGCGTGGGGCACTGGCGGTCGGTGCGAACTATGTCTATGTTCCGCTTGGAGGTCTTTACGGCGACTGCGGGCCGTACCACGGATACGTCGTCGCCGTTCCGCGCGCGGGCGGCGCGGCGCTCACGTATCAAGTCCCGAGCGCTAGCGGCGCGGGCATCTGGAGCGCGGCCGGGGTGACGCTGGATCCGTCGGGCAATGTCTACGCGGTTACCGGGAACGGCGCTTCGCGGTCTTCTTTCGACTTCAGCAATGCGGTCGTCGAGCTCTCGCCGGACCTGCAAAAGGTGAAGTCGTACTTCGCTCCGGCGAACTGGATCTCTTTGAATGACAGCGACTCTGATCTCGGCGCACTGGGTGTGACGTTGCTGCCGGGCGCGGCCGTAGCGGTCGGCAAGGATGGCGTCGCGTATCTGCTCCGTGCGGACCAGCTGGGGGGTGTCGGAGGTGAGACCGGAAAGCGGCAGCTGTGCGGCGGAGCGTATGGCGGCACGGCCACGAACCGGTCGGTCGTTTTCGTCCCGTGCACCGACGGTCTCTATGCGATGTCGGTCGGGCCGAACGGGATGAACGTGGTGTGGCACGCGAGCCATCCGGCTTTGGGCTCGCCGATCGTTGCAGCGGGCGCCATCTGGGCGATCGAACCCTCGTCGGCGACGCTGTATGCCCTCGACCAGTCGACCGGCGCGGTTGTCTATTCGACTGGGCTGCCGTCGGCGCGCCACTTCAGCACGCCCGCAGCGACGGAAGGGTTTGTGGTCGTGCCGGCGGGACGGGATGTCGTGGCGGTGGTGACCGCCGGCTGAGAAACGCCTAGCCCTGGATGGAGCGGAGAAGATTGGCCATCTCGATGGCCGCCTCGGCCGCCTCGCCGCCTTTGTTGTTCTTCGGACCCGAGCGGGCGAACGCCTGCTCCTTGTCCTCGGTTGTGAGCACGCCGAACGTGATCGGCACGCCGGTGTCCAGCTGCACCTGCATCACACCTGCGGCTGCCTGGCCGGCCACGACCTCGAAGTGATACGTCTCGCCTCGGATCACGCAGCCCAAGCAGACGATCGCGTCGTGGCCGCCCTTCTCAGCGAGTGCAAGCGCGGTGACCGGTAGCTCGAGCGAGCCCGGCACCCAGAAGACATCAGGATCCTGGACTCCGTGCTCCTCGAGCGCCCCAAGTGCGCCTCGCAACAGGCGCTTTGAGATGTCCTCGTTGTAGCGGGCCACGACCACCGCGATGTTGAGCTCGTTTCCAGTCAGATCGGGCTTGGCGCCCTTCTCGCCCACTACAGCAGGTGCCCGAGCTTGTCTTTCTTGGTCTTGAGGTATCGCTCGTTGTGTGGGTTGGAGGGAACCCGGATCGGGACGCGCTCGACTACCTCGAGACCGAAACCTTCGAGCCCGTAGATCTTCTTGGGGTTGTTGGTGAGCAGCTTGATCTTGCGCACTCCAAGGTCATAGAGGATCTGGCTCCCGATGCCGTAATCGCGCTTGTCGGCGGGATGACCGAGCGCCTCGTTGGCCTCGACGGTGTCGAGGCCCTTGTCCTGCAGGTTGTAGGCGTGCAGCTTGTCGAGGAGCCCGATACCGCGGCCTTCCTGGTGGCGGATGTAGAGGATCACGCCCACGCCAGCCGCGGCGATCATCTCCATCGCCGCGTGGAGCTGCACGCCGCAGTCACACCGCAAGCTGCCAAATATGTCGCCGGTGAGGCATTCGGAATGGGCTCTCAGAAGAACGGGCGCCTGGGGGTCGATCTCGCCGAGCACCAGCGCGAGGTGGTTCTCTTTTCTGAGCACATCCTCGTACGCGTAGAGCTTCCACAGCCGCGGCTCTGGGTCGCCAATGGGAATCATGGCTTCCACTCGCCGGGCGATCAGCTTCTCGTTGCGCCGGCGGAACGCGATGATCTGCTCGACGGTGATGAGCTTGATCTCGTGCTCTTGCGAAAATCGCTCGAGCTCCGGCATGCGCGCCATGGTGCCGTCGGTCTTCATGAGCTCGGTGATCACGCCGGCCGGGTAGAGGCCCGCGAGGATCGCGAGGTCGACGGCGGCCTCAGTCTGGCCGGCGCGGGTCAGCACCCCGCCTTCGGCGGCTCGGAGGGGGAAGGTGTGGCCGGGCATCGAAAAATCGACGGCCCTGGCGTCTGGATCGAGGACCTTGCGAATGGTCGCGGCGCGGTCGTGGGCCGAGGCGCCGGTGGTCGTCATGTCCTTGGCGTCGATGCTCACGCTGAACGCGGTTCCGAGCCGGCTCGTGTTGTGCTCCACCATGGGTGCGATACCCAGCTCGTCCAGGCGCCTGGCCTTGATCGGCATGCAGACCAGGCCGGATCCGTGATGGGTCATGAAGCTGATGTGCTCGGGGGTGACCAGCTGTGCGGCCACGACGAGGTCGCCCTCGTTCTCGCGGTCTTCGTCGTCAACGACGATGACGAACTTGCCCGCTTTGAAATCAGCGATTGCCTCCGGCACGGTGGCCAAGCCCATTGCTTGAGGAATGTTACCGGCGGAGGTTTCGGGCCACGTAGCGGGCGACGACGTCCGCCTCGAGATTGACGACGAAGCCTCGCTTGTAACCCGACGCGATCGTGACCTCGATGGTGTGCGGTATGAGCGCGACCCGAAACGTGCCGGGAGGCCTGTCCACCGCTGCCACCGTGAGGCTCATGCCGTCCACCGCGATCGATCCCTTGATGGCGACAAAACGCGCGATGGAGGCGGGGAGCTCGATGGTCAGCTCGCATCCTGGGGATGCCACCTCCACCGTCCTGACCCTGGCCGTTGTGTCGACGTGGCCCTGCACGAGGTGACCGTCCAGGGTCGAGGCGGCGGTAAGTGGCAGCTCGAGGTTGACCTCCGTCCCCACCCGCAACGCGCCCAGGTTGGTGCGTCGAAGAGTCTCGGGCACGACGTCCGCGAAGAAGACCGGGCCACGCTTCTTCACCACGGTGAGGCAGCATCCGTTGACCGCGATGCTTCCCCCGATCCTCAGGTGGCGGGCTATGCCGGCGTGGTCGATTCCGAGGCGGTTGGCATCCGCCGCAGCCACCTTCGCCACCGCGCTAACTATCCCTGTGAACATCCACGTATCCAGTGATCAGGAGGTCGTCCCCGAGCCTTACGAAATCCACCTCGCTCAGGTGGGCGGCCGCTGCGAGGTGATCGACTCCCTCACCTCCTAGCGGTCCGGGCGCTGCGCGGCCGCCGACCAGTCGCGGCGCCACGTACGCGTGAACCTTGTCCACGAGGCCCGCGGCGAAGAACGAGGCGTGGACCTCGGCGCCTCCCTCAACCAACAGGCTCAGAATGCCGCGCTTGCCCAGCTCGTCCAGCAGCGCCGGGAGGTTGACGCGGCCATCTGGCGCAGCGGGCAACCGAACGACCTCGGCGCCTCCGACGCGTCCTTGCCTGGTGGTGGCGATGAGCGTGTTGGCGCCGACGACTCGGGCGGACTGGCGGATGCGCAGGCGCGAGTCAAGAACCACGCGCAGGGGCTGGCGCGATTCCTCTCCCTCGACTCTGGCCGTCAGCTCCGGATCGTCCACCATCACCGTGTTCACGCCGACAAGGATGGCGTCGTGGACGCGGCGGAGGCGATGGGCGTGAGCGCGAGACTCCTCGCTCGTGATCCACCTTGACTCTCCGGTGCGCGTCGCGATCTTGCCGTCGAGGCTCATGGCGAACTTCGCCGTCACGAATGGGCGGCCGGTCAGACGATGCTTGACGTAGAACTCGTTGAGCCTGGTCGCCCTGTCCTCGAGGACGCCGACCGACGTCGCGATGCCGGCTCTCTCGAGCATGCGCAGCCCAGCGCCACGGACGCGCTCGTCGGGGTCGCTCATCGCGACGACGACGCGTTTGATGCCCGCGTCGATCACGGCCTGGGCGCACGACGGGTCCCGATGAGCGTGCGCGCACGGCTCGAGGTTGACGTAGAGGGTTCCGTCCCTCGCTCGCTCTCCGGCCGCCTCGAGGGCCTCCTCCTCGGCATGCTTGTGCCCGGACTGGCGGTGGAAGCCTTCGCCGGCCATGAGACCGGCGGAGTCGAGCACAACCGCCCCTACCATCGGGTTGGGGCTCGTCCGGTAGTCAGCCTGGCGCGCCAGCTCGATGGCGCGCGCGGCCCACACCAGGTCCAGGCTCGGGTCGTCATTTATGCGATTCAGTTCTGGCAAATATACCCGCGCCGAATCAGACCACCAGTGATCGACAACCGAAAGGTCTTCGAGATTCTCCAGTGCCTTCAAGCTCTGGATCCGTTGACGTACATTCGTCACCTTCAGTGATCTGAAGAGTGAGTTATAGGTGAACAAGCCCTCGGGCTATTAGTACCGCTCAGCTCA
>DAITQH010000047.1:0-5692 GCA_036833175.1 Candidatus Dormiibacterota bacterium
ACGCCGGCACGGCCATCCGCCAGGTTCGCCCGGAAACCAGGCTCATCTTTCTGACCCGAGAGGACAGTGACGCTGCACGTTTCGCCGCCCTAGAGGCGGGGGCGAGCGGATTCATCCACAAGTCGCAGGCGGCACAGCATGTGGTCGAGGCGATCCGCGTGGTCGCGGGCGGCGGGTCCCTGTTCACCCCTCGCAGCATCTCCGCCCTTCTCAGCAAGCGGCGCGAGGTGGAGACTCAGCTCGACAGGCTCACCCCTCGCGAGAAAGAGGTGCTCCGGATGATGGCGGAGGGCGCGGCCAGCCGAGACATCGCGAGCCGGCTCGGGATCAGCTACACCACGGTTCGCACGCACATCCGCAGCCTGGGCAGCAAGCTCGGCGTGCACTCCAAGCTGGAGGCGATCGTCAAGGCCCGTGAGCTGGCGCTGGTCGAGTAGATCTAGCTTCCGACGACTTTCCGGCGGCCGCCGCGGCCGAGCAACCTGATCGCTGGCCTTTCATGCTCCGGCTCCGCCCAGCGGCGGGCAGCCTTATGACGGCGCTTGTCTTCGTAGAGGCCCGCGTCCGCGACCTGGTAAACCGCCTGCCAGTCCTGACCCGGCCGCCACTCCGCGACACCGATGCTCACCTCGACCTGGTCGGGTGACTTCGAGCTGAGACCGACTTCGCGGATCGCGGTGCGGAGCCTTGAAGCCACGTCTCGCGCGCGCTCGATGCTGGTTTCCGGCATCGCGACGGCGAACTCATCTCCACCGATCCGCGCGCAGAGGTCCGACGTGCGAATGACTCGGGGAAGCTGTTGCGCGACGAGCCGCAACGCGGCGTCGCCGGCGCGATGGCCCTGCCGGTCGTTGATCCGCTTCAAATTGTCGAGGTCGATCATCATCAGTGACAGTCGACGGCCGTGACGCTCGGAAAGGGCGACCTCACGCTCCACCACGCGCTCGAACTCGCGACGGTTCGCGAGACCGGTAAGGTGGTCCGTGCGCGCCTCTTTGGAGAACTGGCGCGCGCGGTCGAGCGCAATGGCGACCTGGTCGGCGACCGCCGCCATGAACAACAGGTCCGACGCATTGAAGAGGCGATCGCCCATCGTGCCGACGGCCAGCATGCCCACGGTTCTGCCGCGCACCCGAAGCTGTGCGCGAATCGCATTCCATTCGTGGTCGGAGATGCGGTCGACACGCGATTCGGACCTGCCGATCGCGGATGCCGATGCTTTCACGTTAGGCCCAACCTGGCGTGCAAAACCTTCGACCTGGTCTTCCCCGAGACCGACCGTGTGCAGCAGCTTGAAGGAGGACCGCTCCTTCATCCAGATCGCGCCCGTGCTCAGGCGCAGCGCCGCGAGTGACTCGACCAGCGCGACCTCCGCGGTCTCGGCGATGTCCAGGGAGCGTCCCATCGCCGACACGATCGCCGCGAGTCCGAACATCTCGTTCTCCCTGGCGCGGTGCTCGGCGTCGAGGTGGTCGATGTAGCCGCGGGCGATTGATGTGGTCAGACGCTCGGCGACGTTTTCCAGCCGGCTCTGGGCGAGAGCGAAGATCTCGTCGCGGTGCGGACTCTGCTGCAGCGGCAGCGAGATCAGCTCGACAGTCGCGCGACGATACACCGCGAGCACGTCGATGAGCGACTCGAGGGGCACGCCTTGGGCGGCGCGAAGGCGGCCGTAGGAGCGCGACCGATCGTCGTACTCGGCCCACGGGAGGTCGACGTCAGAGCGGAGCGATGCGAGCAGCATGTCGATGAACCCCGCCGACGTGGCGGCGAGATCCTCGCCCATTTCCTCGCTGAGCATCACCAGCTGGGGCGAGCGCGCTCGCACGATCTCTAGCGTTTTCCGCCCGCTCTCGATCGTGTCCGCAGCCAGGCCACTCGCCAGTGCGCCCAGCACATCGCTCGGATAGTCAGCCGTGGACCCCGCCCCTGGATTCATCCCACTGTGAGAACGCCGCCCGAGCGGCCGGCACTTGAATGAGCCCCTACTGCAAGTGAGTTAGTGAAAATCCGCCCATCGGTACGGCGACCGAGAGGGTCCCCCGGCGCGACATTTGTCACAGGTAAGGCGCCCCACTCGGGAAACGCACCTAATCAAGGGGGAAACCAATACCAATGGCGGAGACCATCTCAGAGAGGGCGGAGGCCGGCGACGTGCGCGAGATCGCGAACGTATACGAAGCCGGGAACGAGGCGGATTTCGAACGGCTCTACCAGACGTCTTACGGAAAGATCCTTGGCACGCTGACGGCGATGCTGGGGGACCGGGCAGCGGCGGAAGACTGCGCGCAGGATGCCTTCGAGCGGGCTTACAAGAAGTGGCCCACCTGGCAGCCTATCGCGCCCGCCGAGGCGTGGGTACACCGCATCGCGATCAACGCGGCGGTTTCGTACCAGAGGAAGATGCGGCTGCGCGAAGTCGGTGAGGTGATCCGGCGGATCGGCCGCCCGGGCCTGGCGCCAGACCCGCAAGAGCTGGTCGAGCACCGCGACCTTGCGACCGCGCTGGCGAAGCTGCCGCCAAAGCAGGCGGCCGCGATCGTGCTCCGGCACTACCACGGCTATACGAACCGCGCGATCGCCCAGGCGCTGGGTATCCCTGAGCGCACCGTGGCATCCCGCCTGGCCGTGGCCAAGGAGCGGCTGCGCGTGATGCTCAAGCACTCGTACGGGCCGGAGGCCGGGATCGAGGACGGTGGCTCGCAGCCCGGCTTGGTAGCCGCCGCCGACTGACGGCGTTCTGCTCTCGAGAACAATGCAAGCACGGTTTGACAAACACGGCCGGCGACTACCCGACACGGGACATGGATGCGGCTGCACGCTCTGCGAGGCCTCCAATGCCCCCCGGTACGGGCGCCGCCACCAACCACGCGTCAACTCTGAGGGTTGGTCCTCTGTGCGGCGGCGCCTGGTTCGTCTCGTGGTCAGCCTCGGTTCCACCCGCCCGTTTGCGGCGGGTTAGCCGGCCAACGCCGGCCCCGTAGCTAGCCTCTCTCGAGACCTGAGGTCCACGGTGGGAGCCTAGAACGCGTTCGGCGGGCATCGCCAGCTGCCCGAGACGTGGCCGACCACCGTGTTCGGATCGCTGTTGGCGGCGAGGTCGAGATCGAACGATCCGGACCTGAGATCCGCGTTCACGACCAGGCCTGTCTGCGATGCGCCGGTCGCTGGAAAGTAGTGATTGCTTCCCTCGTCGAAGCTCACTCCCCCACCGGGTAGCTGCCAGGTCCGTTGAAGGTGATCTTCACGATGTTGAGCGAGACCTGCTTGCCGCCCACGTCGCCGACGATGGGGCCCGCGACGAACTGCCTGGTGTTCCCGGCGCAAACGTATGTGTCGGCCCTATGGCCAGAGCTCATGTGACCGGCCAGCGCCCCTGTGAAGGTCAGGTCTTCGGCGATGGCGCCTGACGCCTGACGCCGAGGATGGACTGGGCACAGGACTCGAGCCCGCGACCGGGCCTGAGGAGGCGCCGGTGCCGCACGCCGATGACACGAACGCAGCCACGACGAGGATCAATGTCGTGCCGCGCCACGAAGATCGAAGACTTGCTCTGTTCATGCGGCCGCGTAGGTTACACAAAACAAGAGGCGGCAAGCTGCTCGTGGCCTGGGCCCGCCGCCTGATTGGCTTCCCTCGTTGAGTTGTGTTAGTGCGTACCCGGCAGGTAGTAGTTGGAGCCCTTCTGCACCAAGCCGGCCGGCTGCGGGTACCACTCGTTGCCGATGCCAAGCGTATCCAGCGCCGACTGCATGAACTGGTGCCACATCGGGGTCGCGATGTAGTAGCTGTCCGAGTTCAGCGTCATCTTCTGCCGCCAGTCGGGGTTGCCGCCCCAAACCGCGGTGACCAGGTGCGGCGTATAACCCACCGTCCACGCATCTGCGAAGGAGTCGGACGTCCCGGTCTTCACGCCGACGGTGCGGCCCGGCAATGTGAGCAGCGAATTGCGGCCGAAGATCATCGCGCGGTTGTTGTCGTTGGACATGATCTGCTCCATGATGAAAGCGACGCGGGGGTCCAGCACCTGCTTTCCCGGATCCAGCTCGTGCTTGTACACAAGAGCGCCGTCCCGGGTGACGACATCGATGACGAACGGCTGGCGGAGAATTCCCTGCGTGGCAAGGACCGACGCGCCGGTCGCCATCTGAAGCGGCGTCTCGCCGTACCCGCCCAGGGTCAATGAGGGCCCGTAGGTGTTGAGTTGGTCGTCAGTCGTGTAAACGGGGTTGCCGTTCGCGTCGTAGTGCTGCTGGTAGGGAGGCGCCCCCATCAGCCGCGCCAGGTTCACCACGCTCGAAACCCCGACACCGAGCTCAGCCTTCACGGCAGGAATGTTCAATGAGTTGCCCATGCACACCTGCAGCTGACAGGTCCCGTGGAAGTGGCCATCGTAGTTCTGCGGCGTGTAGCTCGTCGTCCAGCCAGGCTCGCGGTAGGAGAAAGGCCCGTCCACGATTGGCGTGGTCATGCTGAATTTACCGCTGGCAATGGCGGCCGTGTAGGTGAAGATCTTCATCGAAGAGCCTGGGTTGCGCGGAGGCCAGACGGCGAGGTTGTACTGCCCACCGTTGGCGTTGGGGTTGGCGGATCCAACCATGGAAACGACAGCTCCGTTGGTCGGATCGATCGCGACCAGGGCGCCCTGGCTCACGTTTCGGTAGGCCAACCTGGCGATATTGCCGCTTACCGCGCTCTGGGCCAAGTTTTGCAACGTGACGTTGAGCGTGGTTATGACGTGCAGCCCACCGCCGTACGCGGCGTCTGAGCCGAACTGTTTGATCAGCTGGTCCGTGGTGTAGCGGACGAAGTCGACCGCCACGAAAGTGTTCGTCGGAAGGAACATATGGGACGGCGGGGAGATGTCCTCTGCGAACGCTTTCGCCGCATCCTCCGGGCTGATCTTTCCGTCGCGCAGCATGGCCTGCAGCACATCGCGCTGGCGATTCTTCGCGGACGTCCAGTTGAGCAGGGGGCTGTAGAGGGTCGGGCCCTTGATGATGCCCGCGAGCATTGAAGCCTGGGCCAGGTCGAGGTCCTTTGTCTGCTTGTGGAAGTAAATCTGCGATGCGGCCTTGGTGCCCCAGGCGGTATCGCCGAAGAAGACGCTGTTCATGTACATCTCGAGGATCTGTGGCTTCGTGTAGTGGCGTTCGATCTCAAAGGCGAGCAGGGCCTCGCGAATCTTGCGGTCGATCGTCGGCGCGTTCCCGACCAGACGCAGCTTGGCAAGCTGCTGGGTAAGAGTCGAAGCGCCCTCCACGGACGAGTGCGCGCGCCAGTCGATCATGGTGGCGCGGACGACACCCTGGGGGTCGACACCCGGCTCCTGGTAGAAGTTGCGATCTTCAATCGAGATCACGGCTTCCGGGAGCAGCGTGCCGATGTCGGAGAGCGGTTCAAAGTAGTGCTGGTAGCCAGGAGGGTGAAGGTCGGCCAGCAGCGTCGTGCCGTCCGCCGCGTAGATCATCGTGTCCTCGGTCTGCGCCGATGCGACGTGGCTGGGGTCGGGCAGCTTGTCCGCGAACGCCACGTACCCGGGCGACGTGATCATCAAGGTCGGAACCGCGATGAGCATGAGCACGAACAGCCGCACCATCCACCCAGCGGGTCGAGACAGCCTGCCCTTGTTGAGCACCCGGACGGCGCTGGCGCGCCGCCTCATACCGTTTGGTCTAAGAGGCCAAACGAC
>DAITQH010000047.1:5792-18154 GCA_036833175.1 Candidatus Dormiibacterota bacterium
CGCGTAAGGCACCGCAACCGGTTCCGTCGTCTGGATTGTCAGCCGCGGCAGCTCCATCCACTCATAGAGCCGGACTCTCGGCTGCCATGCGCGGCCCTTCCTGTAAGAACGAAGCAATGCCAGGGCCAGGATGTCGATGCCGCATACGATCGTCAGACATGTGGCGAGGGTGAACCGGTTGTCGAGGAGCCACCCGGTCAGCCCGGCGCCCAGGAGGCTTGCGAAGGTCGTGATGACCTGGTCGACGCCCCAAAACGCCGAGGCCGTGAGTTCGCGGGCTTGAGGATTGGTGATGCTCATGACGCCGAACACGCACACGACGACAAGCACCGCCCACAGGGCGATCTCGATTGGACGCGGAACCACCCGCCGCACGGACGGAATGAGGGTTGCCGCCACCATCCCGGTGAACAGCGCGATCGAAAACTGCAGGAGCAGCGGCATTTCCACGCCAAGAAAACGCGGCTCCCACCACAAGTATTGGGACGCCTCGCTCACCGCCCGATGGCTTGGTCGCGCACGCTCGAGGGTGCAAAGGAATTGGTGCGGAGTTGTTCCCTTTGGCGCAGCCATGCGTTGCTTGGAATGGCGCGGCTGCTGACCCGCTCAGCGCCCGCGCCATTTCTTTAGTCCGCAGTTGAAGCGAATCGGCACACGCGACGATCGCCGGTTCGCGGGCCGCATGCGTTCTCCATTCATGACGGCTTTGCTTGTCATCCTGCTTGCGACCATCGGCCTGGCGGTCAGGGCAGTCACCTACCGCAGTCGATGGCGCGCGGCGGATTCCGAGATCAACGAGATGGGCCTGGTCGACACGTGCGCGCGCACATTCGTGCTGGTCCTCCTTTCCCTGCTCGGCCTCCTCGCGCTGGGCATGACGTACGGGAACGTGCTGGGCTCAGCGAACGCGAGCCCCTAGCGAATTCAGGCTTACGAGGCGAGCTCGGTAGCAGATCGCCCGGCGGCGTTTCCCTAAAAGGGAACTGGCCCTTTGCCGGAGCTGGTTCCCGGCTTATTCCCGAAACCCAGCCGGGCTTCGGGGGACGAAGAATGACTGCTGGAGAACCCGCCTTTCAATGAGCCGCCGCGTTCAGGAAATCGACGCTCTCGCTCTCGACCTTGCGTGGAGCCTGTGGGCCGAGCTTGGGGTCGACGGCACCGCACGGCGCCACGACTGGCAAGCGATCGATCTCGAGGCGCTGATCATCTTCACGGCCCAGCTGGGCGGCGCCGACAGCCGGCTGCGTGCGAGCACGATCGATTGGTGCATCACGAACACGCGATTCGCCTCTGCGTTCCGGTTGCGACACCTGGCCGAACGCGCCAGTGCGTCAACCCAGGCCGCCTTCGGCCGCTACTCGGCGACCGTTAGGGCCCACGCCAGGGCTCCATGGCCGGGAGAGGGAGATCCATTGACCTTGTTCCACCCTGAGCGTATCGGGTCGCCAGACCTGCGCCGGCCGTCACTGGTTCAGCTCCGCCTCCGGGCGCTCGTCGGCGTATCGGCGAGAGCCGAGGTGCTGAAGCTCATGCTGGCGGACCCGGAGCGGCCGCAGCCCGCGTCGACTCTTGCGGAAGGCGCTGCGTATGGAAAGGGCAGCGTCGCCCAGGCGCTCGAGATGCTGACGATGGCCGGAATCGTCCAGGTCCAGCTGCACGCCAACCGTCTTCTGTACCGGCTGGCGAGGCCCGGTGAGCTTGCGCAGACCCTGCAATGGCTGCCGTCGGTCTTTCCGGATTGGTGGCCCATCTTCTCCATCGTCGAAGCATTGACGGCCTATGCCCACGCATTGGTCCCCGCCGCGTCTCGGCTGGCTGCGCTCCAGAATCTGCTTCAGGAGATCGACCACGACCTCCACCGCCTCGGCATCGCCGAGCACGTGCCGCGGGCACTCGTTCCGGCGTCCGTCGCGGAGTTCGAGCACTGGGCGATGGACTTCATGGCGGAGCAAGCGGGTCACGTCCAGGCGTCTCGCGCGGCTCGCGAAGTGTCGTATGTGATCCATCACCTTTCGTTTGGCGGATGGCTCGGGACCGTCAACGTGGCAGGACGCCAGCCACGGCCTTTCGATTCCGAGCACGGACACCTGGACGAGGGAACGGGGCCGGCCGAGCTCGTCCATCTGATGTTCAAGGACGTGATCGGTAAGCGTCAGCGGCGAGGGGAGGCGCTTGCACCTGACGATGCGCTGCTCCAGGTCATCAGCCGCGAGTTCGCCGAGGAGCTGGTGAGGCCGATGCGGGCCGGCCAGGAGGCCACGTTCACGGCCGAGTTCGTGCACCGGTGGCACGAAAACCGGCGCCAGAGGTTTGGAGCGACGGCCTAAAGTCCATCGGCAGCTCATACGGGCGTAGTACGCCGGCCGCCTTGAGTAGGCGAATCGCATATGTAACCTGAACCTTTGGCCCAAATCGCGCCGAGTTGGTGCCATTTGAGCCCAATTGACAACAGTTCAGGCTAATTAACCTGACCGCGGGAGGCCCGTTGCCGCTCCGCCGGTACTTTCCTCGAGTCGCTCACGCAGCCCTCGCCAGGCATCCGTGTAGGTTGCTCGGCCGGGCGCGCGTAGAGCGCCCACCTATGGCTCGAGGAGGGATCTTTTGCAATCACTGCGTCAGCTCGTATCGGATTTCAAATCGCGGCCGAAGGCGCACCTCGCGCTGGCTTTCGTCGTGGTCTCGAACCAGGTCAGCTTCGTCGCGCTGGCGGCAGCGCCTACTTCGGCGCTGATCTCGGGTCGGGCCCTCCATCGAGGCGCCCCGGTGTGCGCGGCCGGCGTGGACGGCGCCGTCTCCTCGCTGCAGGGATGCCCAACCGCCACGACAGCAGGCGTAAGCGTCAACGTGCCGTCCGGCGCCGAGCAGTGCCCGGCATCGGGCTCGGGCGCCGCTTGCAGAACACAGGACACGGCCGCAGCGATCGCACCCGGAGTCGCATCCACCCCCGACGGCCAGGCCCCTTGTCCAGCGGCCACCGAAAACCCCGCTCCCAGCAGCCCCGCGGCGTGCACCGACGTGCTGCTGCCCGCCTCCGTTCCGACCGCAGCCGTGAGTCGTGGAGACTCGATCGCTCCGCCCGAGGTCACCCCGAGTGTTCCGGTTTCAACGCTGCGCCCGACGGCACCTGCGCAGCGCATCGAGCTGGACGTTGGCAACGGGTTCCTTCAGGCGGGCGACAAGGCGATCCTCACTGCGACGGCGAACGCGACCATGACCGGAACCAACAGCGCTATAGAAATCTTCGACCGGACCACGCACACGCTGGCCGGCGCCTGCATACAGTCGAGTCAGTGCATCGTCGCTTACGCCGCCACCTCCGGCCTCCACACCTTCGCGGCTTTCATCACGCAGCCGAGCGGGGCGCTGCCGGCCGCCGGGGCCGGTGTCGCATCAAACGAGGTCGGCGTGACCTGGCTCGGGATCTCTCTCGCGTCCGATTCCACGCTGGTCGCCCCTGGAAAGCCGGTGACCTTCACAGCGACTTCGACCTTCGATGTCGGTAAGGCCGGCCGCGTGATCGTGATCTACGACAACACGACAAAGGAGAAGCTCACCTACTGCAGCCGAGGCACGACTTGCAGCACATCGGTAACGCAGTCGAGCGGGGGAGTTCACCAGATCGTCGGATGGGTTCCGGGTCAGCCCGAAGCGATATCACAGTCGGTCACCGCGACGTGGCTCGGGGCATCTCTCTCCGGCACCTCAACGTACGCGCACACCGGAGGAACGGTGCACCTCACGGCGACAGCCAACACGGACCTGACGAACACTCCCTGGAGCCTGGGCATCTATGACCAGCACGGCCAGCTGGTCGGCCAGGCATGCAAGAACGGAAACACGTGCGGCGCCGACATCACCCTCACGTCCGGCGACACACCTTACTTCTCGGCCGTGATCGGTGCAGTGCCACCGGTCGACACCGCGTCCACGCTCGGTCAGCTTCTCAGCAAGGTGTCGGGCCCGTCGGCTTTGGTCAACATCCAGGCCCGCTCGGCGGCCATAGAGCCCACACGCGTCCTGTGGGGGGTGGATTCGTGCAAGGCGTTCACGTCGAGCTCGACGGGCGCGGACGGACTGCTGCCTCAGGTCGCGTCGAAGCTCGGGATGCCTGATTTCTGGGGCCGCTATCTGACCGATACGGTTTGCCCCGGCATCAGCTCAGCCGAGATCGCCGCGGCCGCCCACTTCCACATGGGCATCCTGCCGATCTACAACAACTACAACTGCTCGAATGTCGTCGGTTACAACACCGGCAAGCGTTACGCGGCGGCCGCCACCGACGCTGCGTCCGGAATGGGCATTCCCCAGGGCCGCGCCCTCGCCATCGACATCGAGCCGCCTGGCGATGCGTGTCCCGGCGCGGCCAACGTGGACGCGGGTTTCATCCAGGGCTGGTATGACGGGGTTGCAGGCGCGGGGTACGTCGCCGCCTACTACGGCAACGGAACAGGCGGGAGTGAATTCGGCTCGGCGTGGTGCGCCGCCGTCGCTGCCCAACCGGCGGTCGGCAGCTATTCCTTTCTATGGTCGTTCGAGCCCTCGTTGCTCGGCAGCTACAACCGGGCGTCCGCGCCGGGCTACGCGCCTAACCAGACGGGATGTGCCGGGCCGATGGCAGCCTGGCAGTATCAGATCAGCGCGGGTTCCGACCCTGACGTCGACCACGACGAGGCCCTCTCCAGCTTCCCTCTCTGGTTCCCACGCTAACCACCTCTCCAACCCGGGGGCTCGTCGTGAGCCTCCGGGTGTCGGTGGTCCCATGCGCGTTCTCCTTACCAGTCTCGTATTGGATCGTCGAGCCTAAAGGGGGCAACGCAATGGAACGCAGAGACACAGAGATAGTTCGCGACGACGTCGCCGGCACCGTACGCGAGGAATCGCACGTAACCCGAGACCCTGGTGTCGGACCCGTCACGGATTCGGCAGAGGTCGTCAGCACTGTCACACCTGCGCGGCGGGCGATCGAGGTCTGCTACCTCACGTTCGGGATCATTGACGCTCTGCTTGTCATCCGGCTGGTCCTGAAGCTCCTTGGAGCCAACCCGCTGGCCGGCTTCAGCACCTTCGTCTACGGCCTGACCGACATCTTCCTGGCGCCGTTCAAGAACCTGCTTCCGGTGGTCGGAGGAAGCTCAGGCGCAGTCCTCGAGATGTCCGTTGTCATCGCGATCATCGTCTACGCGCTCATCGGGTGGGCGCTCGCTCGCGTGATCGCGATCATGTTCGCGCGCAACGTGACGGTCGCCCGCCGCAGCTCGCGCGACATCGGTGGGCCGCGCCCCTACTGACGGGCGCAGAAAACAGGCAGGTCGCGAGGCGCGCCGCCTCGCGGCCACGCCTCCGATCAACCAGCCCGTAGGCCGGGTATCGCGGCAAGGTCACGGATGTCCTGCACCTGTCGGGTGATCCAGCGGGCGATATCGTTGGTGCGCACCGCCGCCCGCGCTCCCTCGTTGAGCCGCTTGCGCTCCTCTGCGCTCATCACGATGCCTCGGTGCATCGCGTCGGCGGTTGCCATGATGTCAAAAGGATTGATCGACAGCACGTGCGGCTGCAGCTCCTCGTGCGCGCCGGCGTTCTCCGAGAGCACGATCACCCCGTCTGCGCGATTGACGAGGGCTCCCTCCTTGACGACCAGGTTCAGCCCGTCATAGACCGGATTGACGACCAGCACGTCAAAGTTGCGCAGCGCCGCCATCGCCTTGCGAACACTCTCGCCAAATTCCAGGCGGACCGGCAACCAGCCGTGGCTCCCGTACTGCGCATTGATTCGCAGCACGACCTGGCGCACTCGGCGCACGTAGTTGCGATAGGCGGCGACATCTTGCCTCGATGGCTGGAGGAAGGCCCAGAACTGAACCTTGCCCTTCAGCTCGGGGTGGTGGACCAGCAGCTTCTCGTACGCGAGGAAGCCTCGCACGATGTTCTTCGACGGATCGGTGCGGTCGATGCGCACGATCAGGTGCTCCGGCCGCCAGTCGCGCAGCTTCCGCTCCTCAACCATGACGCCGTGTGAGAACGAGAGTCTGGTCGTTGAGGCAACATCGATCGAGATCGGATAGTTGCGCACGTAGACGACGCGCCCGTCGATCAACACCGCGCGTTCGCGCTCGTCGACCGCGAGGCCGCCGTTCATCTCACACGTCATCAAGAAGTTTCGAACGTCCCCGCTCGACTGAAAGCCGACGATGTCGCAGCCGAGCAGGCCCTGAACGATGGCGTCTCGCATCTCCCTCGGCAGCACCTTCCAGTACTGCGGCGTCGGCCATGGGATGTGCACGAAGTGCTGGATGATCGCGCCGGGCACATGCTCGCGCACGAGCCTGGGGACGAGATACAGCTGGTAGTCGTGCACCAGGACGAGAGGCCGCTCCGGCAGCCGGGCGGCGACCTCGGCCACCCTTCGCGCGACCTGCCTGTTGACCTCGACATAACCGTTGGTCCAGGCGCGATGAATGCGGCCGTTGATGATCGGCTGCTGGGCGAGATCCCAGAGGTAGTGCTGGATGAACCACAGCACAGGGTTGGAGATCATCGAGTAGTACTGCTCGTACTGCTCGGGTGTCGGAGTCACGTAGTGCAGGCGGGTATCGCCGCGAATGAGCGGCACGGTCGAGGTGGCGCCGTGCTGCGCGACCAGCTGGCGCTCTGCGTCCGTACGGGCGCAAGCGACCCACTCGGCGGCTGTGACCTCCGCGAGCGTCAGCAGCGCGGTGATCACTCCGCCCGCGCCGCGCGTGAACCCGCCCTCGGGTCGCGGCTCATGCGGTGCGCGGTTTGCGACCACGATCGCGGAGCTGTGCGGCAGCGTGCGGGTGACATAGGCGCGCATCGATGTACCAGGTCGTCGCCGCTCGACGCTGTCCAGGAAAGGGCTTTCGCTCATGGTCAACACCTAAGGGCTCGGCTTCGGCGATGCCGGCGACGGTGAGGGTGACGCCGGGGGCGGTGACGCTGGAGGTGTTGGTGACGGGATCGGAGAAGGTGAAGGCGACGGGGTCGGGGACGCGGAGGGCGCCGCCGAAGGGCTGCCGGAGGGCGACGCGGTTGGCGAAGGCGTTGCCGTGGGCGAAGGGGTCACGTTGCAGCCGCCCGCCAGGAAGATGTACTCAGCTTTGGCTCCGTTGCATCCCTTCGTGATGCCGGGCGGCTGTGAATACCAGTCGCGCATGTTGCTCGGGAGAGCGTTGATGAAGCGCTTCATGGTCGACTTGCCGACCTGCTCGCCGTAAGCGGTGATGAGGCCGCCGCCTCCGTTCGGCGCCGTGTTGCCGACCCAAACTCCCACGACGATGTTCGGGTTGTAGGCCATGATCCACGAGTCGGGGATTCCGCCTCGGCCGTTGTCGCTAGTCCCTGTCTTGCTCGCCATCTGGCCGTTCCATCCGAAGCCCCACTGGTTCTGGTAGTCCTTCAGAACCCCGGTGATCATGTAGGCCTCGGCCGGCGTAAGCACTGCCGTGGGGTTGGCCTTGCCATGCGTGTAGATGGCCTTCCCCGAAGCGTCGTCCACCTCGCGGATCACGCTGAGGTCGACGCGCTGGCCCTGGTTGGCGAACGTCTGGTAGCCCTGGACGTGCTCGAAGAGGGTGACGTCGCTCCCTCCGATCGCGGTCGACAGCCCGGGATCGAGATGGCTGTTGATGCCCATCGCGTGCGCGAGGGCGATGACGTTTTGCATCCCCTCCATCTGGCCGACCTGGACAGCGGGAATGTTGCGCGAATAAAGGATCGCCGTACGCGCCGGGATATCGCCCATGCCGCCGTTGTCGAAGTCGTGCGGCGAGTAGCCGTTGAAGTTGGTTTGCCTGTCGTGAAGGATCGTCGCCCACGTGATCTTGTGATCGCGCAGCGCGGCCTCGTACACGTATGGCTTGAACGACGAGCCGGGCTGGCGCTCGGCGAGGACGACGTCAAACTGTCCCGCGATCGAGTCGTTGCCGTAGTCCGCCGAACCGACCCACGCAAGGACCTCACCTGTCTTCGGATCGGCGGCGAGCATGGCCGAGTTGTTGACGTGGGTGAACGCGAGGTCCTGCACCCCGGTCGAAACAGCCTGCTGCGCGATCTGCTGGATGTTCAGGTCCAACGTCGTGTGGACTACGATCCCGCCCTGCTGGATCGCGGCTGAACCGAACATCGTCTCGAGTGTCGCGAGCACGTGGTCGACGAAATGCGGCGCCTGGCTCTGGCGCGCGGTTGGCTGGATCTGCAGCTCGGATTTGACGTCCTCGTCAGCAGCCTTGCCGGCTTCCGACGAGCTCAGCTTTCCGGTGGCGACCATGCCCCGCAGCACGTAGAGCTCGCGCTCGTGGGCAAGGTCGTAGTGCTGTACGGGGTCGTAGGCGGTCGGGGCCTGGATCAATCCCGCGAGGAAAGCGGCCTGCGCCGCCGAGAGGTCTTTCGGCGATTTATCGAAATAGGTCTTGGCGGCGGCGCCGACGCCATAGGCGCCGTGGCCGAAGTAGACGCGGTTCAGGTACATGGTGAGGATCTGGTCTTTCGAATAGCGCTGCTCGATCGCGACCGCGAGCACAAGCTCCTGGATCTTTCGATTGAGGGATTTCTGAGGCGTCAGGAGCTGGATCTTGACCAGCTGCTGGGTGATGGTGCTGCCGCCCTCGTTGAGCCCTCGAGAGGTCACGTCGACCCAGAGCGCGCGAGCCAGCGAGGCGGGGTCGATCGCGCCATGGCTGTAGAAGTTGCGGTCTTCCGCCGCGAGCACCGCCGCGGGCGCGTACGAGCCCATGTCGGTGAGGCTGACGTTGATGTGGTAGTGACCGGCCGGGTTCCAGTCCTCGATCAACTTCCCGTTGCGATCAAGCACTACGACGTCGCCCGCCGCCAGCACATCCTGCGTTGGGTCGGGCAGGTCGCGAATCGCCCACAGCACGTAAAGCGTCGAAGCTGTGAATACGATCCCGATCGCGGCAGCCACCCACGCCCTCTTGGCCCACAGCCATCCGAATGGTCGAGACCAGAGCTCCTGCGGGCTACTTCCGGCGGGCTTGGAAACCACCCTGCGCTCCTCCTCCGAGCGCCCTTTTGTGCGCGGCCGATGCCCGCACCGAAGCGCTTCGAAGAGGGAAACGCCGGGTAGGACGCGCCTACCCAGCGCCTTTACAACGGTTTAGCCGAACTCGACCGCGATGTATCCGTACCCGTTCGAGGCGACAACCCAGGCCGTCGCGACGTAGTGGTAGGGACCGAGGATGTTCGCCAGGTGCTCGGGGCTGGCGACGAACATGGAGTTGAGCTGCGCGTCGTTGACGCCCAACGACCAGTCGCCCACGTTCTCACCCGCCTGGCGGCCGAGGCCGCAGCTCAGGTCGAGGCTGGGTCCGTTCGTGTGTGAGATGTAGCCCTGGGCCGCCATGCGCGCCGCATTGCTGCGAGCGACGTTGGCCAGGCAGGAGTTCCAGGTGAGCGGGCCAAGGCCGTTGCGGGCGCGATCCTGGTTGATCAGGACCTGCTGGGTCGAGCCGATCACGATCGCGGGCGGCGCCGGCCTGGGCGGCGCGGGCGCCGAGTGGACCGGCGCGGCGGGCGCGGCCGCGGCCGGCGGCGGCGGGGGTATCGGGCTGGGATCCGGGGTGGGCCTCGGAATCATTCGCTGCGGGGCGGGGTCGTTGACGTTGACCACGTCGTGCGGGCCGACCGTGATCGGCGACCTCGCAGCAGTCAGCGGGTGGCTCGGGGTCGAATGTGCCCGAACGACGGACGTAGCGCCGGTAGCCAGCGCCATGACAACGACAAGTCCAGCAAGCCAGGAAAGCAATCTCATAACCGGCCGCTGAGTCTGACTGGGGGCGTGCCCCATCCCGCCCGGGATGAGGTAAAAGCTTGTAAAAGGAATCGATTAGAGGTGCGGCCACCCCGTTTGGGGCTGTTAAGACAGGTTTATTCGGGCAGCCGGCTCTTCAGCCGTTCGAAAGCCATCACGAGCAGCGTTTCGGCCGTCCGCTCCCACCCCGAGGTCTGCTGCCACATGAAGGCCATCGACCTCAGCGCGAGCTGCAGCGCCTCGTAGACGGTGAATCGCTGGAGCGTCGCGTGAGGGCGCAGCTCCATGTAGCGCTGAAGGAAGAGAAGCCTCGTTCTCTCGGCGGCGACCGAATCCTCCCAGCTCCTCGGCGCCGTGGGAACCGTGTACGCGCAGAACTTGCCGAGGTCATAGCTTGTTTCGGCGACTGCGAAGTAATCGAAGTCGAGCAGCGTCAGCTCGCCGTTGTGGTACATGAACTGGTCGTACTTCATGTCGCCATGCGTCGAGAGCAATTCCTCTTCGGTGGTCTTCCTCACGCGGTCGCGCATGTGGGCGATGAGATCGCGCAGCAGGAAGTGCCCGGTGGGCAGCACGTATTTGAACTGCTCGGCCACCCGATCGAGTCGCGCGATCTCGTTCTCGATCGAGATCACGCCCTCCACCGGCACGTTCGACTCGTGGATGACGGCCAGCGCCTCAGCCGCAGCGTTGGCCGTGAGCATGAACTCGGCGCTCCTTCGATTTCCGCCGACGGCCCGGCCGCGAATCCTCTCTTCGAGCAGGAGACCGAACTCTTCGACGAAGCCCAGGGGACGCGGGAGGCTCAAGTAGCCGGGATACCGGCTCGCCGCCTCCCACAGCTTTTGAACGATTCGATAGGTCCGCAAACCGCGGTTGTCCGGCTGCACCTTCCCATAGAGGTCGAGCTTGGCCGCCGGCGTACTCATCGTGTAACGCAGGATTGCGCCCACCTCGGGGACGTGACGGACACGCTCGATGGCCAGCCGGCCAGATGCGGCCAGCACATCAGTGGTCTGGGCTTGCGGCCCGAGCAAGACGCTCGCCATCCGGACGGGGTCGGCGGCGGCAGGCAGGTTGGGCATGGCCGGGTCGAATGGATAGAACCAGTAGGCGTGCTGCGTCTCGGGAAACAAGCGCGGATAGCCCACCCCATCGATCGGGTCGCATCCACGGCCGGCCGCCAGGCGGGTGAGCCTCTCACTCAGCCACGTCCAGGCAGCCGGGTTGAGGGCGCCCTTGGCCACGAGCCGCAGCCGGCGCTCGTCCTCTTCCTTATTGATCATGATGTCGAACTGGGCCCAGTACCAATCCGGCGGGTCCAGCCGCGACGAGCGGCGCCGGACGGCTTGCAGCTCCCACCCGGTTCCGGCCAGGACGTCATCGACAAAAGCAGCGACAGAGGCCTTGTCGATGGCCTCGTCCATGGTTACAAGCGATGCAGTTTGCGTTGTCATGTCAAGGGATTGCCCTACCAGGGAACGCTGAGCGGGGCGTTCTGCGACATATCCCCGTGTAAATAACGGGGCCCATGTCCAGGATGGCGGCAGGCAATCGCTCATATCCACGTGGAGGTGGGCATTGGATACGTTCGGTGAATTCTTAGCGAGTCGACCTGCACTCGCTCGGCGGTTGGCCGTCAACGCTTTCGTCCTCATGGCCGGTCTTTTTCTCATGCTGGCGCGGACGTCGCCCGCCCTTGCGGCGGACAACTCGCATGGGCAAGGCAAGGCACAGGACAGGACTAGCGCATCGGCGGTTGTCCAGCGTCACGACAGCTCCAGCCACTCGGGTGAGCACCAGATCGGGGGTTCCGGCGGCGGCGACGGAGACAAGGGCAAGACGAAGGGCGGCACCAGCGGCCAGGCCCCGCAGACAAGCAGCCCGACACCGAAGGCGATCGAGGCGCCGGTACCCGCACCAGTCGTGAAGGCGAGCGTCAGCTCGAGCGACAATGCCGCGGTCGCGGTCAAGGCGAACGGCCACTCGAGCGACAAGGCCGCGGTCGCGATCAAAGCGAACGGCCAATCGAGCGACAATGCCGCGGTCGCTGTCAAGGCGAACGGCCAGTCGAGCGACAACGCCGCGGTCGCGGTCAAGGCGAACGACAGCGCCAAGGTCAAGGGCGGCGTCAGCGGCTCATCTGGCGGCGATGTCAAGGGCAACGGCAAGGTCTCAATTGCCTCGACGGGCACGACCAGCAACCACAAGGAAACCGGTGAGAACAACTCTGATTCGCGCGGCGATGTGGCCGGGGGCAAGACCGGCAACGGAGACGACCGGACCAAGGTCGACAGCTCCGACAGCATGAGCACCGGCCAGAGCACAGGCAACACAACCGGCAGCACCGCCACGACAGGCGTCGGTGGCGACACGAGCACCGGCAACAGCACCGGCAACACCACCGGCTCGACCGCGACCGGCGGCGTCGGCGGTGGCGACACCAGCACGGGCAACAGCACCGGCAACCCCACCGGCTCAGCCGCCGCGGGCGGCGTCGGTGGCGATACGAGCACCGGGAATAGCACGGGCAACACCACCGGTTCAACCGCCACAGGCGGCGTCGGTGGCGACACCA
>DAITQH010000048.1:0-17037 GCA_036833175.1 Candidatus Dormiibacterota bacterium
ACTGCGCCACGACCGTCGAACACCACCTTCAGCCCACGAAAACGTGCCCAGTCGAGGTCGGCGTATTCGCTGTGAAAGGCCTGCACGATAACCGCATCGACATCGACCCCTCCACTGAGGTCGGCCACGTCCGCTTCGAGGGCCGCCAGCTCGTGAGGCTCGAACAAAGGATCGTGTACCAGCGCATGAGCGCCCTCCCGGTGGAGCTCTTCGATGATTGTGATTGCACTCGAGAACGCCATTTCCTTGACGTTCTCGCGATAAGAGGCGCCGAGAACGAGAATTCGCCGCCCGCGCAGCCCGCCGAGCGCCGCGGACAAGGCGTCCAGCGAGGCTCGGGCCATCCCGTCATTAGTCCTCCTACCGCCGCGCACCAGCGTCAGCTCACCATCGGATGCGTCGGTGAGGAGAAAGTGCGGATACACAGGGATGCAGTGCCCGCCGACGCCAATCCCCGGCCGGTGCAGATGCGAATAGGGCTGCGAGTTGGCGGCCTTGAATGCCTGAGCCACATTGATCCCGCGATTCGCCCCATACAGCGCGAGCTCGTTGGCCAGCGCGATATTGACGTCCCTGTAAGTGGTCTCGGCGAGCTTGGCGAACTCCGCCGTCTCAGCGCCCTCTACCGCCCATACCTCCGCATCGAGGACCGTTTGGTAGAAGGCAACTGCACGGTCGGTGCTGGCGGCGTCGACTCCGCCGACGATTTTCGGGTAGCGGCGCAGATCCTCGAATATCCGTCCCGCATAGAGGCGCTCTGGGCTGAACGCAAGGTGAAAATCGGCTCCAGGGCGCAGGCCTGAGCCACCGTGGAGCATCGGCCCCATGCGATTGCGGGTCGTGCCGACCGGAAGCGTCGTCTCGTAGATGACCAGGCAGCCTTGTCGAAGTCCTTTGGCGATCGCCTGCGTTGCCGCGTCCAGCCCGCTGAAGTCGATGTCGTGGCGCTTATCCACCATCAACGGCACGATCACCACAACAACATCGGCGGCGGTGACGGCCGCTGACGTGTCCTGTGTGGCCTTCAGGCGGCCGGCCGTGACGGCTGTCGCCACCGCCTCCGCCAGCCCCGGTTCCTCGTGGATGTGCGAGCGGCCGGAGTTGATGGCGGCCACCACTTCCGGATTGATGTCGCAGCCAATCACTTGCATGCCCTTGGCCGCGAACTGGGCCGCCAGAGGCAAACCGATCTTGCCAAGACCGACCACGGCGACGGTCGACGCTGTCATCTGGATGCCCCGGCGTCCAGATGCTCGGAGGCATCAGGCGAAAGCTCGAAGGTTCGCCCGCACTCAGGACAGGTGTGCTTTGCGTGCATATCACTGTTGCGATTCATCACGAGCGGGTGGCCGCAGTCGCACGCGAATCCACGCACGCGTGCCGGGTTGCCCACAACGATCGCTCGCTGGGCGACATCTCGTGTCACCACCGCTCCCGATCCCACCATGGCCATGCGCCCGATCCGGACGCCGGGCAGGATCACTGCGCCTCCTCCGATCGATGCGCCGAACTCAACCAAACCCTCGCTGGCGATCCAATCCGAGTCAGTTTTTGCGGAACCGTCAGGGTTGATGGCGCGCGGGTGCTTGTCATTCAGCAACATCGCGCCAGGCCCGAGGAAGACGCCATCCTCGAGTGTGAATCCGTGAAACACGAACGCGCCATTTTGAAGCTTGCACCGGTCGCCGATGCGAACGTCTTTATCCACGTACGCGCCCTTCCCGACGACGCACTCCTTGCCGATGACGGCGCCTTCTCGAACCTGGGCCTCGTTCCAGATTTGCGTGCCGGCGCCAATCAGTGCCTGCTTCGACACGTCCGCGGTGGGATGGATGTAGACGGTCTCGATGGTCAATCCGGGTTTATCTTGGCACGGCAGGTCGAATAGACTCCGCAGGACCAGATGCTCAGGGTCCACGACCGTCTCGGGTGCGGAGCATGAAGGTCCTGACCGTGGTGGGCGCGCGTCCCCAGTTCATCAAGGCGGCACCGGTTTCGCGCGTTCTCCGGGCCAACCATGAGGAGTTTCTGCTCCACACGGGCCAGCACTACGACGACGCGATGTCCGAGCTGTTTTTCCGCCAGCTGGAGATCCCCGCTCCAAATCGCAATCTGGAAGTCGGGTCCGGCCTGCACGGCGCCCAGACGGGCGCGATGCTGGCAGGCATCGAGGCGGCGGCGATCGATTACGCGCCTGACTGGATCCTCGTGTACGGCGACACCAACTCGACCCTCGCCGGCGCCCTCGCCGGCGCCAAGCTGCACGTGCCTGTCGCGCACGTGGAGGCGGGGTTGCGCAGCTATGACCGGCTGATGCCTGAGGAGGTCAACCGGGTGGTCGCCGACCATATCAGCAAGCTGCTGCTCTGTCCCACTGAAATTGCGGTGAGCAACCTTGTTCGAGAGGGCATCACCAATGGGGTGCGGATGGTTGGCGACGTGATGTTCGATGCGTTCAAGTCGAACCTCGAGCGAGCGCGGGAGAAGATCTCGGTGCTGTCGGAGCTCGGCATCCGAGCTGGGCAATATCACCTGCTCACCGCCCATCGGGCCGAGAACGTGGACAGCCCGGATCGCCTGCGCGCGATCCTGCGCGGCGTCGAGCTTTCAGGTGTCCAGGTGATCTTTCCGGCCCACCCACGCACTGGCGCCGCCATGCGGTCAGGAGGCATCGAGGCAGGCCGCAACGTGCGGATTATCGACCCGGTCGGCTATCTCGAGATGCTGGTCCTGGAGGACGGCGCCGAAACCATCCTCACGGACTCCGGAGGGGTTCAGAAGGAGGCTTACTTCGCCGGCCGCCCGTGCATAACCCTGAGAGACACGACCGAGTGGACCGAAACTGTCGATGCCGGCTGGAACCTGCTTGTGGGCACCGAACCGCAGAAGATCGCCGACGCCATTCGCAACTTCCGCCCGAAGGGCGCAAGGGCCCCCTTGTTCGGCGACGGACACGCCGCGGATAAGGTGGTCAGTGCCATCGAAGAGGCCACCGCCTGACCGGCGTTCACGCGGCACTGGGCACAATCCATAACATGAAGGCGGCCTTGGATACCCTCAAGACAATTTCAATCGCAGCTCCCCAGATTGGCGAGGAGGAGCGGCAGGCGGTCCTCGCCGTGCTTGACAGCGGCCAGCTGGCTCAGGGGCCGGTTGTCGAAGCGTTCGAGCGGGAGTTTGCGCAGTGGTGCGGGGTCGGCAACGCTGTCGCTTTGTCCAACGGGACGGCAGCGCTGCACCTGCTTCTCCTTGCCAACGGCTTGAAGGAAGGCGATGAGGTGATCACGACCGCGTTCACGTTCGTGTCGTCGGCGAACGCGGCGCTCTTCGTCGGCGCCAGGCCCGTCTTCGTCGATATCGAACCCGACACCTACAACCTCGATCCAGACCTCGTCGAGAGCGCGATCACGCCGCGGACGAAGGCAATCATGCCGGTCGACCTCTACGGCCATCCCGCGGCCATCAGCGAGCTCCGCGACATCGCTGACCGGCATCACCTGGTCCTAATCGAAGACGCATGCCAGGCACATGGCGCCACGATCGATGGAATCAAGACGGGAGCCCTTGGCGTCAGCGCCGCATTCTCGTTCTACCCGACCAAGAACATGACGACGTCGGAAGGCGGGATGGTCACCACCGGCGACAACGAGATTGCACGCAAGGTGCGGCTGCTTCGTCAGCACGGGGCCACGACACGCTATCGCCATGAGGTGCTCGGCTACAACTTCCGCCTCACCGAGCTCGCCGCCGCCATCGGCCGCGAGCAGCTGCGCAAGCTCGACAGGTTCAACGAGGCGAGGCGTCGCAATGCCGCAATCCTCAGCCGCGGGCTCGAGGGGACCCCAGGTTTGAGAATCCCACGCGAGCGGCAGGGCTACAAGCATGTGTACCACCAGTACACCGTGGCCATCGAGAGCGGCCGCGATCGGGTGCAGGAACGCTTGCGAGAGCTCGGAGTTGGAACGGCGATCCACTATGAGGTGCCGGTGCACCGGCAACCGCTCTACGTCGATCTTGGATATGGGTCGACTTCGCTACCTGTCTCGGAGCGCCTGGCTGAGCAGGTGCTGTCGCTGCCGGTCCACCCAGGTCTGACCGACGGCGACCTCGACAGGATCATCGATTCCGTGCGGACGGCGCTTTCCACGGCGTGACCCGCGTCGCCCTAGTCGGCCTGGGCGCGATGGGCCGGAACCACCTCCGGGTCTTGAGCGAGATCGAGAATGCCGACCTCGTCGCGGTTTGCGACAGCGAGCCCGCGGTCGTCGCTGCGGCGACCCGCAGGTACGGCATGAAGGGCTATGACTCGTGGCGGGAGATGCTCGACCACGAGCAGCTCGAGGCAGTCATCGTGGCCGTACCGACTCGCTTTCACAAAGCGGTTGGTCTCGCGGTTCTCGAGCACGGCCTTCACCTGCTGGTCGAAAAGCCGATTGCGCCCACCCTCGAAGAAGGGCGTGCCCTCGTCGAGGCGGCCTCACGGGCTCGGAAATTGCTCGCTGTGGGTCACATCGAGAGGTTCAATCCCGCCGTCCGCGAGCTGCAGAAGCGGATTGCGGCCGGCGAGCTTGGCCGCGTGTTCCAGGTTCACGCACGGCGCGAGGGACCGTTCCCCGCCCGAATTCGGGACGTGGGCGTCGTGATCGATCTCGCAACGCATGACCTTGATGTCATGGGCCGGATCGTGGGCTCAGAGATCAGTCGCCTTTTTGCCGAAACCGAGCAGCGCATTCACACCGAGCATGAGGACATGCTCAACGCGATCCTCAGGTTCGAGAGTGGTGCCGTTGGCGTTCTCCAGGTCAACTGGCTCACGCCGACCAAGATCCGCGAGCTCAGCGTGCTGGGGGAGCGGGGGCTGTTCACGGTCAACTACCTGACCCAGGAGCTGACTCACTTCAAGAACGCCGAGGTGGAGGGTGGTCGCGGCAGTCTCAGCCACCTGCGTACCGTCAGCGAAGGCGAGGTGATCCGCTTTCCAGTCGCCCAATCTGAACCGCTCAAGTTGGAGCTCCAGTCCTTCCTGCGAGCCGTCGGAGAAGGCGGGGCGGCAGAGGTGGACGGCGAAGCCGGCCTGCGGGCCCTGCACCTCGCGCTGGCGCTGATAACGTCAGCATCCGAGGGCCGCGCCATCGGATCGGAAGAGCTGGCGAAGTCTTGGAGCGGAGCCTAGGTCGCGGGCTGGGGCGGCTCGGGCGCGGGAGGCGCCAGTACGCCGGCCGCGCCGCGAATCGCGACGACCACGAGGGCGGCGATCAGCCAGAACTCCACGCTGAGGTCGTTCTTCCAATAAGGCGAGTCGAACATTCCGTGCACCAGGTAGAGGAGCAGGGCGCCTGACGCCCCCCAGACCACCGGGCGCCAGATATCGGTGGCTCGGGCGGCCGCCCTCCAGCCCCGCCACAGCAGGCTGAAGAAGATCGCCGCGAAGGAGACCAGTCCCAGCAATCCGAGCTCGCTCCAGGTGGTCAGCCAGAGATTGTCGGGATACAGATGGATTGATTGGTTCGGCGGCCGGAACGGCGCGACCCTGATCGGAAAGCCGCTGATGCCTGCCCCGAATATCGGGCGCTCCGACAGCACGCGCAGCGCCTGGCTGTAGAGCGAAGACCGCAGCGTGACTGAATGGGCGAGGCTGTTGAGCCGTTGATTCACGAACGGCACCTCGAGCACGACAAGTGTGATCGCCGCCAGGACTCCGATGGCAACGAATCTCCAGCGCCCGCTGGGCAGGGTGAGCACCATCACCAGGCCGAGGACGGCCATCGCGAGGTAGGCCGACCGTGACAGGGTGAGGATGATCGCGGGCCCGATGAAAACGAGACAGGCCAGCGCAATCCAGCGCTCGCGTGGCGCGGTGGGAAACAGCACGAAGCCGAGCGCGACTGCCAGCGGTGGCTCGAGGTAGAGGGCGACCGAGTTGGGGCTCGTGTTGAGAAACGCCGGGGCATCGCCCAGCTGGACGGCGTGGTGGGCGAACGCGACGCCGAAAATCACGATCTGGCCGAGCGCAAACAGAGAGCTGCCGATCCCAGCGACGAAGAGGAGCGTCCGAACAGCGTCGCGGGTGCGAATCATGTCGACAGCGATGTAGTACATCGCGATCGCCTCGAGGAAATAGGCGCGATAGATGCCAATGGCTTTGGTGTGGTCGGGGGCCACGGCGATTCCGATGACGCCGGCAACGAGCAGGACGGCGATCGGGATGTCCAGGAACGTGCGCGCCGCCGGCAGGCGGTGCTCGGTCCACAGCGTGACGCAGTAGGCCGCGATCGTGAGCAGGATTAAGTTTTCGAGGAGCGTCGTCGGCAGCGGCCCGATGCGCCATCGGATCACGTAGAGGGGCAGGCAAGCCGCAGTCACCCCAAGCGCCCAGATCGTGATCGTCCGAGGACTTGGCAATTGTTCAGCCATGCTGCGCCTGCGCCGCGCTTACCGCTCGCAGGGCGACGACCTCCAGGGAGGCCAGCACCCAAAACTCCAGGCTCAAGTCGTTCTTCCAGTAAGGAGAGTCGGTGAGCCCATGGACGGCGATCATGATGAAGGCGCTGCCGAGGCCCCAGAGCACCGGGCGATAGAGCCCGAAGGAGGTCGCCAGGGCTTTCCAGGGACGGATGATCAGCGCCCCCAGGATGTAGATGAACGCGGCGAGCCCGAGCAGGCCTAGCTCGGTCCAGGTCGTGAGGACGATGTTGTGTGGGTACGGCTCGGCGACCTTGTACGCATCGGTGGCGCGATACGGCGCCATGGTGGTCTGGTAAGCGTTGATCCCGGCGCCGAAAATCGGATGGTCACGCAGCATTCGCAGCGTCGCCGACCAGATGTGAAATCTCCCAAACAGGGTGTGCGCAGGGTCCACGAGGAAGTATTTGATCCGAAGCCCAACGAATGGAAGCTGCCATAGGATCAGCGCCCCGGCGACAGCCGCAGCCAGCAGCGCAGCGCGGAAAGTAACCGCCCCTACCGTCACGAATGCAATCACAACCAGCGCCGCCAGCGCCAGGAGACCGCCCCGCGAAAGCGTCGCCGCCTCGGCTATCAACAGGATGGTCAAGACGCCCACTCCAAGCCAGCGGCGGCGTCCGCGATCGAAGAGGGCGAATCCCGCCGCGAGCGCGATGAGAGGTTCCAGGTAGATCGCCACCGAGTTGGGATTGATGCCGAACGCGGCAGCCGCGTGGCCGAGCACGAGCCTGTGGCCCGCAAGCGCCTGCACAAAGGTTGTCATCTCGACCAGGGCGAACAGCACCGCTCCGACACCCAAAGCACCAAGGATCGACTCAATGGATTCACTGGTCCCCAGCACGGCCGTTGCCACGTAGTAGATCGCGATCGGTTCGAACAGATAGGCGCGGAAGATGCCGAGCGCGCCACGGTGATCGGGGGCGACGACGATTCCGACCAAGCCTGCCAACAGGAACAGGGCGATTGGGATTTCGTAAGGCGTGCGCTTCGGCCGCGGGGCGGCATGGCGCAGGACGGCCACCAAGTAGAGAGCAACAGTGACCAGGATTTCGATTTCGAGAAGAGTGGTGGGCAGGGGCCCGATGTGCCACCGCACCACATACAGGGGCATCGACCCAGCGGTCACCGCAAGCGCCCAACGGACGTAGCGGCCGAGTGGAGCCTCGATTGGTGGCGCGATAGCAGCCGCCATCCTAGGGATTCGTTGACAGCCGGCCGGCGGGAGCGTCGCCCGCTCTCGCGTCATCGTTCATCGGAGCAGATCGCGGTGATTCTCGGACCGGTTCGGCGCGTGGCAGGAGGTGCAGCATCGCGCCTGCCATCAACCAGAAGGCGGCGCCAATGGGCCAGTAGTGCAGCTCGTCGACGGAAAACAACGACACGACGATGGCCCATGCCGCCGCGTACCAGTAGCGGAACAGGCGAGCAACCCGGCTATCAGCGCTCATCGTCAATCGCCGCGTGCGCAACATCACCACGACCAGCGCGGCCACGAACAGGGCCAGGCCGAGCACCCCGCTCTTGACCAGGACGTTGAGGAACTCGTCCTGAGGGCCAAGGCCTCCGACGAGGATGCCGTTGAGCAAATCCACATTCGCGAATGGCCGTGTGAGCGTGTCGAGGCTCTGCGAGCCGCTGCCGGCGAGCAGGATGATCGGGTTCAGCCGGGTGAGCACCACCGCGACGAAGCGAAGCCGCACCTCCAGCGTCCCGAGCGTGAAGACCTGCATCCGAAAGCTTTCGTTGGCGGCAAACAGCAACCCAACCCCGACGACCACAATCCCCGCCACCAGAAGGAGCTGCAGCCGGACTTTCCAGAAGCGCAGCCAGAGCAGCCACAGCCCAACCGCTGCCGCCACCCAACCCGTCTTGGAGAAGGTCAGGACGAGGGAGAAGCCGAGTCCGATCGCAAGCACGAGATAAGCGACGCGCACGATGCGCGTCTGGGCTGTCGACGTTACGTACAGGGCCATGATCATCCCGACTGTCACGACGATCGCGAAGCCGTTAGGCCAGCCGTAAATGGTTGACATCAGAAAGTTGCTGTTGTGAAACGAGTGAACGCTTCCAAGGATGCCTGCCGACAGCAGGTAGAGCGATAGCCCGATCGACAGCACACCGATCGATGCAACAAATGCTCGGATCAACAGATCGATGTCGTCAAGCGTGCGCAGGACCAGGTAGCCGGCTGCGAAATTGAGCATGATCACGAACTGGTAGGCGAACGACCGCGGGCCATCGAGGTTGTGGTAGAGCACGATCCCGATTGGAAGAGACAACGCGCTGACGATCAGGAATGCCAGCAAGAGCCGCGCGACCAGGTCACGCCGAATGCCGCCCCATTCTCTCGACCCCGCGACCATCAGGGCGCCCACAAGGACCGGCCAGATGAGGATGTCAACGGAAATGCTGCCGGTCCCTCCACCCCGCGACGGCACTGCGAACGCGATTGGGATTCCCGCTCCAAGGCCGCAGATCCCCCACCACCTGAACCCTCGCGTCACGTCGGCACCGCGCTCGGAAATCCGATCTCGAGCATCTCGTGTGCCGGGTTGGCGCACTGAGCGTAGTACTGGCTTATATATGCCGCGTGCTTGCGGACCACGCGCAGCCGGGCGTCAGGCGAGCTCAGCTCCGCGATGGCCGCTCGAAGCTCCTCCGGGTCGGTAGCTCTCAACGCTCCACCATCCTCGACGAACCGGAAAAGATCAGGCGACCCTGACATGTTGATGTGAATCACAGCGCGCTCCAGCGCCATCGCGTCGAGGGCGGTGGTCGAGTTGAACGCAATGACAACGTCCGACGCGACGATCAGCTCGAAGGGGTCAGCCTGTGTCAACACGGGAGCGTCGACTCCGGCAGCTGCCGCTTCAGCTTGATACCGCCGCGGCCCCTGGTCAGCCGGGTGGGGCCGCAGGAGCGGCGCGACCTCAGGCAGTGAACGGCAGGCGGCAAGGAAGGCGCGCAGGTGCTCGATGTCGGCGGGAAAAATGTGATGTGGAGCGCCGAAGTACAGCACCGTGAAAGCATCCTTTCGAAGCCCTAGCTTCGAACGGATCTCGCTTCGCTCATCCTGACGCTGCCGGGCGGCCTGGATGTTTGGGGAGCCCGTCACCTGGATCGCGTCAGCTGGGAAATGGCCGTCCTCGACCAACGCCTTCTTCGCGCCCTCTCCGAAAACGGCGATGACGTCCGGCGTCGGGCTATACGGGCTGAGCTGCGATCGATCGGCTGCAATTTCGCCATCCAGATGAAGGTAGCCGCTGTGGTTCGCCTGGATGATGCCGTGCTGGATCTCAACGGACGGTACTCCCGCTTCGCGTGCTGCCACCACAAGTGCCTGCGCCCAAAGGTCATATGCGTCGACGACATACACGCTTCGCGGACGCAACACTGCAATCGCGTGGCGCGCGGTTTCGATGGCAAGGACCGCGTCCGATAGACGAGACCGCAGGGCGGCGGATCGGTCGGTCAACAGTCGAGAGGCGGGCATCCCGTGCACCTGGCCAGGAAACTCGCTTCCGAGAGCTCGCTCGATGGCGCGTCCCCGGGCCATGGCGCGCCACGCACGCGCTGGGGTCACCAGCGACTCCCACGCGACGATGCGGCGGTCGAGGCTGGAAAGGGTGTCGAGTCCAAGGTTGGGTCGGTAGTCGAGGTGGAGGCCGGCGACGTTCAGCCCGCGGCGTTTGGCCTCTTCGAGCAGCGGCGTGAACAGCCGGTCGGTGCCCTTGACGGCATTCCAGGTCGATGAGGAGGTGTAGAAGAGGAGATCGATGTGCCCTCTACCGGCCAGGCTGTTCTTGCGCATCAGGCGTGCGAGCAACCCGCGCAGCAGGAGCTTGGCCAGCCGAGCTCCCATCAGGGCCTGCGCTCGCCACCGGAGCAGGAATCGTTCTCGAAGCTTGACCCAGTAAGGCGCGTCCCAGCTGTATCCAATTCCATTCTGCGCAGCCACCGCCCGGACGACCAGGTCGTCGTCTGCCCGCCGGCTCGTCAGGACCAGCCGAGTCGGCGCCGTTTGCAACCCCGCCATGACGCGACGGAGCACCCTGTATCGCTCGTCCCAACCCGTCAGTCCCTTGCCGTAGACCAACCAGTGATGCACGAACCACCACAACGAAACCCCGTCGAACTCGAGAGCCTGCTTGACCGACCTTCCGCCGGTCAGCTCATCTCCAAGGCGCCTGACCGCGAGCCAACCGTCCAGTGCAGACGAATCGACTGGGACGGCGACAGCTCGTGAACGAAGCGACTCTGGAAGTGGCCGGCTTCCCAGCCACAGCACTGGATCCGCTTGGTCAGCACGTCTAACGAGGTCGGCCTCAGTGCGTGCTATGACCAACGTCATGTGTAGATCCATGCCTGCGCGACCCACGTCAACAATGCCAAGACCGCAGCAGCGCCCGCGAGCGCCGGCACAAAGGGCCGCAGACCCAGGTTGCGGTTTGCGAAGAACATCGCCAGCCCGAGCAGCAACGAGTAGGCGATGAGCAGCGAGGTGGCGGCGCCGACACCGCCGAGCACCGGAATCAGTAGAAAGTTCAGCAACACGCTGACTGCTGCGCTCGACATCGTCAGCGCGAAGAGGTACCGGGTGTTCTTGAGGGCGAAGAACGAGTTCGCAAACGGAACGTAGAGGGTTGACGCGACGAACCCACACGCGAGCACTGAAAGCACCAGGCTGATGTGGGTGATCTTGCCGTGTGAAAGGACCTGGACTGCGAGCGGACCGATGAGGATAGCTCCGGCTGCGAGACCAGCCGAGGTGAGGAGGTAAAGGGGAAAGAGCCGTGCGTGGAAGGCCTGGGCTCCAGCCCTGCCGTCGTCCCGAAAGCGCGCGAGGAACCGGGGGGCGATTGCGTCGTTCGCCGAGAACATGACCAGCGAGATCAACGACGTGAGCTGGACGGCCAAAAAGTAGGCTCCGACCTCCGCCTGGTTGCGGTAGATATCAAGAATCCAGCGGTCGGCGGCTCGCAACAGCCAGCCGGAAAGTAGATACGGAATCAACGGCAGGCTGAACACCAGCGCCGCTTTGAGCAGCGAGAGGTGCCGGCTTACGCCGATCTCCCGGACGACCAGCGCGAACATCGTCAAGGACACGATCCCCTGGCCCACGGCCAGCCCGATCAAAACGCCCTCTAGACCCAACGAGGTGAGGAACAGAAGCGAGACCATGCCGCCCGTCGTGGCGAAGACCGATGCAAGGCCGGCGATGGCCACGGCGAGGGGACGCTCCGCGGCGCGCCAGTATGCCGCCGCTCCTTCATATAACGCCGCCGCTGCCGCCGCCCACAGGATCAGCCGGAAGTAGATGTACGGGATGCCCACGATCGAGGTCACTGAATTGCTCAGGACAAGGTCGATCAGGATTGTGACCACCAAAACAGTCGCCGCGTGCGCGACCACCAGAGTGGAGCTGACACGATGGCGTTCGGCGACGTTCTTGGTGTCGAAGTAAAACCGCCCGATGGCCCCGTACAGGCCCAGCGAGAGCATCGGCGGACCCAGCGTATAGACGGTCAGCAGAAGGGCGTAGACGCCGTACTCGGACACCGAGAGTCGCGCCAGCAAGAGCGGAGCCACGATGACGGTGGACCCGCGCTGGAGACCGTTCGACACGATGTAAATGGCCGCGTTCCTGAGGCGGAACCCGTGCCCGACCCGGAAGATTGAGCCCCCGCCCTGAGCAGCATCGATCCCGCTAGGCGGTTCGACCACAGTCTCGTCGCCAGGGAGGCTTTGGCTGGCCTTCAGGACGGAACGGCCTCAGGCATCGGACCAGTCCGCGTTGGCCTGGACGTAGTCGTCCGGCCGGCCGATGTCGAGCCAGTACTCATGGATCGGGAAGCCGACCACCTTCTTGCCTGCGGCGAGGAGCCGGTCGATGAGCTCAGTCGCGTCAAGCCGCTCGCTGCCCTTGATCAGCGAGAGGACGGTGGGCTCGATCAGGTAAACACCTGCGTTGATGAAGAAGCGGAGCGTGGGCTTCTCGTCGAGGCGGTGGACCTCGGGTCCTTCCATCTCGACCACGCCATAAGGCACCTGCAGCTCGAACCGGCGCACTCCCACCGTCATATCTGCATGGTTGTCGGCGTGGTAGGAGAGCATCGATCGGAAGTTGACCTGCGTAATCACATCACCGTTGATGACCAGCACAGGTCCCGCCGGTGGCTTCAACAGGCCCAGGGCACCGGCGGTTCCCAGTGGCTCTTTTTCGTTGACGTAGTCGATTTCGAGGCCGAAGCGGTGGCCGTCGCCGAAGTGTTCGACTATTGCCTCCGACTTGTAGTGCGTTGTGATGCTCACGTGAGAGATGCCCACCTTCTGGAGCTGCTCCAGGACGTGCTCCATCACTGGACGATCCCCAACCGGAAGCATCGGCTTCGGCATTTTCTCGGTCAGTGGACGGAGCCTGGTGCCGAAGCCGCCGGCCATCACGACCGCGGTGACGGGCAGCTCATCTTCCAGCGCCAGCTCCCGAAGAAGCGCGAGCTCCTTGACCCGGCCTTTCGCGTCCACTAGCGGGATGTGCCTCAGCCTGGAGGTCTTCATCATCCGCATGAGGTCGACGGCCTTGGTTCCCACTGGCGCCGTCAGGGGGTGCTCCTTCTTGCCTTCGCGCTGGCGGAGCAGAGTGTCCACAGTTTCCTTGTCCACGTCCAGGCCGGCAAGAGTCGCGCGGCGCAGGTCGCCATCGGTGACTGTCCCGAGCAGCTTGCCGTCATCGTTGACGACGAGTGCGATCCCTTCGCCGTTTGCATCCAGGCACCGCAACGCTTCGCGCAAGGTCTGCGCCCGGCCGATCAGAAGCGAATCCAGCTTCTTCACGCCGTCACCGGCCCCGCATCGGCCGCGCCGGCACCCCGGCGACAGTGACCTCATCGGGCACGTCTTCAATGACAGCCGCACCCATGGCGATAAGAGCACCGCGTCCGATGCGCACGCCCTGCCGGACGGCGGCGCCTGCGCCTACATGCGCGCCTTCGCCGACTACGACTGCGCCCGCCAGCACCGCCCCACTCGCGATGTGGACGTGATCGCCCACATCGCAATCGTGCTCGACGATCGCGCCCGTGTTGACGATCACATTGCGTCCGAGCCGGGCACCCGCACCGACGATCGCACCGGGGCAAAGGCAGGTGCCTTCGCCAAGCTCGGCGCTTGGCGACACCACTGCTGTGGCGTGGCGAACGGACAGGAGCTCGAAGCCGCCCTTCTGAACCCTCTCGAACAGCTGCCGGCGCACGGAGTTGTCGCCGACCCCGCCGACACCCATGAACGCGTGGCGGACGCCGTCGCGATGCAACTGTTCCAGCAGGTCATCGCCGCCCAGCACGGGCACTCCCAGCACCTGGCGGCCTTTCAACTGGGGATCAGAGTCCAGCAGCCCGATGATCTCGATATCGTGCTGTGCCAGCAGCGCCTCGAGCAAGACCTTCGCGTGGCCGCCGGCGCCGATCCCTACCGCGCGCATGGTGCGGCTAGCTTACGCGCCACGCCCTGAATCAACCGCCCCTGGCGCGGCCGGCAAACATGAACCCGGCGGCGTGCATCAAACCCGTCTCGATGGCGTGCAGCTCGAAGACCTCGAGCGTATGCGCAAGCCTGTCCACGGGCTCATCCGGCTCGAGCCTGATGCCTCCGACGACGCGGTCGAACATCACAGTCGCCGGTGCATATCCGATCTCGTCGAAACGCTCACGAATGGCCGCCAGCATCTCCGTCCCATATGCCGAGTTGTCGCGCGGCGACTGAGCCGGCTCGCCGGCGGGGTGGGCGTTGCGGATCTCGGCCAGCGTCGCCGCGATCATGGTGTCGAGGTCCTCTCGGCTTGTGAGCTGCGGCAGGTCCTGGTACCAGGCGCCCGCCCCGCTGAGCAGAAGCCGCACCAGGATCATCAGGGACGCATCCGTGTCCAGCCACCAATCGCGGGCCGGTTCGTATGCGACCATGCGGCCGTTTCTACCAATCAGCTCCAGCGCGCGATCAAGCACCTGCTCCACGTCAGGAAAGTGATGGAGGGCGCCGAAGAAGCAGATGGCGTCGAACCGCTCGCTTGAGTCCGGGTGCCAATCCAGAAAGTCGGCCCGGACGTAATCCACGCCTCCCCAGCTATCCCGGTAGGTGTTTTCCTCCGCGAGCTTGCGGGCGACTTCGAGAGTTTCGCCCGCGACGTCGAGACCGGTGACCTGAAAGCCATTGCGAGCAAGCTCCAGCGACATGTGCCCTGGGCCGCATCCGACTTCGAGGACACGACTCCCCGGTTCGAGATTGCTCACACAGAAGCTGATCACGCGCTGGTTCAGCATGTTCACGAAGAGCGGACGGCGCCACACGTTGTTGTTGAACCAGTCGGTTGGCGTCGCTCGCCTCAGGTCTGGAACATGTCCATGCGCCATGCGCTCGCGAATCCGGGTGTCGAAAGCGGCGCCCTCCTGCTCGAGCTCTTCCGAGAGTTTGGCCTGATCGGTCAATTTCGATATCTCGGATCGGCGAAGTCCTGGATCACGCCACCGCTGACGAGAGCGGCGACCTCGCGGATCCCATCATCGACGGTGCGCGTGGTGTGAAAGCCGAGCTCGCGCTCGACCTTCGCGAACGAGACGCGGTAATCGCGTGGGTCCTCGTCGCGATGCACGTACTCGACGCTCGCACCGGCCGCGAGGGGAAGGATCATCTCGACCAGCTGCTGCTTCTGGAAGTTCTGCTCGGTCGAACCGATGTTGAAGACCTTCCCTGCGACCTTCTCTTGGGGCGCCTCGAGCACGGCCTCAACGGCGCGCGCTGCGTCAGTCGTGTGAACGTAAGGGCGCCAGAACTGCTCGCCGAAAACTATCAGCTCCTTCTTCGTGAGCAGCTCCATCGTGAACTCGTTCACGGTCAGGTCGAATCGCATCCGTGGCGATGAGCCGTACAGGGTCGCGAATCGCAGCGCTGTTACGGCGAGGTCGCCGAACTCGCCAGGTGACTCGAGCATGCGTCGCTCCACGCCAACTTTCGTCTCGGCATACAGAGAGACGGGCTTGAGCTCAGCGGTCTCGTCGACGTACTTGGTCGGATCGGACATCCGCCCGTAGTTGCTGCAGGTCGATGCGAAGACGAAACGATGCGCTCCCGCCTCGGCCGCGGCGTCGAGAACGGCGATCGACGCCTCCAGGTTTACGGCCCTCGCCAGGTCCGGATCGCGAGCGCACGCCGGGTCGCCCACGATGGCAGCCAGGTGCACAACAGCGTCGACTCCGGACAGGCTGCTGCGCATCAGGTCGAGGTCGCGCACGTCTCCTCTCACGAACTCAAAAGCTGGATCCGACCAGACCGAAAGCAGCGACGAGCCGTCGTACATCAGGCTGTCGAGCGCTCGCACCTCGTGGCCGCCGCGCAGCAGCCTCGGGACCAGCACCGAACCGAGGTAGCCGGCCCCACCAGTGACCAGCACCTTCAACTGGCGTACCGCTGTACTGCCGCGATCACACGGTCCTGGTCGGCCTCCTTGAGCCCGACGGAGCATGGGAGGCTCAGCCCATCGCGATTGAGCCTGGCCGCCACTTCTCCTCCGAGCGCCTGGCTGCCCGCATGGGCGGGACTGAGATGCGCCGGCTGCCACAGCGGCCTGGCCTGGATCCGGTCATCCCCCAGACGTCGCAGGAGACCGCGGCTGTCGCTTCCGTAACGACTTTCGTCGACCAGGATCGTGTACAGCCACCACGCGCTGGCGGCCCACGGAGCCTGGGGCATCAAAGTGATCCCCGGCACGGCTTCGAGGCCGCGGCGGTAGCGGGCCGCAATGTCGAGCTTGGCCTCAAGGTAGCTGTCGAGCAGCTCGACCTGGGCGCAGCCCATCGCAGCCTGGATGTTCGTCAGTCTGTAGTTGTATCCGATCTCGTTGTGCACGTACTCGAGCGGGTCGTCCTTGGCCTGGGTCGTGAGGTACTTGGCGCGGGCGGCCAGGTCGGCGTCGTCGGTGACGATGGCCCCGCCGCCGCCGGTGGTGATGAGCTTGTTGCCATTGAAGCTCAGGCAAGCAAGCCGGCTGAGATGACCGACGGGCTGATCTTTGTAGCGGGCCCCTAGGCTTTCGGTCGCATCCTCGATCACGGCCAGACCGAATTTCTCAGCCGCCTCGCGAAGCGGATCCATGTCGCACGGGTGGCCGAGGATGTGGACGGGCAGCAGGGCGCTGACTCGACGGCCGGTTCGGATGTTGCGGAGGACTCCACCGGTGAGTTGACATTCGCGATTCAGGAAGCGAACGACAAGCTCGGGGTCCATCTGCCAGTGCTCCGGCTCGGCATCCACCAGCACCGGCCATGCGCCGCAGTAGCGGATCGCGTTGACGGGCGCGATGAATGTCAGGCTCGAGACGAGCACCTCGTCCTCCGGCTGCACGCCAGAAATCAGGAGGCTGATGTGGAGCGCGGCAGTGCCAGAGCCAGTTGCCACCGCGAACCGGTTGCCAGTCGCGGCGGCGAGCGCTTGCTCGAAGCGGTCCACGTAAGAGCCGACCGACGACACCCAGCCGGTGTCGAGGCAGTCTTTGATGTACTCCCACTCGTTGCCCCTGAGCTC
>DAITQH010000049.1:0-5129 GCA_036833175.1 Candidatus Dormiibacterota bacterium
GGCACTACGCTCGTCGGCTGCGCACCTGGCACACGCGGCGAGGGCAACGAGAAGGCCCACTGCAACCAGGGTGTGGGCAACGGCCCCGAGGGTTGCGATCCGGGTAACTCGAACCAGGGCGACACGAGCCGGTCCAACGACGAGCTCGTCGGCACAGAGGTCGGCACACAGGGCGACCCCGGCCGGCAGGGCGGTAACGGTAAGTAGCACGACGACTCTCCTGCCTCGCTGGAGAGATCGAGACGAGTGGGATGGGAGGGGAGGCCGCGCCTCCTCTCCGCCAATCTCATTGCTGACATTGTTACGCTCACCAAATCAGACTACGTAACTGTGAGTAGTCTCCCACTGAGCCTGAATTTCAGGATTGGCTTGTTGCGTAAGCGCCGCCGCAACAGCGTCCTCAAGCAGCTGCTTGCGGTGACCGCCCCAGTGCTCATCGGAGTCGCGTTGCTCCTGCTAGTCGCGGTCGGCGGTGTCGTGGCCAGCGCGCGATGAGGACGAAGGCCGGCTAGCCGGTAGCGGTCATCGGTGGCCTCACCGGAGCAATCTCGACGAGAGCAAGAGGGCCCAAGCGCTTGATCGATAAGGCGATCAGCTCCAGGAGCTGTAGCGCGGCGTCGCCGATCTGCGGGCGCACGTGACCGTCAAAGCTCACCTTGATCTCGGATGCAGTCGGGTGAGCCACAAAGCGCAGGTGGCCCGCCAGCAGGCACACTCCGGCATCGAGCTCTTCCAACAGCCACAGGGCGCAGAGCACCGCGCGCGGCGCTGTGACCGGGCGGGCGACCCGGAGCCGGCTGCCCCGCCCGAGCGCGGGTAGGTGCCGTGCCTCCAGGCTCATCGGGTCGCACTGGCATTCGATTAGCCAACGAATCACCTGGTTGAGGTCGGCGGAGCCGGAGATCTGCGTCGAGATGCGGGCCATCAAAGTCGGGCGGTTCAATTGCATGGCGCCGACTCTATCGAGCGAGACGCGGCCTGGTTAGGTGTCCATCGCACGATGCGCGACAACCACGATGGTGTGGTTCGGATCAATCGTGGAATACAGGGAGCCTCAAGCGGGGTCGCGATCACCACGGTGGAGGAGCAATTGCAGGAAATCGAAACCGGGCCCGGGCACACGGCGACCCTGGCGGCAGTGGGCCGCGCCATCCATAGTCAAGGCGACCGGCCTCTGTTGATGGACCACCTCGCGCTCGGGCTGGCCGGCGAGGCTGGAAAAAGGCTCCTGGCTCATCTGACGGCGCAGCTCCCAGAAGCGTCACGCCAGTCGTTGGGCCTTGCCTTCGCCATCCGGGCCCGCTTCGTCGAGGACGCGGTCGCTGTGGCCATTCGCGCGGGCATCGACCAGTACGTCATCCTCGGTGCAGGCCTGGACTCGTTTGCGTACCGGCGGCCAGACGTTGCCGAACACCTGGCGATCTTCGAGGTCGACCGCTCCGCGTCCCAGGCGTGGAAGCTACGCCACCTTCACGAGATGGGCGTTGCGATTCCTTCCTCTGTCAGGTTTGTCCCTTTCGACCTCACCAGCGGCGGCCTGCGCGCACCGCTCGTCGACGCGGGGTTCGATCCGGCAAAGCCGGCCATCGTTTCAGCGATCGCGCTGACGCAGTACTTCGCACAGCCCGCGATCGAAGAGATGCTGCAGCTGGTCGATTCCTTTGCGAGGGGTTCTCGCCTCGTCATCACTTATGTCGTTCCTGAGACCGAGCTGAGCGAGCAGGCCGCCGCTGGATTGAAATGGACCATGTCCCAGGCCGAAGAGCGAGGAGAGCAATTCCTCAGCCTTTTCCGACCGAGTGAGTTCGAGGACCTGCTGCGCCGAAGTGGGTTCGTGCAGGTGGAGCAGGCCGGCGCCGAGGAGCTGCGTAAGGCTTACCTGGCTGACAGGCCGGATGCGCAGCTCACCGGTATCGAGCGCCTCGCCACGGCCTACGTTTAGCCCTTGCCGAAATACGCCGCACTGCTGCGCGGTATCAACGTGGGCCGCAACAAGAGAGTGGCGATGGAAGACCTGCGAGAGTTACTCGGCCGCCTTGGCCACGTCGACGTCAAGACCTACCTGAACAGCGGAAATGTCATCTTCACGAGCCGGAGCAAAAATGCGCGTGAGCTGGCGAGCGAGATCGAGCAAGCCCTGGACAACACGCTCGGCATGACCGTCAGGTGCGTGATCCGCACGGATGCGGAGCTGAGCGCTGTGATCGAGGGAAACCCAATGGTCGACGCGAGCACTGACGGGTCGAGGATGCTGGCTCTCTTTTTGTCGGAACAGCCGGACGCTGCGATGCTGACGGCCCACGATCCGTCAGCGCTCGGACCAGATCACATTCGCGTCGGCGAACGCACGGTCTATCAGTGGTGTCCAGACGGTATTCTCGCGGCGCCAAACGTGTCCGCATTCCTGGAGAAGCACTGGAAGGTCGTGGTCACCGCGCGCAACTGGAACACGGTGACGAAGCTGGCGGCGGCCCTGATGCAGCAGGCCTGACGCTTCAGGCGGGATGCGCGACGGGACCGAGGCCCGGCCACCCGGTCGGGTCGAGCATGACCTCGTCCTCGTAGCACCAGCCCCAGTGCTCGCCGGGCTCGAACGACCTGATGATCGGGTGCCCGGTGCGGCGGTAGTGCTTGGTGGCGTGCTTGTTCGGCGAGCTGTCGCAGCAACCCACGTGACCGCAGGTCATGCACAGGCGTAGGTGCACCCACGAGTCCCCAACCGCCAGGCAGTCTTCGCAGCCGTCGGCGCCGGCGGAAACCTCGCGGATCGCATCGAGATGCGTGCACTTGTCCATCGCTAGGTCCAGCGTACGGCGGCCAATCAGTCTTCGTCCGGGTGGCCGGTGTTGCCGAAAGCGATCCTGTCGCGCACGACCTTCGCCCGCCCGAGCAGGCGAGCGCGCTGCACCGCGTCCTCGCCGAACCGGTCGCGAATCGCATCGATCGCCATCTCCAGGCGCTCGTTGCGCGGGCGCACCTCAGGCGCGAACAATGCCATCTGCCCGGCGCCGGCCTCTGTCAATCCTGCGATCCCGACGCCGAGGGTGCCGACAAGGCGGCGCGGCTCGCGGGCGGCCAGCAGCTCGAGCGCGGCGCGGTAGATCTCCTCGCCGGTGGAGATTGGATTCGGGATCGTCACCTGCTTCGAGAAATGGCCGGCCACCGGCCGGTATACGACCCCAATCGAGACGACCCGGCCGCGACGCCCGGCGCTCCGCAGCCGTCGGCCCACCATGTCGGACAGGCGCATCAGCAACTCTTCGAGCTCCTGCTGCGAGCTCGTCGCCTTCGCCATCACGTGGGAGTGGCTGTAGCTCTTGCGCGCCACGCCCTCGAAGTTGCTGACCTCGAAACCGCGCAGCCTCTGCAGCCACCCTTTGGCGTGCTCGGAGTTCCATCCGGCGCGGTGGAGCGCCTCAGGAGTCGAGCGCAGGAACTCGAGCGGCGTGTGGATCCCGGCGAGCTGCAGGCGGCGGGCGGAGGCCTCGGCGATTCCGGAGAGATCCGTCAGCTGCAAGCGCTCGAACACCGAAACCAGGTTGGTGTGGTCGATACGCTCGAGCCCGTCACGCTTGTTCAGGTTGGACGCCTGCTTCGCCATCCAGATCGAGGTAGAGATCCCGACCGAGCAGGTGACGCACACCCCGACCTCCTCGCGCAGTGCCTTCTTGATGGCGAGCCCCACACCCCTGGTTCCGAGCCGCACCAGGTTAGGCGTCCCGGCGAGGTTCATCGAGGCCTCGTCGATCGACATCCGCAGCACGTCCGGACTGTGCCTTTCGAGGATCTCCATGAGCTGGTCGGACACCGCGCGGTAGCGCGGCGGGTTGGGCTCCATCACCAGCACCTTTGGGAAGATCGCCTTGGCCTCGAAGACCTTCATCCCGGTCTTGATGCCGAGGTCCCTTGCCTCGCGCGACGAGGAGACGATGGTGGCGGCGTTCGTGGCGTAGGCGGCGATCGCGAGCGGCCTGCCGCGGAGGCTCGGGTCGTGCTGCTGCTCGATCGAGGCGAAGGCGCAGTTCAGGTCCACGACCAGGGTGGCCGGGTCGGCGGTGTTGAGGCTCAACTGGTCAGCGCCTGCAGAAAGCGCCACAGCGAGCAAATGTTCGCATAAATCGAATCGACACGAGAGATGTGCCGGGCCGGAGAATGTCGCCGTGAAATCGCGCGAGGTCGCACGCATCGAAATGCCGGTCCCCTTGCGGCGCGAGGTGCGCCTCCTGGGCGACATGCTCGGCCAGGTGCTGTCCGAGTACGGGGGCGCCGGCCTCCTCGAGGACGTCGAGCAACTCCGCCGCACGGTGATAGCGGCGCGCGACACCGACGACGAAGGCGCCGCTTCGCGGCTGGTGGAGTCGTGGCCGATCGGCCGCGCGGAGCAGGTGGCGCGCGCGTTCACGTGCTACTTCCAGCTCGTGAACCTCGCCGAGGAAAGGCATCGAGCCAGGGCCTTGCGCGAGCGGGATCGCGGCACCGAGCCGCTCGCGGAGTCGCTGGCACAGGCGGTGGCCGAGATCCGCTCTCGCGACGGCGACGAGATGCTCCGCGGCCTGCTCGACGACCTGGTGATCCACCCGGTGCTGACCGCCCACCCGACCGAATCCCGCCGGCGAGCAGTCGTGGCCGCGATCATGCGCGTCGGCGACCAGCTCGAGGTGCTCGACGATCCGCGCGTCTCGGGGCGCGAGGAGAGAGAGGCGAGGCGGCGCCTGCTCGAGGAGATCGACCTCCTGTGGCGCACGGCCCAGCTCCGGAGCACCCAGGTCCGCCCTCTTGATGAGGTGCGCTCTGTGATGGCGATCTTCGACGAGACCCTCTTTCGAGCCGTGCCCGAGATCTACCGCGACCTCGACGCCGCTCTCGGTCCGGCCGACGCGGGCTTGCGCCCTCCACTGGCGCCTCCCTTCATACGGCTGGGTAGCTGGGTCGGCGGCGATCGCGACGGCAACCCCGCAGTGACCGCCGCCGTGACGGTCGAAGCGATGGAGATCCATGCGGACCACGTGCTCCGCGGGCTCGAGACCGCGGTCACGCGGATCGGCCGCTCGCTCACTGCCGACACGATCACCACGCCACCCGATGAGGACCTCGGCTCGCGGCTGGCGGCCGCGCGGCTCGCCCAACCT
>DAITQH010000049.1:5139-13383 GCA_036833175.1 Candidatus Dormiibacterota bacterium
TGGCCGCCCGATCGCCGTCCGAGCAGCACCGCCAATACCTTCTATATGTGGCGGACCGGATCAGGGCCACGCGGCTGACTGACCGTTCGATGGCGTACCGCTCGCCGGCCGCGCTTCTCGACGACCTGCGAGCTGTCCAGAGGTCGCTCGCGGCGGCCGGCGCCGTTCGGCCTGCATACGGCGAGCTCCAGAACGTGATCTGGCAGGTCGAAACGTTCGGCTTTCACCTTGCCGAGCTCGAGGTCCGGCAGCACAGCCGCATCCACGAAGCAGCTCTCACCGAGATCGCGAGCGGCGGCCGGCGCTCCACGCAGACCGGGGAGGTGCTCGCCACCTTTCGCGCGATGAGGCAGATCCAGGAGCGGTTCGGTGCGGCCGCGTGCCGGCGCTACATCGTCAGCTTCACCCGGGACTCCGGGGACGTGGCCAACGTTTATGCGCTGGCGGAGGCAGCCGGGCAGCAGGCGGCGGGACTCGAGATGGAGGTCATCCCGCTGTTCGAGACCGTGGAAGACCTCCGCCGCGCGCCGGAGGTGCTCGACGGCATGGTCGAGCTCGAGCCGGTGCGGCGCCAGATGGACATCTCGGGGCGCCTCGAGGTGATGCTCGGATATTCCGACTCGACCAAGGAGGTTGGGCCAGTTTCCGCCAGCCTTGCCCTGTACGAAGCGCAGGCCGAGCTGGTGGCATGGGCGGCGCGCCGAGGCGTCCGCTTGACCCTGTTTCACGGTCGCGGCGGGGCGCTTGGTCGTGGGGGCGGTCCGGCAAACCGCGCGATTCGCGCCCAGGCCCCGGGCTCGATCGCGGGCCACTTCAAGGTCACCGAACAGGGCGAGGTGGTTTTCGCGCGCTACTCCAACCCGGCCATCGCGCGCCGGCACCTCGAACAGGTCGCTTCCGCCGTCCTCCTGGCCTCGCTGCCTGAGGTTGGCCGGGCCGCCTCTCGGCCCGAGATCGATCAGACGCGCGTGGACGATCGCTTCCGGGACCTCGGAGCTCAAATCGAGAAGCCGGCGCGTGCCGCCTACCGCGGCCTGGTCGAGAGCGATGGCTTCGAGCAGTGGTTCAGCCGTGTCAGCCCGATCGACGAGCTCGGGCGCCTCAGGCTGGGCTCGCGGCCTGCGCGCCGCGGCCAGTCGCAGAAGCTCGACGACCTGCGGGCGATCCCGTGGGTCTTCGCCTGGTCGCAGATGCGGCTGAACCTGCCTGGCTGGTTCGGGCTGGGGAGCGGGATGGCGGCCGCGGACCTTGCGGAGCTGCGCGAGGCATACGCCGAATGGCCGCTCTTCAACGTCCTGATCGACAACGCGGAGATGAGCCTGGCCAAGACCGATCGCCGCATCGCCGAGCGGTACCTGCACCTGGGCGGGCGCGCCGACCTCACCGCGCGGATCCTGGCGGAGTACGACCTCACGGTCGACCGGGTGCTCGCTGTCACCGGCCATTCAAGGCTGCTGGAACACCATCGCGTCCTTTCCTGGGCGGTTGAGCTCCGCAACCCGTACGTGGACGCTCTCTCGCACATCCAGCTGCACACGCTGGAAGCGCTGAGGGGTGAGTCGATCGACCAGCTGGAACGTGCGCGCCTGGAACTGGTCTTGCTCGTCACCGTGAACGGAGTCGCCGCGGGACTTCAGAACACAGGCTGAGCCCGGCACTGCTCGCGCTCAGGTCAGGGAGTCGGTCCTCTCCGACGGATCGCGTCCGACGATCATGAACACTCCCGCCAGGACGACCGCCAGCGCAGGCGGCCCGTAGTCCGCGATCACTCCCTGGGGTGCGGCGAAGCGGATGATCGTCGAGCCGGCCACGAAGATGCCGCCAAGCACGAGCATGATCCGGAACCGCCGGGCGACAAATCGCAGCTGTTTTCGGATGCCACCTGGTCGCAGGGACAGCACGGTCACCCCCAGAACAACCAGGACGACCAGGCCAACAGAGAAGCCGCGCATCCAGGTCAGTTTGTCAGACGAGAGATTGCTGCGCCCTAGCGCGGCGGGTTCCGCAAGGCCGTGCCGAGCAGGCGCCGCAGGCTCACCAGCTCGCGGTCGTTGAGCCGGCCCAGCGGACCCGTGTTGCCCGTTAGCCGTTCCCAGAACCCGCGCCTGACGCGCTGGCCCTCGGCGGTGAGAATCACACCCTTGGCGCGCCGGTCGCTCGGGTGGGGCTGGCGGCGCACCGCGCCCATCTCCTCGAGTCGATCGACCACGCCGGTGAGGTTGGAGGCGTCGTACCGCAGCGCCGCGGCGACTGAGCGCATCGTCATCGGGGTTTCAGGTTGAAGGACAAGCAGGACCTTGGCCTGGACGCCGGTGAGCTTGTATTGGGCGGCCAGGTCTGTGAAGTGGGCCTCGAGGCGGGCCTGCATCTCGAACCACAGGCCGACCACCTCTCCTTCGAGCCGCAGGTGATCTGAATCGCGCGCACCTGCCTTGGCCTTTGTCATGGAGGGAAAGCATATTCTCCACCACCGTGGTAATTTACAGTAGTGGTAACTTACCGCGATACCCGGCAGCCAGCAAGGGCGGCCCGGGGACTGAATAGTAGCGGTGTACTTAACGGCCCAACCGGACTTAAGCCACGAGCCGACCCTGGTTGCGATGCAGCGCATCGCCTCTAGGGCCGGGGGTCTATGGGCGGTCTACTGAAATCTCACTTCGATCTCGCCGAGCGGGCTGATCTCGGCCCGTATCACCTGTCCGGCCCCCACTTTGACCGGAGGAACGAGCGAACCCGTGATTACGACATCGCCTGCCTTGAGCGCCTCACCGTTTGCCTCAAGCGCCTGCGCGAGCGCCTGGAGGATCACCACGGTGTCGCCCGGGAAGTCGGCCGGACCCGCGGCGCCGGCGATCTTCTCGCCATCCCGAAACACTCGGGCTTCGAGGCCGGCAAGCGATCCCCCTGCGTGCGCCCCATCGACCGGACCGAGAAGCACGTGGCGGTGAAAAATGTCGCCAGACAGGATGCCTTCCACGTCCTGGACATCGGGATCGAGGTCGGCCACCTCGACAGCGGGGCCGAGGCCGGCGATGGCGGCCCTCACTGCGGCCACGTCCGAACCCGCCGGCACGTTCTTGCCCAGGTGAACGGCAACCTCCGGCTCGATCACGGCTCGTGTCCAGCCGGCGATCGACAGGCTGGATCCGGTCTTCAGGAGACTGCGGTCTGTCATGAAGCCGAACAAGGGCGCGCTGATGCCCATCCGGTCCATGGCCGCTCGCGTGCTGAACCCGACCTTCCATCCGAGGTGTCGCGCGCCAGACGAGAGCTGGCTACGCCGCCTCGACATCTGCGCTTCCATGCCACTCGCCACCCGCGGGTCAGTCATCGCCGAGGACCCCTTATCCGCTCCATCTTTGTAAATCGTGCCTGATCGAGGCATCGCGGGGCGGAATCCCGTTTACCCATCCGTTACCTTATCGCCCGATGAAGGCTCGAGTGTCGATGACCTGTCGGTGGAGACCTAACCCATGGGTCCGCCGACGAGACTGAGGACGTCGAGCCGGATGAGCACGGCTGCGCCCAAGACGACGCATGCGATTCCGACGATTCGCGAGAGCACGACGCCCTGGCGCCAGTTCTTTTCGAGAAAGAACACCACCGCGAACACCGCCATCCAGGCGAGGTTCATGAGCCCCAGCACCGCCAGCACCGCCATCAGCGACCAGCAGCAGCCAAGACAGTAAAGACCATGTGACATGCCGGCTCGCGCCGCGGCTGGCGCGCCGCCGCCGAAGTCGTGCGATATGAAGAAGCCGAGCGGCGACCGGCAAGCACGTAAGCACGCGTTCTTCAGCGGAGTGAGCTGGTATGCGCCGGCTAGAAGCACCACGGCACCGGCCAGGCGCGGCAGCCATCCGCTCACGGGAGCGGTAATCGACGATCCAAGAAGCTGTATCACGGCCAGCGGCACCAGCCCGGCCGCGGTCCAGACCACCAGGTACCCGAGCACGAAGGACACTGTCGGCGCAGTCCCCTCGCCCCGTGAGCGGACGACACGCGCGTGCGTGAGCACCATCGGCGCGACCGAAGGAAACATCATCGCGACCATCATCACGAGCCACGTGACGAGGAACAGCCCCGCGCCCAGCATGGCCACTCCACCCATGCCTGACATCGACGATGCCTGCTCGGCCGTGACCAGCCATGCAGCAGCGGCGCAGATAAGGAGCGCGCCAATGATCGCCGTCGCCACGGGGCGCGGCAGAGCGTCGGCGCGGACCGGTACCGGTTGGTTCAAACGCGTGTGGTTTTGGTCAGCCCGCCCAGTTGAATGGCGCCGAGAAAGCGCTCTTGCCGGCGTTGTGAAATTCCATTCCGAACGCCTTGATGTGCGACGCGATCGGTTTGGCGATCGTGAGCGTGGAGCCCGATGGATGCGCCACGCCGGTCAGCTTCGTAGTCTCACCGCCTTCCTGCGCCGCGTAGTCCTCGACCTCGATGGCCACCGAATCTCCGATCCGGATGCTGTGCTTGTTGCCATGCTCTGAGTATTCGACCGGCAGCCGCTCTATCCCGAGCAGCTCGCCGATCAAAGGAGCGATGTTGGCCATCGGTCCCCCGACCTGGCCGGCAAAGACAGCCGTCAGCTTGTCCGCCTGCTCCTTGGAAGCTTTGTCGTCAATGATCAAACCGACTCGCCAGCCGCCGTCCAGCATCCGCTTGGGTGTGTCGGCGACGATCGAAACGCTACGCCCGCTGACGTCGACTCCGTCGACCTCGCCCCGGCTTACGTGGTAGTTCAGGATCACCTGGCAGCGGTCGCCGGTGGCGGGCGAGGCGAAGCTCGTCACGGTGCATGGGCAGACCCAATCGCAGTTGCAGTTTTCGAAGTAGGTCCCCGCGAGCTTCCAGGCCATCTGGCATCCCTCCCCTGTGAATCTGACCGGCTCAAATGAGGGTAGGTGGGCGGGTCCGGAACGTCAAGGGACGGCTTGCGGCGGTCGCTCTAGCTCTTCGCCGGCCCGGCGAGGACTTTCACGCTCGCGTACATGGTCTCGAGGTGGGGGACGGGCACACCCAGGCGGCCGGCAAGCTCGACGATAGAGCCCGTGATCGCGTCGATCTCCAGCGGGCGCCCGGCCTCGAGGTCCTGGAGCATCGACGTCTTGTGCGCGCCCACCCGCGCCGCGCCTCGGATGCGCTGGTCGATCGACACCGGGATCTCGATCCCCAGCCGGCCTGCAACCCCATCCACCTCTTCCATCGCCGCGCGCACCACCGGTGCGAGCACGGGCGACTCGGCCATCTCGCCCAGGCTCGCGCGCGTGAGCGCGCTCAGTGGGTTGAAGACGGCGTTGCCCATCAGCTTCACCCAGAGCTCCTGCCTGATCCTCGGCTGTACCGGCGCCTTGAACCCGGCCTTCGCCAGCGCCCGGGAAAGCGCGAGGATCCGCTCAGTCTGGCTGCCGTCCAGCTCTCCGAGCGAGAACCTCTCGCCCTCGACGTGGCGGACGATGCCGGGGCCCACCACGCTGGTCGCCGGGTAGACGATGCAGGCGATCACTCGTTTCGGGTCGATCGTCCGGCCGACGATTCCGCCCGGATCCACTGATTCGAGGTGAATTCCCTCGAGCTCTCCTCCGTGGCGCTGGAAGTACCACCAGGGAATGCCGTTCTGAGCACTCACCACGGTCGTGCCGTCACCCAGGTTGGCCGCGAGCCGCTCAGCAATCGAGGGAACGCTGTGCGCCTTCAGCGTGACGAAAACGAAATCCGAACCGCGCACCACCGCAATGTCGTCGGTGGCCTCCACCTCCACGGATGTCGACTCGCCATCCGCCTCGACCAGCCGGAGGCCCACGTGGCGCATGGCCTGCAGGTGCGGCCCGCGCGCGATCAGGACCACGTCCAGGCCGGCCTTCGCAAGACGCGCACCGAGGAAGCCCCCGGTCGCTCCGGCGCCGAGGATCGCGATTCTCATTTCTGGGTGAACTGTTCGGCGACGAAGCGGCGCTGGATCTTGCCGGTCGGCGTCTTCGGGATCGACTCGACGATGTGGAGGTGCCGCGGCACCTTGAAGTCCGCCAGGCGCGTCCTGGCAAAAGCCAGCAGCTCTTTCTCCGTGACCGTTTCGTTGAGGACGACAGCGGCGCCGACCTCCTCCCCCCAGGTTGGATGCGGGATGCCGAAGCTGACAGCCTCCTTCACGGCGGGGTGCGCCTCGAGCACCTCGTCTATCTCGCGTGGTGCGATCTTTTCTCCGCCTCGGTTGATGAGCTCCTTGATCCGGCTCAGCAGCCGCAAGTAGCCGTCTGCGTCGAGCACGCCGAGGTCGCCAGTGCGGAACCAGCCTCGCGTGAACGAGCTCGCGTTGGCTTCGGGATTGCTCTCGTAGCCGTCGATCACGTTTGGCCCGCGCACGGACACCTCGCCGCTTTTGCCCGCCGCCAGCTCGTTGCCGGCATCGTCCAGGATCGCGACCTCAACGCCGGTTCCGCGGCCGACGCTGCCCGGCTCGCGGCGGCCGGGAGGCAGCGGGTTCGACGCCATCTGGTGGCTGGCCTCGGTCATCCCGTACGCCTCCAGCACAGGGACGCCGAAGCGGTCTTCCATGAGCTCCATCTGCGCCGGCGCGAGAGCCGCGCTGCACGAGCGCACGAATCGCAAGCGCTCGCATCCTGGCGGGCGTTTGTCCTGGAGCCTCGAGAGGATCAGCTGATGCGGCGTGGGGGAGGCGCTGAACCAGGTGGGCGTTGTCGCCTCCATCAGGGGCCGGAAGCCGAGCGGGCCGTAGCGGCGGGGCACGACCACCGTGCCTCCAGACGCGAAGGTCGCGAGCGTCGAGGCGACAAGGCCGTGCACATGGAACAGCGGCATGATGCAGAGCGACACGTCGTCCGGGGTCAGCTCGTATGACCGCACGATGTTGTCCGCCGAGGTGATGAGGTTGCGGTGGCGGAGGGGCACTCGTTTCGGCCGGCTGGTCGTGCCGCTGGTGTGGAGGACGAGCGCAGTCGCTTCGGGATCGGCCGCGTCGATTGAGTCCGCGGCCTTCGGCGAGCCGTGGTTGCTGAGCTCCAGGCGGCCTGCGGCATCGATCGCCAACTCGATCACTGTGCCGCCCGCGGGCATTGCCTGGCGCGCCGCGGACGCTTCTCCCGGTGGCACGAGCAGGAACCGCGCCCCAGTGTCCTCGAGGTAGAAACGAAACTCCTCTTCCTTATAACCTGGGTTGAGGGGGCAGCTGACACCGATCATCGACGCGGCCAGGAACAGGAGGACAGCTTCCGGCCCGTTGGGAAAGACCGTCGCGACGCGATCGCCTGGCCCTACTCCATGAGACATGAGCGCGAGCGCGATCTCCTCGGTCAGCTCGCGCAGCCGGCCGTAGGTCAGCGTCGGACCGTCCGGGACGATCAGCGCGGCTTTGTCAGTCGCGCCACGCTCGAGCAACGAGCCGATATTGGAGTCGATCGCTCGATTGTCGCGGATCAGCTCGTTCCGCCGCCGACGCCGACTGAGGTCGGGAGCGGCAGCCAGAACTCGATCCGCGTGCCTAGGCCCGGCTGGCTCTCGATCTTGTACCAGCCGCCCGCCATCAGGGCTCGTTCGTTTGTCGCGGATCAGCTCGCTCCGCCGACGACGCCGACTGAGGTCGGGAGCGGCAGCCAGAACTCGATCCGCGTGCCTAGGCCCGGCTGGCTCTCGATCTTGTACCAGCCGCCCGCCATCAGGGCTCGTTCCTTGAGGGCCAGCAGGCCCAGGTGGCCGGGTAGGTTGTTTCTCTGAGCGACCACGAAGCCTTTGCCGTCGTCGGTCACCACGCCATGGATGCCGGTATCGCTCGTAACGACACGGACCTGAACGCGCGTCGCACCGGCGTGTTTCTCGATGTTGGTGAGAGCTTCAGCGACCTGCCTGAAGACCGTCGATTTGAATTCGTACGTCAGGCCGTCGGGAAGGTCGAGCTCGAGCTCTGGCTCGATCGCGGTCAGCGAGTGGAACATCGCCAGCCGGTCGCGGATCGACTCCGCCAATCCCTCGGGCGCTTCGAGAGCCGGAGGCCGCACCTCGAACAGCAGCCGGCGCAAGGCGTCCTCGGTCTGTCCCAGCAGGCTTCGCACCTGGGTGAGAATCGGCATGTTCGGCCGCGCCGCTGTTCCCAGCCGCTGCAGCTGCAGCTCGGCGGCGGTGAGCTTTTGCAGCGCGTCGTCGTGAAGCTGGTTGGCGAAACGCTTGCGCTCGTGGTCCACCGCCGTCGAGACGCCGAAGTCGGTGATCTTCACGCGGCCGGCCGGG
>DAITQH010000049.1:13393-16183 GCA_036833175.1 Candidatus Dormiibacterota bacterium
GACTTCAGCAACATCTGGCGCGCGGCGTCGACCTTCTGAAGGCGCTCTACGGTTTCCTGGAGCTCTCCTTCGGCCAGCTTGAGCTGACGCACGAGGCCCGCCGCGAGCCCTGCGTTCTGGAGCACCCACGCGTCCTCTCGCGAGAATCCTTCCGGGTGTATCGAGTCGTAGGCCGAGAGGAGTCCCAGCCTCTGGTCGCCGGCGCGCCAGGGAACGCTGACGGCATTGGAAACACCGAGGGCGCCGAGCACCCACGCGGTCTCAGGCGCCCCATCGCCTTCGGCTGCTATGTAGATGTAGTCCTTGAACACGACCTTGCTCTGAAGGTCGTCTCGATCCGGGCCACAGGGTGCAGTGCGAAGGCTCGCCAAGTACGCGTCATCGACCCCGTACCCGCCCCGCACGGCGCTGAGCACTCCGTCATGGCTCAGCTGCCAGAAGACGACTTTGGCAGCCCCGACCAGGCCGGCGACGCTCTCGCCAAGTCGCTGGTAGAACTCCGTGAGGTCGCCTCCGGAACGGGCATGGACGGAAACCGCGAGCAGTGCTTCCACCGCGAGCTCGTGAGCTCTCTCGACCCGAGCTGCGCTTTCCGCGCGCTCCGCTGCGACGAGGCGCTCCCGTTCCGTGCGTTCCAGGTCGGAGCGCAGGTTGACGAGGGTGTCAACCATCTCCTGCCGGCGTCCTCGCAGCCGTGCGATCTGGATCGAGGCGGCAACCTGGTTCGCGAGGATGCCCAGGACATGGCGATGAAACTCGGTGTAGTGGAGCTCGCGCGCGACCCTGATCATGCCGATGATCTCGCCGCCTGCCTCGAGCGGTGTGGCGTTGACCGCTGGATTGGAGCTCGAGACCCCGCCGGCGACCATCTTTTCGGCCTCGCCCGGAACCCCGGTCCTCGATGGGTCTGCCGATTTCGAATAGACCCTGTCGTACCCGCCTCCGTCGTCGGACAGGCCGATGAACGCGGTGGACGACCTGGTCAGCTCGAGAGCCTGGCCGAGCGCAAAGTCGACCACCTCGTCGACCTCATTGAGGCGCGCCAGCTTCGCGCAGGCGGCCTGAACCTCTTCAAGCGCCTCCCGCACGCCCACCTCTGGCTGGTCCGCCGTCTCCACGGCTGTCGTATACCCCCCAAACCATCTCCGAACGCTAGCGGCGGCCGGAAGCTGAACTGCCAGTTTATGATCGTCGGGGTTGGGAGATGCCAAATCAATGCCTTCGGCTGCCGTGATGGCGACGCCGATCCCTGTTTCGATCTGGTTTCCGGGCCCAGGCGACCTCTCGACGGGTCTTGTGCGCGGACCCTGGTCGAGCCTGATGGGCGATCCTTCGCGCGGGGGGCAGGACCCGATTCACGTCCTCTTGATTGAGGACGACACGGCGATCGCGGACATGTACCGGGTTCAGCTGGAATTCGACGGCTTTCGTGTCACGGTCGCGACCACGGGCGAGATCGGCTACACGAACGTCGTGAGCGGGCGCCCGGACATCGTACTGCTGGACCTCTTGCTGCCTGACCGCAGCGGTCTCGAGATCATGTCCGACATCAAGGAAAAGCTCCCCACACACCCTCCGGTTGTGATCCTTTCCAACTACGGAGAGCCATCCATGATGGACAGGGGCTTCTCGCTCGGAGCGCTCGAGTACCTGGTCAAATCCAGGGTGACCCCGGCTTCCGTCTCGCACTCCATTCGCGGGTGGATCGAACAGGCCCGCCGAGAGCGGTCAGACCCCCCCAACTGACAGCCGTTGATACTGGCCGAGCGGATAGCTCAAAACCTCACCGCCCTCGGCTTTGTCGCGCTCGGCCTGGCAACCGCGCTGGAGTGGTATCGCTACCGGGGTAGGGCACAGGGCAGGCTGACCCTGTCGCTGGGCGCACTTGCGGTCGTGGCGGGCCTCGGCCCGGTCCAATCGCTGATTGGCCTTTCGGGCGCGGCCGTCGTCGTCGTCGGAATCGTCACGATTCTCGCCTTCCTCGCTTCCGGCTACTACGTGCTGATGTTCAGGGACGCATTCCTTCCGCTCAGCCGGCGCACAAGCCAGGCTGCCGCCGCACTCCTGGCGGTCTCGTGCGTGATCGGGGTCGCCGATGTGACGGTCCTGAGCCACGCGAGCCGGGACGTATCAGCTGCCGCCGGGGCGGTGCTGATCCTCACCTGGGTCGTCTTTGCCGGAGAGCCGATCTTCCGGTTCTGGTACGCGAGCAGGAACCTCCCCAGCGTCCAGAAGGCCCGCATGCGAGCCATCAGCTTCGGGTTTGCCGGGCTGGTGCTGATCCTGGTGTTCAGCCTCTTCGGCGGAGGCGCCGTCCAGAGTCCGACCGCGATCATCGCCACGCAGCTGATCGCACTGGCGATGGTGCCGGTGATCTACGTCAGCTTTGCCCCGCCCGGCCTGCTCCGGCGTATCTGGCGGATGGGGGAGGAGGCTGAAATGAGGGCGGCGATTCAAGACCTGCTGATCTTCAGCCCCACCCGCCAGGACCTCGCCGAAAAGGCGCTCGGTTGGGCGAAGAGGATGCTCGGCGCGGATGGAGCGTTCATCGTCGATTCGGACGGCAAGATCATGGCGAGCTCCGGTGTCTCGCACGCCGACGCTATGGAGATCATGGCGGCGCGCAAGGGAGCGCCTGAAGGCGGGATCGAGCAGCCGATGGGGGGTCGCGGGGCTGCGATCGTGGCGCCGCTGCACCTCACCGAGGGGTCAGGTTTCCTGGGTGTTACGGCGGGCCCGTTCACGCCGTTGTTCGGAAGCGATGAGGTCAACCACCTGCAGGGCTACGCC
>DAITQH010000049.1:16193-16930 GCA_036833175.1 Candidatus Dormiibacterota bacterium
GGTCTGGAGCGGGCGCGCGTGACCGAGCGCCTCGCGGCCATTGAACGAAACAAGACCCAGTTCCTGAACCTCGCGTCGCATGAGCTGCGCGGACCATTGACCGTGGTCCGGGGCTATGTCTCAATGCTCGAAGGCGGTCTTCTCGGCATCCTCAACGAGCGCGGGCGAAAGGCCATGCCGGTGATCTCGGCCAAGGTCCTGGAAATGAACGCCTTGATCGAGCAGATGATCGAGGCGGCGCGGCTGGAGGACGGCGCTTTGATGCTGCGCCAGCAGGACCACGACCTGTGCGACATCGTCTCGGCTGCAGTCGATGCGGTGAGGCTGGTGCTCGACGCCGAGCACGACATCCGGCTCAAGTGTCCCGAGCGGCCGGTCCATGTGCGCGTCGACGGTGAGCGGATCAAGACGATCGTCTCCAACCTGCTGAGCAACGCGATCAAATACTCGCCGGCCGGCGGCACGGTCGAGTGCGAGATCGTCAACCGTGGCGGCATCGCGCGGGTCAGCGTCAAAGACGAAGGACTCGGCATCGCGAAGGAGGACCTGCCCGTGCTTTTCACGCGGTTCGGCCGCGTGTCGACACCCGAAACCGACTCTTTGCCGGGGACCGGCCTGGGCCTTTACCTGGGACGGCAGCTTGCGCGCCTCCACGGCGGCGAGATCACAGTCGACTCTGAGCCCGGACGCGGCAGCAATTTCACCCTGCACCTGCCGGTGACCACGCCGTCTGATGG
>DAITQH010000050.1:0-16852 GCA_036833175.1 Candidatus Dormiibacterota bacterium
GGTCGCCGCGGCCGCCGAGCAAGGACATCCTGTAGATCTCGAGACGGCCTGACCGCCCGCGCACGGCGGACTGCGAGGTCAGCTCGCTCTGGAGCATGTCTTCCATCGCCCGATAGACGGTCCCTGTCATCAGCACCTCGCCGGGCCCTGCCTGGGTCACCAGCCTGGCGGCGACGTTGACTGCGTCGCCAAGGACGCCGAGCTCCGATCGGTCGGCTGAGCCGACGGCACCGACCACGACAGGACCAGAGGCGATGCCGACGCCGACGTCAAGTCGAAATCCCCAATCTGCCGCGGATCGGCGGTTGAGCGCTTCATTTGACCCGATCAACCCGATCGCGGCCGCCATGGCCCGACCGACGTGGTCGGCCTCGTCGCCGTTGGCGCCAAAGGTCGCCATCACGCCATCGCCGACGAACTTTTCGACGATGCCCCCGCAGATTGAGATCGATCGCAGGACCTTCTTCAAGTGGGCATTCAGCACTTCCATGAGGCCGGCCGGATCGTGAGCGAACCGCTCTGTCAGGCGTGTGAAGCCGCGCAGGTCGGTGAACAAGATCGATGCACTGCACAGGACTGGCATCGGGACCCTGGGCCACGCACTTAGGTCAGGCCCCGTGATGGCAAACATCTGTCTCAGGCGCATCAGCCGGTCGGTGTCGTCGGCCGGGAGGGCCGGCTGCAGCCGTCGAGCTTCTTCGGGCATCGCCATCAGCGGGCCACCAGCTGGGCCCTCAGGGCACTTTCGATGAGGTTGGCTGCGGTCACAGAAATGCCGGGTCCTTTCCGCAGGATTCCCGTCACGCCAAGCTTCTGCAACGCGAGGTTTTCCCACAGCTCCAAATCCTTGAGCGTGATCACCACCACAGGAATGGTCGGCCCATAAACGTCTCGCATGCGCTGCAGAAAAGCCTCGCCGGACAAACCTGGAAGAAGCAGGTCGAGCACGACAGCGCGGGCTCCGTTTTTGGACATGAGCTGCTCGGCGGTCTCCGCGTCTGCCGCCCAAACAGACGTGATCTCCCTGGCAGCCAGCTGTGCTTGCAGCAGATGCGCAAATCCCGAGTCGTCTTCGACCACGAGGACATCTCCCGCACGCGATTGCCGCCGGCCGGCAGGAAGGGTGAAGGAAAAGACCGAGCCCTGGCCGGGGCCATCCGACCTGGCGCTGATCCTGCCGCCGTGCGCCTCCACGATGTTCTTGCTGATGGCGAGGCCGAGCCCGGTTCCCCTGATGGCTCGGCGATCATCGGTGTCAATGCGATAGAACTTCTGAAACAGATGAGAGAGGGCATCGGCTGGAATGCCGAGTCCCTCGTCCTTAACCGAGATCTCGACCATTCCGTCAACCGAGGCCGCGGTGACGGCGATGGTGCCGCCGTTTGGCGAGTACTTCCGGGCATTCGACAGCAGGTTGGTGACCACCCTGAATATGGAATCGCTGTCAGCGCGGACCAGGGGTAGATCGTTGGCAAGGCTCGTCTTGACCACCGTATCCCCGGATTTGCCGAATACGTCGACCACCCGCTTGATCAGGGCGCCGATATCCGCGGGCGCGAAGCTCATAGTCATGTGGCCGCCCTCGATACGGCGCAGATCAAGGAAGTCGTTTATGAGCGCCGTCAACCGGTGACCTTCCTGAAGCATCACCGCCAGGTATTCCTTTCGCTGCTCGGGCGTGACATCGCGTGTCGTCAGCAGCTCCGTGAACCCGACGATGCTTGCAAGCGGCGTGCGCATCTCGTGGCTCACCAGCGAAACCATCTCGTCTTTGGCGCGATTCAGTGCCGCGCTCGCGTCCGCGCGAGCTTTCGACTGGTGCAGCTCCAGCTCGAGCCTCTGGCTCTCGGTGAGGTTCTCGGCCAGGACAAATCGTGCTTCCCTCTCGCCGAAGCTGACAGCGTGCGATGTGATCAAGACCTCGAGTGTCGAACCGTCCTTCATGAGGTGGGTCCACGGACCTGATTTGTCGAATGGCGGCAGGTGTGCGGCAAGCTCGAGGAACTTCGGCACGTCCTCAGCGGGGCGTATGTCCTTGACGGTCATGGCGAGGAACTCCTCGCGCGAATACCCGTAACGGACGACGGCCGCATCATTTACGCGCAGAAAGGCAAGCGTCTGCACGTCGTACAGCCACATCGGCTGGGGATGGCCTTCAAACAGAGAGCGGTAATTACGTTCCGAGTCGACGACCTTCTCCTCGGTCATGAGCCGATCGGCCAGCTCGCGTTTGATCGTCGCCATCAGCTTGTCGAAGTCCTCGGCCAAATCGGTCACCTCGCGGGCCCCAGCCCCTACGGCCACGCTCGCGAGGAGACCTGGTGTCGAGCCGCGCATCACCATGCTCAGCCGCCGAACCGGCTCCGCCACTCGCCGGTAGACGACGAACACCACGAGCGTCATGGCGCCGACGCCGCCGGCGATGATGGTGAGAAAACGATTCGCCGACAGGTCCGCCAAGGCCAGGGCCTCGGCTTCGTCGGCTCCGACATACAGGTGCCAGCCGGATGCGTTTGTGATCGAGCCGCCATAGATACGGTTCGTGCCATTGAGATCTGGGCCGCTGGTGTTGGAGAACGTTGGCGCTGCTGGCCCGCCCACCTTCTTACCGGCCCAATGCAGTGAATCGATCGACCTGACGATGACCGAGCGGTTATCCGCGTCCGTGATCAGGAATTCCAGAGAGTGAGTTCCGCTGCCAAACTCGGTGGCAAGGAAGGGGCCGATGGGCGCGAGGTCGAGGAACCAGACGAAAGCACCCTTTCCCGCGACCGGGTAGGAGAGCACCACGACCTGACCGCCGGTAACAGGGTCAAGAACCGGCGCGACCACTACTGGCGTTGTTGATGAGAGCCAGCTCTGACTGTTGTAGGGCGCCGCGCGACCGGCCGCAGGCGCCTTGCTCGAGGAACACACGACCGAGCCATCGAGCCTGACGAGATCGATGCGGCCCGTCCGGAATGCACCCAGCGGCGCGTACCCGAGCGTGCACTTCGTCGGGTCGGCGAACAGCTGGCCGACGCTGGGATCCTTGCTCAGCGGTAGTGACAGGTCGTTGATCTGATCAAAACCGGACTTCAGCAGGGCTGCCGCTTTTCCTGCTGCGAAATTGGTGTCTTCCAGCGCGGCTTGCCGCGCGTCCTGCTCGGACATGAACCGGACTGAGAACGCCGCCGCTGCCGCCACAGCGAGCAGAACGACCATGAAGAGCGCCATGTAGTTGCGTAAGGACCAGCCTCGACTATCGGGCCTGATCTCCCCCTCGCGCTGGCGCTGCACCATCAGAGCTGGAGCGCTTCTTCTACCCGGGTCAAGAGGTCCAAAGGAGAGAACGGCTTGGTCAGATAGAAATCGGCGCCCGCGATCAAGCCGGCCTCGACATCGCTCTCCTGCGCTTTGGAGGTCAAGAGGATCACCTTGGTGTCATTGAGACTCGGATCCTTTTTGATCGACCGCAGCACCTCGATGCCGGTTCGCTCGGGCATTTGAACATCGAGCAGGACCAGTGACGGCCGGTGTTTCTGGACCATGGCCCAGGCCTCTGCGCCATCGGACGCCTCGACGACCGCGTAATCGTCCGACTCGATCGTCGCGTGAACCAGGAGTCGCATGCTCGGCTCGTCGTCGGCGATCAGCACAGTCCGGAGGACGTGCAGCGCCGGCGGCGTCCGGTGTCTCACCATGGTCATGGCGTCAACGCCTCGGCGATGAGGGCGGCGACGGCCTGCGGAGCGCCGGCCTCCTTCGGTAGGACGGTCACGCCCCACTCATCCAGGGCGGCCAGCTCTGCGGCACCGAGATCGTTCGAAGCCAGCACGACGACCGGGGGGCGCGTGCCTGGAGCTGCGCGAAGGCGAGCGAGGAGGCCCTCTCCATCGAGCCCACCAAGCCCGAGATCGAGGACTATCGCTTGCGGCGAGGTGCCCATGAGCATTTGCTGGGCCGTTTCTTCGTCGGAAGCTCGAAGCGTCTCCAGGCCGACCGTGGCGAGCTCGGTTTTCAGCAGCCTGGCGAAAGCCGCGTCACCGTCAACGATCAGAACGTAGCCAGACTTGGTCAGGTCTCTTGCAACAGGCAGGGTGAATTGGAACCGCGCTCCCTTGCCGGCGCCTCCTGACGTGGCAGCGACCTGTCCGCCATGCGACTCGACTATGCGGCGGTTGATGGCGAGCCCAAGCCCCGCCCCAGGGCCGCGCATTCGGAGGCCGTTTTCAGCCCGGTAGAACTTTCGAAAGACCTTCGACAGCTCGGCGGTCTCCAGCCCGATGCCATGGTCGCGGATCGAAATTTCGACCATGTCGCCCACCGGGCGCGCTTCGATAGTGATCGCACCACCGCCAAGCGAGAATCGGCGGGCGTTGCCAAGGAAGTTGGCCATCACCTCGAGGATGGCCTCGGCGTCAGCCCAAACAAGGGGAAGTGGGTCCGAAGCTTGCACATAGATCGGAAGGCGCTCGTCTTCGCCTGCGGCAACAGCGGCGCGACGGACGAGGGAGCCAACATCGACAGGAGCGATGTCAAGGTTGCGACGACCAGCCTCCAGGCGCTGAAGCTCCACAGCGTTGTCGATCAGGCCCGACAGACGGCGGCTTTCCCGCCGCAGCCTGGTGGCGTAAAGCTGACGTTGCTCGTCTGTGACGTCGCTCGAGGCGACCAGGTCGGCGAACACCACCATGCTGTCCAACGGAGTGCGGAGCGCCTGGCTCCGGAGCGAGACGACGTCGTCGTCCTCGGGTTCGGCGACTGACGTGTTGCCTGGGAGGCTGGGCTCGGGAGTGGCTGACACGCTTCGGTGGACGACCTTGAGCCAGCCTGGGATCGGCTTCACGCGGCTCAGAGCCGCCTCTCGGCCCCTACGCCGCGAACAACGATCGCGCGCGCAGTTTCATGGGACAACGTGATGCCGTCTTCATATACGTGCTGAGGCTGCTTGAACACCAGGCAGGCAGTCCACACGCCGATGATGTAGCCGGCTGTAAACAGAGCAAAGACGATGCCTACCAGTTCCATGCCCCAAGTTCTACGCGCAAGGGGTCCTGAAGTCGCCATGCGCTGACACTGGACGTGGGCCCTCTATCCCTAGGGCCTATGCGCTCCCCGATTGTCGGGCTGCGAAATCAGATCGCGATCAATCCCAGCCGGGCTGCGGCGATCACGGCCTGGAGCTTGGAGTGCACGCCCAGCTTCTCGATCAAGTGCCGGACGTGCCACTCCACAGTGTGGGGGGCGATGTTCAAGCGAGAGGCCAGGGTTGAGGTGTCGTGGCCCTCTGCGAGCAGCCGGAGGACATCCAGCTCCCGTGGAGTGAATTGAGCGCTCAGTCTGCGTCTGGCCTGCTCGTCGGTTACCACCTTGTGCTGGCGTGCGATGGCCCTGGCGAAGAGCTCCACGGGGATCAGCACCTCGCCGACGGCCGCCTTGCGAACTGCCTCGACGATCTGGTCGGCGGTGGCCGACTTGGTGAGGTAGGCGATGGCGCCCGCGTCGATCGCGTCGAGGAGGGAGCCATCGCTCTCATCCGCGCTGTGGAACACGATGGCGGCGCTTGGAAACGCCAGCTTGATGTCCGCAGCCGCGGCCGGCCCGCTGCAGTCGGGAAGCCGGAAGTCCATCAGGACCACCGAGGGCTTTTCACGAGCTGCGAGGACGGCAGCCTCATCACCCCTGCGCGCCACGCCCGAAACCGTCAGGTCGTCCTCGCTCTCGAGGATCCTGGCGATGGCAGACGCGAGCAGCGGATGGTCCTGCACAATCAGGACTCGGATGGCGGTGGCCTTGTTGAAATTGCTCAAATCAGTGACCCAAACAGACGAATCTGTCTAAATAGTATGACAATGCTATACAATAATGTAAGTAGGCATGAGCAAAGTTCAGGAAAGCGGTAGTCTGCTGAACACGAAGGAAGCGGCGCTGCTCCTGCGGGTGAGCGAGGCTTCGATCCGCAGGTGGAGCGACTCCGGGCTACTGGCCGGACGCCGCGTGGGGCGCCGCCGTGAACGTCGTTTTGAGCGTGCCGAGCTGGAGCAGTTCCTTGGCCAGGCCACGGGCGCAAAACAGTCCGTTCCCACGGCCAACCTTGCCCTTGGCGGAGTGTCGATTCCCCTAAGGGGCCACTTCGCTCCGATCTACAGCACCGATGCGGGGGCCTTTAGGCTGACTCTGCCTTTTCTGGCAGATGGCTTGAGGGCGGGACAGACCTGCTTCCTCGCCGCGACCGGTCGGGTACTTGACCGCTACGCCGATGCTCTTGCCAGTGAGCCGGGGGTCGATCTTGATCGAGCCAAGGAGACTGGCCAGTTTGTGGTCCTGGCATGGGCGGGTGCGAGCGCTGCGGATGTGATCGCCAATTGGGAGCAACTGTTCGCCAAGGCTCTCGCCGTCCGCCCAACCGTGCTGCGCGTCGTGGGCGACATGGCTAGTGAACGGCACATGTTTCCTTCAGAAGCCGAGATGATGGCGTATGAGGAGGCGTATGACCGGATGGCTAGACGATTCCCCCTGGTCACCCTGTGCGCGTATGACGCACGAGAGTTTGGTGGCGAAACCATCCTCCGAATGCTTAAGGCCCACCCGGACATGTTCCAGCAGCACCTTGGCCTTTTTCTGAGCTAACCGCGCCCGAATCGCCCGTGAGGCGGGCGCGCTGATCCTGAAGGCGACGCTAAAAGACTGGCGTCAGGATCGCAACCCATCGATTCTGATGGGTACATGACCTGACTTCGCAGGTCGACTTGTGGACTCGCCAGGCGTATCACATGTGTATGCGCTCAACGCACTTGACAAGGCAAGCGATCCCCACTTGAGCCTCACCACCCGAAGCGGGATCCACAAGCGGCAGACGATCTTGATCGTGGACGACGAGCCTAACCTTCGCAATCTCGTCCACGCGACGATCGACTCGCCCGTTTACCAGGTGATTGAGGCCTGCGACGGCGAGGAGGCATGGACCTTGATCAAGGAGCGAAAGCCCGACCTCGTCCTTCTCGACCTCAAAATGCCCAGACGCTCCGGCCTCGAGGTCCTGATGGCCATCCGTGCCGATCCGGAGCTTCGAGGCATCCAGGTGATGGTGCTGACCTCGAGTGACCAGCAGTCGGATATCGACGCCGGCATCCTCGCCGGAGCCGATTACTACCTGACCAAACCTTTTTCGCCGGCCGATCTCATTGCCCGGGTGTCGGAGGCGATCGGCCAGCGAGTTCCGTCCTGGTAGGCCGAAGGCCGAACCTGTTGCAGATCCGACGAGGCCCGCCGGCCGGTGCATTCGCTTTGACCGTTAAGTCGAGGTCGCCGCGGGCGGCCTCCGCTGTCTTTGGGGATTCCGACGACAAGGTGGAGCTGGGTCGCGCTCTTAGCGTCCGAGTCGCCGAGACCACCCAGATGACCGCCGACGCCGCAGCTGCTGCGGGCCTGTCCGAGCTTGCCTCCCGACGGTTCATCAAACCCATCCGTCACATCCACAACCTGGCCACCCGCAGTGTCGCGAGGTTCCTCATCACCGGCCAAACCACGTCCGAGAAAGAACGGAACTTCATCGGCCGCCTCGGGGTCATGGCCGCTCTGTACGGACTGCCGGTCGCGACGATGACGCGGTCCTATCTCCTTTGGCGAGACAGCAACCTCAGGGTGCTGAATGAGGAGGTACGGAGCCTTGGGACTGCGCCCTTGCTGGCTGCGGAGGTCAGGGCGATCATCAGGTCGGCCGCGGACACCGGCCTCGTACGGATGGCGCGGGCGTACGACTACCAGATGCACCTGGTCGAGCGCCGTGAGGACTCCATTACTGTTGCGCTCCACGACAGCGAGACACGGCTGCAGTCTGCCGTCGTCGATGTGTCGAGAAAGAACGATCAGCTATCAGCCGCTATGGCCGAGATCTCGGTGAAGAACACGCAGCTCAACGCGGTGAACAGACAGCAATCGGATTTCATCGCCAACGTCAGCCATGAGCTGCGGACACCGCTGGCCGGAATCCTTGGCTATACCGAGCTTCTCCTGGATGGGGCAGACGGCGAGCTCCAAGAAGACCAACGTCGTGACGTCCAGGAGGTCCAGTCGGGCGGTCAGGTGCTGCTCAGCCTGGTCAACGACATTCTTGACGAATCACAGATCGAGGCCGGAAAGATGACGCTGAAAACGGGTCGGGTGGACCTCAAAGTGCTCATCGCCTCGGTCCTTGCCACCGTCAAGACGCTGGCAGACCGCAAGGGCCTGTTCCTGCATGCAGACATCCTTGACGGGGTGGATGCGCTCGGGGACGAGGGCCGCTTGAAGCAGATATTGACCAACCTGGTCGGCAACGCGATCAAGTTCACCGATACGGGCGGGATAACCATCAATTGCCTGCCCTGGTCGGGCTTCTGGCGCGTGAGCGTCATGGATACAGGTATCGGTATGCCCGACGACAGCCGGGACGTCGTCTTCGAGCGTTTCAAGCAGCTCGACCCGACAACCACCCGGCGCTTCGGCGGCACTGGGCTCGGCTTGTCGATCGCCAAGGGCCTGGTGGCGATCCAGGGTGGGCATATGGGCGTTGACTCCACACTGGGGCAAGGCAGCACGTTCTGGTTCACAGTGCCGGCGTACGCCCACGGCTAGGTAGCGCTACCGGCGGATCTGGGCCATCGCCATCGCGTCGGCGAGCTTTTGAAGGTCTGCCACCAGCGGGTCGTTCGGATCCGACGTCACCAGCGGCCGGCCGCTGTTGGCAGCGCGGTCGAGGCTGTCTGAGTGCTGGACCACGAAATCCGGCCGGCGGCCAAGAACGCTTGTGGCCGTATCGATGTCGATGGCGTGAGTCGTGCTGTAGTTGAGGATCAACCTGACTCGCCCACCCGCGACGCCGAGCTTCTCAAACATGTCGAGGCAACCGCGCGTTGCTTTCAGCGAGGGCAGCGAACCACTCGTCACCAGGCAGATGAGGTCGCTGGCGTCGAGAGCGGTCAAGGTGCGCTCGCTGAACGACGCGGGTGCGTCGATCAGAACGTAACCGCAGGTCAGGCTCAGCCTGTCGATCGCCAGCTGGATGGCCGGCAGGGTAACGAGGTCAGCACGCTCGGGCAGGTCCGCTCCCACCACGAGCCTGACGCTTCCCGACTCGGTGATGAAGCCCGCGAACAAAGCCTCGTCGACAACGGTCCCCGGTGCAGCCTTCAGGTCGGCGAGCGTTTGGTTCGGATGAACGTTCAGGTAAACGGCCGAGTCGCCGAACTCGACATCGAGGTCGAGCAGCCCAACCGGTCGCGACGATTGCGCCGCCAGCAGAACCGCCGTGTTGACAGCGAGCGATGTGGTGCCGACGCCACCTTTGGCGTGGGCGAAGAGGATCACCCTGCCCCGGTTGGCTTTGGTCGCCGTGCCCGCTGATCGCCGCAACATCGATTCGACCTTCGCCTCCAGGATCGCGAGCTCGAAAGGCTTGGGCAGGTAGTCATCGGCGCCGACCGCGTAACCGGCCAATGCGTCACGCGCCTCACCGAGGTCGGAGAACATCAGAATTGGAATGCCGGCGGTGCGGTGATTGCCGCGGAGGCGCGACGTCAGCTCGATGCCGTTGAGCTCCGGCATTCGCACATCCGTGATCACGAGATCGGGGACCCGGTCGTTGACCATCTGGAGCGCTTCGATTCCGTCGCTGGCTCTGCGGACGCGATAGCCGGACCGCTCCAGGAAGCCGCCCACCATCTTCTGGATCACGCGATCGTCATCGACGAGGACGATATCTTCGGCAGCCATCAGTTTTCCCCGCCCGTCAGCTTGGCGGCGATGGCGCGCGCAAGGTCGCGCCGCGTGTAGCCTCCAAGCCCCGACAGGTCGTCGTCGCCATCGCCCCTCATCATCGCGAGCCCCGCGGCTCCGAATGCTCGGCGTGCTTCGCGCCGGTCGCCTGCAAGCTCAAGGGCCGCGCCGAGCTGGAAGTACGCAACTGCCACGTTTGGGTCCAGGTACGTCGCCTGGCGAAACGCCCGGACGGCGGCGCGAAGGTCCCCGTTGGCGGCTGCGTGGTCGCCCTCGGCAAGAAGATCAGGAAGGTTGGCAGCCGAACGCGTGACTCCTTGTCGCAGTGTGGCGACAGGCGCGGGCGCGGCGGCAGCGTCGTGCCGGCGGTAGCAGAGCGCGCCGCCCATCTGGATAGGTTCGAAGTGACGAGTCATCGGACCGGGCGAGTCAGAATGGCCCAGGAACAGGTATCCGCCTGGAGCGATTCGCTCGGCGATGCGCTGAATGCTGGCCTGCGACTCTTCTCGTCCGAAGTACATGAGAACGTTGCGGCAGAATACCGCGTCTACCTCAGGGACCACCGATTGAGCATCGGCGTGGACGAGGTTGTGGTGCGCGATGCGAACATTGCGCCGAATCGACGGCACCACCTCAAAGGCGCTTCCCTTTTGCCGTAAATACTTCTGGCGGCGCGCCGCGGACAATCCCTGGATCTCGTGCTCGGTGTATTCAGCCTTCTCCGTCCTGGCGAGAGCATGAAAGGAGACGTCGGTGGCAACGACGTGCCAGTTGCGGCAACCGATCTCATCCAGGAGCATCGCCAGGCTATACGGCTCCTGGCCGTTTCCGCAACCTGCACTCCACACCGTTTGAGGCGCGATGCTCGAGTGGCGCGCAAGCTGGGCGAATGCGACGAATTGCGCCGGGTCCCTGAAGAAGCTGCTGTGCTGGACGGTGACCCGGTCAAGCAGCTCGTCAAATGCAGCCGGCTGGGTGTCGACCAAGTTCACGTACGAATGCACGGGAATGCCTGCGAGGCTGGCGCTTTCCTGCAGCAATCTCTCCAGGCGCGCGCGGCCTGCCGGCTCCGCTTTCAAGCCAGCGCGGGATTGGATCAACACCGCGGCGCGGTCGAGGGGATTCACGCTCATCGTGGCTTCACTTGTTCAGCATGGGGAACAGCTTTTGCCCGCCCGGGCGCTGCCGAGCCGTTGTGCCGCTGCGTCGCCGGGTCGAATTCGCGACCAAGAAGCCGCGACACGGCGCTGAGCAACCCAGCCTCGTCGAAGGAGGTTTTGACGATGTAGCCGTCGGCGCCTGCGTCGAGGCCCCGCTGATGGTCCTCCGCGCTCGCGCGCGACGAAACGATCAGTACGGGAATGTTGGTCAGCCGAGGGTGCGCCCGGATGCTGCTCGTCAGGGCAAACCCATCGACGTTGGGCATCTCGAGGTCGGTCACAACGAGGTCGGCAGGCTGGTCCGCAAGCATGGCGAGTGCTTCGGCGCCATCGCTTGCAGTTCGCACCGCGTAGCCTCCCCGCTCGAGTATCGAACGCTGGAGCTCGCGCACCATTAGAGCGTCGTCGACGACCATGACCGACAGCTGGTGCGCGGGTCCTGCGGCTTTGTCGACGACCCTCGATGCGTGCTCTGCGAGGGAGTCGCTGCGTTCGATCAGGGTCGGCACGTCCAGGACGAGGAGGATTGAGCCGTTCGGCTCGATGCTGGCGCCATTCACCGCCCTGAGGTCGCGGAGGCGACCTGTCAGGCCGCGGACCACCACGTCGCGCTTTTGCAGCACGGTTTCGATCTGGAAAGCGTGAGCGCTGGCAGGCGTGCCCAACAAAACCCACGGGCCCTCATCAACAGTCGGGAGGCCCAAGAGCGTCCCGAGATTGGAGACCGGAACGGCCACGCCGTCGATGACCGCCAACTTTCGGCCACTCACGACTTGAATGTGCTGCGCGTCCAACATTCGAATGATTCGATGGAGCGGCAGGGCGAATGACTGTCCGGCAATCGACACGATCAGGCACGCCACCACCGTGAGGGTTATGGGCACGACGATCCGAAACTCAGCCCCTGACCCGGGATGGTTCACCACCTCGACCTCGCCGTGTACTGCAGCGACGGCGGTCGCGACGACGTCAAGGCCAACACCACGACCAGACTCCGCGGTGAGCACCTTGGCCGTAGAGATCCCCGCTCTGAAGATCAGGTGAAGTGACTCTTGTTCGGTGAGGCCGGTGACGTCCACGCCGCTCTTGGCCGCAGACGCGCGCACGGCTGCCACATTGATTCCTGCGCCGTCGTCGCTGATAGCGATCACCACTTTGGACCCGACCTGGCTGGCCTGGAGCCGGACTGCCGCCTGTGGCGGCTTGCCGGCCGCGATCCGAACCTCCGGGAGCTCGACACCATGTCCCACGGAGTTTCGAACCAGGTGCAGCAGTGGAGAGACGAGCTCCTCGAGCACACCCCTGTCGACCTCGATGTCCTCGCCAACCATCTCCCAGCGCACGTCCTTGCCGGCAGCCCGCGCGGAGTCACGCACTGTGCGGTGGAGGATGGGCTCCAGCGTGGCGATGGGAACCATGCGGGTGCGTTCGGTGACCTCCTGGAGCTGGTTGATGACTTTGGTGAGCTCGCGGTATTCGGTGACCGCCTCAGGATCCCTTTGCATCTCCGCGCCGAATATGTGTCCCACCCGAAGCTGTGCGGCCGACGCCTCGCCGACGAGCCGGTTTAGCTCGTCGATTCGTGCCACCGGGACCTCGAGGGTGGCAGTCGCCGGGCGTTTGCGATCCGGGTACGCCGCCGGCGATTGGGGTGCGGGTTCGGTTTTAGGCGGACTGGGCGATGGCGCAACCGCGGGCGGAACCTCGACAGGCGCTTGAGCCGGCGTACTTATTGGGACTGGGGTCGCCTGCATTGAAACTGGCTCCGGTGGCGCCGCCACGACAACAGGCGGCTTGGGCCCCGGCTGGGTTTTGCCAACCGATGGCGAAGGGTCTGGTGAAGTCGGGAGGAGGTGTTCGAGAGCTGCCTCGTCGCTCGAGTCCTGCTCATTGCCCGAGGCGCTGGCGATGAGGCGGCCCAGGCCGTCGACCACCAGGAGCATTGCATCAGTCAGCTCCGGAGTCGCCCGGCGCTTCTTATCCCTTAGCTCGACGAGCAGATCTTCCAGCCGGTGGGCCAGGCGGCTCACGCGCATCATGCCGACCATGCCGGCAGCCCCCTTCATCGTGTGCGCCTCGCGAAAGATCGCGTCGATGGCGCCTTGATCGTCAGGCGCAGACTCCAGCGTGAGAAGCCCGGACGCGATGCGCTCGAGGTAGCCCTTGGCCTCCTCCATGAAAAGGGGACGGAACTCGTCCTCTAGCTCGCCCGTTTCAAATCCAGCCGGCTATTCACCAGCGCCTCGATATCGACGAGCACCACCAGGCGCCCGCCACTGCTGTAAACACCAATCTCACCCGGATGCGTTCCGGGACCGACTGGCTCCTCGAAGTCGGCGGCGATCGGCAAGGCCTCCGCAGCCAGCGCGAGCATCTCCCTTTCGCCGCTCACGAGCACGGCAAAAGGCGGTTCGAGAAGGCTGCCGGTTCCCGTCAGCACTCCAGTGTCAATGAAGGGAACGATCTCGCCTCTCACGTTGACCACGCCCAGCAAGCCTGCGGGCGAAAGTGGGACGCGGGTCACCTTCGGATGGCGCAGAACCTGATGCACAGTCGCCATCGGCACCGCGAAGAACGCTTCGTTGACGGCCATCACCAGCACGCGCATCAACTGCGGCGCCCCTGATCCCATCCACGAGAAGCGAGGTCCGCAGCGACAGTGGCCTCGGCGGCTGCGCTGGCGGCCACCTCCTGGGCGGCAGCCGCGAGGGTTCTGCTCGTGTCGGCCAAGAGCTGGATGGCGAGCCTGACGCTGCCGGTCGAGCTGGTCTGCTGCTGCACAGCCGGAACGACCTTGCCGCTAGCCTCAGCCAGCGCTTTCGTCATGCGCATCCACAGGTTCAGCTGCTCGCCACGTCGCTCGATCGCCAGAACAGCCTCGCCGCTCGTCGTCAGCGCGCCCTCGGTGAGTTTGGCGATCTGCGACGCGGCGGCCATCGAGCGCTCTGCGAGCCGGCGGACCTCGTCGGCGACCACCGCAAAACCCCGACCGGCTTCGCCCGCTCGCGCGGCTTCGATCGCGGCATTGAGCGCGAGCAGCGCAGTCTGGTCGGAGATGTCCTTGAGCAGCTCCAGTACCGTCTGGATCTCGTCAACGCGCCTCGCATTAGCTTGAGTCCGGTCGCTGGACGCCTGGAGGTCGGTGTGAGCGAGCTGGATCTTGGCGTGGAGCTCCTCGGTCTTGGCGACCATGCCCGCGACAGACTCTGCGACTACGGTGGAGCTGGCAGCGAGCGCCTGGAGCTCGGCGGAAGCGCCGGCGGCGGCATTGTCCTGCTCACCAGTGGCCACCGAGAGCTGATCTGCCGCAATCGACAGCCGGGCCGCCGCGTCGCCGGCGTCCCCCAGGATTCGCGGCCCCTCGCTGACGATGTTGTCGACCATCACATTGAAGGTCTCGGCCAGGCGGCGGGTCTCTCCGCCGCCCCTTGGAATCGCACGGGCCGTCAGATCGCCGGATTGAAAGTCCGCGGCAGCGCGGGCCAGCGCCATCACTGGTCGCGCGGTGAACCAGGCGGCAGCCGCCAATAACCCGACAAGGGCGACCAGGGCGCCGATTCCAACCCATGACGCCAGCATCCCTGGGTTGAAAGCTGCGATGACGAAAGCCGGCAGAACCACCACCAGGGTGGCGCTGAGCGCCCAGACAAAGAAGGTTTCCCATGGTCTGTTTCCGGCAGGCTCCGATCGCCCCGGCGGAGCGACCTTCAACCTCACGATCTCTGCAGACCGAGGGGCTGGGAGGCGGCGTAGTTTCTTAAGCTCCACCCTCAGCCTCTTGCACGTGTTCCCAGCCGGTGTCCGCGAGCTCTGCCGCGAGCTCGCCCTGACGGGCGGCCGCAGAGGCGATCTCCTGGGCGGTGATCGCGACCGTTCGGCTGCCCTCGGCGATGCGCTCGATCGCCAATCCCACCTCGTCGGTCGAGGCGCGCTGCTGTTGGTGCGCGGCTTGCATGTGGCCTCCAGCCTTGGCCACCTCCTGCAGCAAGCCGAGCCCGCGCTCCATCTGTTTGATGCTCTTCTCCAGGGCCAGCACCGTCTCGCTGCTCTGGGTCTGGGCGCCCTCGACGATGGTCGCAATCTGTGCGGCCGCGGCCTTGGAACGCTCGGCCAGCCGCCTCACCTCGTCGGCGACGACCGCGAAACCACGACCAGCGTCACCAGCGCGGGCCGCCTCGATGGCTGCGTTGAGCGCAAGTAGGTTGGTCTGGTCTGCGATGTCGTTGATGAGCTCGAGGATGCCTTCGATCTCGTTGACGCGGCCCGCCAGTGCCATGGTGCGATCGCCCGAAGCCCTGAGGTCGGTTTGTGCAAGCTCGAGGCTGGACCGCGCATCGGAAGACTGGGCCGCGACCCGGTTCATGGTGTCGGCCATCGACACGGTGGTGCGCGCAAGCTCCTCCATGCTCGCGGAGGTCGCGGTCGCGGCTGTCGTCTGCTCGAACGTCGCCGCCGCCAGCTCCTCCGCCGCAGTCGACAGCTTGGTCGAGGAGTCGGCGACCTCTCCTTGCAAACGCGACAGTACGCTGCTGAGTCGCTCCAGCATTCCGTTGAACGCCGCGCCGAGCAGTCGCATCTCGTTGCCACCGCTGAGCCTGACCCGCACCGTGAGATCGCCGGACTCCACGCGGGCGGCGACCCGAGACAGCATGGTGATTGGACGAATAGTGAGCCGAGCCAGGAACACAGCGAAGCCGACGACGAGCAACGTTCCGATGAGCAGGATGAGGAGCGTCAGACGTCCCAGGGTGTAAGCGGGAGCAAGGCCGGCGGCAACTTCGATTGACGCGACAAGAACCATGCCAGTGGTGTCAATCGGGGCGTAGCCTGCAAATACATCGCGATTTCGGTAATCCGTGATGTGCGAGGACCCGGCGCCCGAGGTGAGAGCCTGGTTGACGATGCCGACCTCCGACTTGGCACTGAGCGCGCCTTTGGCGTTGAGGCCTTCATCGCTCTTCAGCAGACCCCAATCCGAGCTCAAGACCAGGAGGTGCTCGCTGTTCGCCACGTGCACCTCCTGATCGGGGGTGGGAGATCCCAGCATAGTGCTCAACGTGGCCACCTTCAGATCGCCGGCGATTGCGCCTTGGGAAGCGCCGGTCGCACCGACAATCGGCGCGGTGATAATCCAGGCCAGGCCGGTCTCACCGTCCGCGATCGAATGCTCGGTCGCGATGTAAAGAGCCTGTCCGAACCACGGCGCCTGCCCGACTCGCTTGAGATCGGCATTGGCGGAGGTTGCCGCGATAACCGCGCCCGAGGCGTCCACCACCTCGATGGCTTCAAATGCCGGGTTGGAAGCGTTCTCCAATGGCGTGCCGATTGGTCCGCGGCGCCCGGCTGGGGCCGTCGCCTCTCGCGCGAGCTGCGCGAGGTAAGCGCGTGACTCGGTGATCCACTGGTCGATGCGCTCGGCGGCGGCCGTCGCACTTGCCTGGGCCTCGACCGTGGCTTCGGTGGTGCTCGACTGGAGCCCCTGGGCGTACATCAAGGCACCCAGGCTCGCCATCAGTGGCAACGAGATGAGCAGCGAGCCGGCCAGGACGCGGGTGAAGAAGGTGTCGGCCGGTCTCCCCGACGGCCTTCGTTCGGCCAACCTGGGCGGGTTGGCCACCTTGACCGACAGAGGAATGACGGGAGCGAGAGTTAGCTGGTCGTTCCGGCCCGGCTCGTTTCCCTTTCTAAGCTCCACGCGGTCGCGCCTCCGGTTTTTCCCAGCCGGAACCTGCGAGCGCTGCAGCAAGCTCGCCCTGTCGCGCGGCCGCAGACGCGATCTCCTGGGCGGTGGCCGCAACGGAGCGGCTGCCCTCTGCGATGTGCTCGATCGCAACGACGACCTCCTGGGTCGACGAGCGTTGCTGCTGGCTGGCGAGCTGCACCTGACCGCTCACCTCGCTCATCGCCCGCATCATCGCCAGGCCTCGTTCCATCTGCTTGACGCCCTTCTCCAG
>DAITQH010000051.1:0-16539 GCA_036833175.1 Candidatus Dormiibacterota bacterium
ACCTCGGCGGTTTTCGCTGCGCGCCAGCGCGTGCAGGATGGGACTTACTGATTGCCTTCTCCCCGCCACGCATGGGAGCAATAGGTACAAAGTCGCGGCCGGGTTGAACCCGGCCGCCCATGCCACGCTGGGACCGTAGGTTCCTTGCTGGTCATCCCGGCGATCGACCTTTTCGGCGGGCGGTGCGTGCGCCTCGTCAAGGGCGACTACAACCTCCCCACCGTGTACTCGGATGACCCTCTCGAGGTGGTGGATGAGTTCGTCCAGGCTGGTGCCGTGCGCCTCCACGTGGTCGACCTGGACGCCGCGCGCGGCAGCGGCGACAACAAGGCGGTGATCGAGTCGATCCTGCGGCGGAGTTCCGTCGAGGTCCAGGTGGCCGGCGGGGTCCGGTCGAGGGAGGCGGTCGACGCGTGGCTCGCCGCCGGCGCTCACGCGGTGGTCATGGGGACCGCGGCGGTGCGTGACCCGCGCCTGCTCGAGAGGTGCACTCGCCGGCACCCGGGACGCGTGTTGACCGCGCTCGACGTGCGCGATGAGAAGGCAGCGGTCAGCGGCTGGACGGAGACCGAGCCCGTCATGATCGGATCCCTCCTCGCCCGCTGGGACAGGCTGCCCCTCGCCGGCGTAATCGTTACGTGCATCGACAGGGACGGCACGCTGTCTGGCCCGGATCTCGTCACACTGTCAAGGGTTCGCTCCATGACCAGCCTTCCCGTGCATTACTCGGGCGGCGTTTCTTCCCTTGACGACATCGCGCACGTCGCCGCGGCCGGCGCGCACGCGGTCATCCTCGGCAAGGCCCTCTACGAGGGCCGCATCACGCTCGAGGACGCGCTGGGCAAATGAGGCGCCTCGGCGCAGGTCTCGCGACGGTGCTGGTGTTGATGGCTTGCGGCGGCCGCGAGACCGCGGATGACCAGGGACTCCACCAGGACATCGTAAACAGCACCAACGGCGCGGAGGTGACGTTCGACGCAACCGTCCTGAACGACCCGGTGGAGTCCGGCGGGCACGAACGGTTCCAGGTCAAAGCCTCGACCGGCGAGGTGCTCGAGATCGACCACAACACGAGCCTCGCCGCGTCGGTTCCCGCGCACGCCGGAGACACGCTCATCATCCACGGCCAGCTGTACATCGATCCCGGACCGAAGATCGGCGTGCACTGCACGCACGCCCACACCTCGAGCGGCTGTCCGAACCCCGGCTGGATCGAATTCGGGCAAAACTTTTACGAATAAGAATGAGAGGAAACCCGGATGGTTTCCTCTGCGCGCAAGCGCGAGCAGGATTGGACCTACTGATTGCATCGCGCGTGCGGCTCCGCCGCAGGCGCTGCTCTCCTTCCGGTATACGGATGGGACTTATCTAAGTGTCACTCCTCACCACGAGCAGGCGGCATTCATGGATGCGGGTTAGACGGCCTGGCGAAGCCAGGCCTACCTGCCACGCGGGCCTAGCGTTAGGTCCGGCCCTTCGTGGGCTTACGAGCAACCACCTGGGCCGTGGCCTGGGCCACCGGGCGCACCACTATCTCGTCGATGTCGACGTGTGGTGGGCGCGTGACCGCGAAGAGGACGCAGGCGGCGACGTCCTCGGCCGATAGCGGCTTCAAGCCCTCGTAGACGGCTTTGGCCGCTTTGCGATCGCCGTGAAAACGCACGACGCTGAATTCCGTCTCGACGAGACCGGGCGCGATCTCGGTCACGCGAATTGGTTCGCCGTTCAGCTCGAGACGTAGCGTTCGCGTGATCGCGCGCACGGCGTGCTTGGCGGCGGTGTAGCCGGCGCCACCCTTGTAGGTCTCAAAACCAGCGATCGATCCGATGTTCACGACGTGCCCATGCTTGGCCTTGCGGAGCAGCGGCAGGCAGGCGCGCGTCATCCACATCAGCCCGAGCACGTTGGTCTTCCACATGCCGATCCAGTCGTCGTCGTCCGCCTTCTCGATCGGCGTCAGACCCAGCGCGCCGCCCGCGTTGTTTACCAGCACGTCGATCCGCCCGAATCTCTTGCTCACCTCGCGGACGAACGCTTCGATGCTCTTCTTGTCGGTCACGTCGAGGGCCAAGGCGACGCCATCCTCGCCCGCAACCCGCTTGAGACGATCCAAACGACGCGCGCCGACGACGATCTGGAATCCCTTGCGTCCAAGTGCAACCGACGTGGCGGCGCCGATCCCTGACGAGGCTCCGGTGATGACCGCGACCGGTGCGGACTTGCTCGTGCCACTACCTCCATGTGCTGCAAAAACTGCTGCAAGAAACTGGGGCTTTCCTGTGAGTTCGTGCGAACGCGACCGAAATGACAACAGCGGCGCCGTCAAAGCGTACCCTAGGGAAAATGCTGGAGGTCCTGGTGGGGTTGGTCGTCGGCCTTCTGGTGGTGGCCGGCATCCTCATCATGGTCGGCCCGAACCTCAAGGGTGCGATCGCGCGCGTGCGCGCGATCCCTCGCCCGGTCAAGGTACCGTCGGTATTTCAAAACCGGCCCCACGAAATTGGGCCTGGGGGCTTGAACCCGAAGACCCAGCGCGTGCTCATGGCCGCCGCCCGGCTGTCCAACTGGCTGCGCGCTCACGGCCAGGAAGAGCTCTCGCGAGAAATCCGGGGAGCGGCGACGAGGTTGACCAGCAACGAGCCGGCCGGCCTGTACGCGATGCAAACCGCTCTGCGGAAAGTGCGATCCATAAGCCTCGACGAAAGCTCGCAGAAACGCTTGACCGCGCTGTCGAACGAGCTGCGAACCGCTGTTCAGGATCGCTTCGAGCAGCTCGAGCTGCTGCCTTTCAAGCGTCCCTGACGGCCACCGACAGGCGCCGGGTACGGTCGGGGTCTCCGTTCGAAAAGACCATTGGGTTCAGCCGCGCCGTTCGCGCGGGCAACCGCGTCCTGGTCTCGGGAACCGCGCCCATCTGGCCGGACGGGACGGTCGACCCCGATCCTTACATCCAGGCGAAGCGGTGCTTCGAGATCATCGAGACGGCCCTCCGCGAGGCCGGCGCCTCGCCTGAGCACGTCGTGAGGACGCGAATGTTCTTGACCGACGGCGCGTTCGCGGAAGCCGTCGGAAAGGCGCACGCCGAGGTCTTCGGCTCGGCCGCCCCCGCGGCCACGATGGTCGTGGTCAAAGCCTTGCTGGACGAACGCTGGAAGGTAGAGATCGAGGCGGAAGCCCAGCTGTAGGGCTAGAGCTTTGCCTGCGGCCCCTTACCCGACTCGACGTACTTCTTCAACGCGGCCATCGTTTTGCGGATGCCATCCGCGTACTGCTTGTTCATCAGCCCGCCGGTGAAGCGCAGGAGGCCGCCAAGCTCGTAATCCATCTCGTACAGGACGTGCGTCGTGCCGTCCTTCTTCTCTGTGTAGGTGTAAGCCCACGTGCCCTTCAGCGGACCGCTGATGAACTTCCCGGCGCACCGCTTCGGCTTCGAGTAGGTGGTCTGCTCGACCTCGATCGTTCCCTTGAATCCGCCCGGAAGGTCGAGCTGGTAGCGGTATCGCGTGCCCTTGCCCGGAGGCCCGTCGTCGAGCTTTTCCGCCCTCGCGAGGTACGCGGACCATTTGGGCGCGTGCTCCACGTCTTCCTGGACGACCGCCCAGACGCGTGAGGCCGGCGCCTTGATGTCGACCGACTCGGAGATCTTGCTCACCCTGCGATGATCCCATGAGTGGCCGATGTTGTTCCCGGACGCATGCTTGGCGCGCTGCGGCACAGGAACTACCGCCTCTTTCTGACCGGCCAGATCATCTCGACGGTCGGAACGTGGATGCAGAGCGTGGCCATGCCATGGCTGGCGCTCGAGCTCACGCACAGCGGCCTGCTGGTCGGGCTGGTGCTGGCCGCCCAGTTCACGCCGGTACTCATCGGCGGGCCGCTGGGCGGGGTGATCGCCGATCGCTATCAAAAACGAAATGTCTTGCTGGCGACCCAGTCGCTTTTCACGGTGCCTTCGTTCGTGCTGTTCGCGGTCAGCGCAACCGGGCACGCGCAGTACTGGATGGTGATCATCGCGGCGTTCGTGACCGGCACCATCAACATGTTCGATGTCCCCTCCCGGCAGTCCTTCGTGATCGAGATGGTCGGCCGGCGGGACCTGATGAACGCCATCGCGCTCAACTCATCAGTGTTCAACGCCTCGGCTGTCATCGGACCTGCCATCGCGGGACTGGTCATCGCGGCAGTCGGCGTGCCGATCTGCTTTCTAGCCAACTCGCTTAGTTACCTGGCGGCGATCGTCGCCCTCCTGATGATGAGAGACCTGCCGCAGCTGGCCCACCACCACGACCAGCCGCCGTTCGTCAAGCGGATCGTGGAAGGCGCGTCTTATGTTCGGCACGAACCGGTGGTCGGCATGCTGCTCGTTGCGGTTGCAGTCTTCTCGCTTTTTGCGATGAACCGCCTCACGCTGATCCCTCTGTTTGCGGACCAGGTGCTGCACGTCGGCGCGCATGGGTTCGGCTTCCTCCTGGCTTCGATGGGATTGGGGGCGCTTGTCGGCGCGCTGACGCTTGCGTTCTTTCCGCGCTTCGGTGCGGACCCCAGGCGCCAGTTCTGGATGGCGATGATCTGGGTCGCCGCCCTGCTCGAGTTTTCGATCTCGCGCACGTTCCTCCTGTCGCTGGCCGCGCTTTTCGTCGCCGGCTACTGCCAGATCTCTTTCGTCGCGACCGCCAACAGCCGGATCCAGACGCTGACGCCCGACCACCTGCGAGGCCGCGTGATGTCGCTGTATGCGCAAGCGCTGATTGGTGTCGGTCCGTTGGGCAGCACGCAGGCCGGCGCGCTCTCCGAGTGGCTTGGCGCGCCATGGGCGATGGCGATTGGGGCAGTGGTCGCCGGGGCGGTGATCCTCGCCATCCGGGTGCTCCGTCCGGAAGTGTTTTCTCCGCCGGCCGGATTCAGTTCCGAGGCAGAAAGCGCGGAAGGTCGACCAGCGACCTGAGGCCCTTGGCTTCGAGGAACGACACGATGCCGTCGTGCACCTCTGCAACGGCGTTCGGGTTGACGAACGTGGCGGTGCCGACCTGGACCGCTGCGCAGCCTGCGACCAGGAATTCCAGCGCGTCCTCCGCCCGAGCGATCCCACCGACTCCGATCACCGGGATGCGCACGGCCCGCGCCGCCTGGTGGGCCAGGTGCACCGCGAGCGGCCGGATGGCCGGGCCCGAAAGGCCGCCGGTCCGGAAGCTGAGCCGGGGCTTGTACGTGTTGAGGTCGATCGACATGCCCACGAAAGTGTTGATGGCGCAGAGCGCGTCGGCGCCGGCCGCCTCGACGGCGCGCGCGATGACGCCTATATCGCTGACCATCGGCGTGAGCTTCACCCACACCGGCAGCCTGGTCCGCTTGCGGACCGCTTCGGTCACCGCCGACGCGGCACGCGGGTCGTTGCCGAAGTAAAGGCCGCCCTGCTCGACGTTGGGGCACGAGATGTTGATCTCGAAGCCGGCGACGCCGGGCACGCCGTCAAGCCGCGCGGCAAGCTCGCCGTACTCGGCAGCCGACTCTCCGTTGATGTTGACGAAGACCGGGAAATCCCACTTCGCCCACTGCGGCGCGTAATCGCGGATCAGCGCCTCGACGCCTGGCCCCTGAAGCCCGATCGCGTTGAGCATGCCGCTCGGGGTCTCCGCGATGCGAGGCGGAGGCGTGCCCGACCTCGGCCGCAGGAAGATGCCTTTCGAAACCATGCCGCCGAGGGCGCTCCGCTCGAGCAGGGGCACCTCGGTTCCGTAGCCGAACGTGCCGGATGCGGCGAGGACCGGGCCCCGCAGCTTCAGCGCGCCGATAGAAACAGAGGTGTCCGCGCTCATGCGGTGACGGCGTACGAGAGGTGGGAAGGCAGGGATGCCCAGTCGACGTCGGCCGCGCGGTAGACCGGGCCCTCCTTGCACGCGCGGTCGTAACCTCCCCGCTTCAGCGGGACAGCACACCCCAGGCACACGCCTGTGCCGCAGCCCATGTAGGTCTCGACCGCAACCTGCGCTTCGGGCCATCGCTCCGCGACCGCCGCGAGCATGCGGTTGGGCCCGCAGGCCAGCACGAGGTCGGCGCCGGGCGCGGCGGCCACCGCCGTGCCCTTGACCCCCTTCGAGCCGTCGTCCGTCGCCCAGATGAGGTCATCCCCGTCCGATTCCAAGCAGAGGTCTTCCGCGGAACGCGCGCCATGGACCCAGGTCACCCGGATGCCGAGCGAGCTGGCCTTCCTCGCGGCCAGCGTCATCGAGGCGACTCCCAGCCCGCCACTGACCAGGACGGCTGTGCGCGGGCCTGCGCCGATCTCGAATCCATGTCCCAGCGGCCCCAGGCAGCTGACGCGGTCACCCTGGGACATCGAGAGCAGCTGCGCCGTTCCAGCGCCCACCGCCTTCAAGACGATCTCGATTCGCTCGCCGTCAACGCGGTAGACGGAAAACGGCCGGCGAAGCAATGGGCCAGGTGACCAGCCGATGTTCACGAACTGGCCCGGCAGCACCGCGGCGGCGATCTGCGCGGCGTGCATCGTGATGACGTACATGTCGCGCGCGACCAGGCGCTTGCCGGTTATGCGTGCGTCCACCAGAAACACTAGACCTCGGGTGCCTCCGCTTCCATCCCCCCACCGGCGCTGCGACCACCCCGCGCCTTCGGCGCGGGGACCCCAAAGGACGGGGAGGTGACACCAGCCCTCCATTCGTCGATCGTGCGCACCTCCATGTCTCGCGACGCGGCCACGGCGGATTCCAGCAGCGCGGTGGCGGTGTCAAGCGACGTCAGGCATGGGATGCGGCGCTCCACCGCCGCGCGCCGGATCTCGAAGCCGTCCTTGAAGACCGGTCCGCCCACCTCATTCGGCTCGGCATAGATGTTCGACATCGTGTTGATCACGAGGTCGACCTGGCCCTGGGTGATGATGTCGACGACGGTCGGGCCGGGCTCACCGATCTTCGCCACTACCCGTGGCGAGAATCCCGCCTGCCGGAGCGCCCTGGCGGTCCCGTCCGTCGCCACCAGCGACCAGCCCATCTGGATGAGGCGCGACACGATCGGGAGGAGCTCGGGCTTGTCCACGTCGGCGATGGTGAGTAGGGCGGTACCACCCCGCTCGATCTGCATCCCCGAGGCGGCAAAAGCTTTGCGTAGAGCTTCGTTCAGCGTGCCGGCGATGCCGATCGCCTCACCCGTGGATTTCATCTCCGGGCCGAGATAGGTGTCGACCGCAGGCAGCTTGTTCATCGAGAAGACGGGAGCCTTGACCGCGACCAGGTCGCGCGGTGGGACGAGGCCGGTCGACCAGCCCATGTCCGCGAGCTTCTCGCCGAGCATCACGCGCGTGGCGAGCTTGACCATCGGCACGCCCGTGACCTTGGAGAGGAAGGGGACCGTGCGCGACGACCGTGGGTTGACCTCGAGCACGTAAACGTGGCCGCGGTGCACGACGTACTGCACGTTCACCATGCCGCGCAGGCGCAGGTGTCGCGCGATCTTGACCGTGTAGTCGACCACGTGATCGAGCTCGGACGCCTCGAGGCTCTGCGCGGGGTAGACCGCATACGAATCTCCCGAGTGGACGCCGGCGCGCTCGACGTGCTGCATGACGCCCGGGATGACCACCGTCTCGCCGTCGGTGATCGCATCGACCTCGACCTCGGTGCCCTGCAGGTACTTGTCCACCAGCACGGTGCCACGAGGCATGGCGCCGATCGCCCAGAACATGTAGCGCCGCAGTTCCTCTCTATTGCGCACGATCTCCATCGCGCGGCCGCCCAGCACGTAGGAGGGCCGGACGAGCACCGGGTAGCCGGCGCGTTCCGCGATCGCGACCGCCTCCTCGACCGTGGTGGTCGTGCCGCCGACCGGCTGCGGGATGCCGATCGCATCGAGCGCCTTGGCGAAAGCGCGCCGGTCCTCGGCGAGGTCGATCGCCTCGACGCTGGATCCCATGATCTCCACGCCGTGCTGGTCGAGCGGCTCGGCGAGGTTGATCGCGGTCTGGCCGCCGAACTGGACCAGGGCACCGTTCACGTGCTCGACCTGCGCGACATGAAGCGCGCCGTCGAGGTCGAGAGGATCGAAGTACAGGCGGTCGGAGGTGTCGAAGTCGGTGGAGACGGTCTCGGGGTTCGAGTTGACCAGCACCGCGCGCACACCTGCCTCGCGCAGCGACCACGCGGCGTGGACCGAGCAGTAGTCGAACTCGATGCCCTGGCCGATGCGGATCGGGCCGGAGCCGATCACCAACGCGCTCCGAGCGTCGATGGGCTTGCTTTCGGTCTCCTCTTCCCAGCATGAGTAGTAATAAGGAGTCGCGGCCTCGAACTCCGCGGCGCACGTATCGACGAGCTTGTAGGTCGGTGTTGCGCTTTCGACTGTCTCTCCGCGGAGGGAGCTGATCATCGCGTCGGAGAACCCAGCGCGCCGCAGCTCGCGGAGGTCGCCTTCGACCTCGAGGCGTGTGAGGTTCGCCATGCGATCGATGAACCACCTGTCGATACCGCTTCGCTCCGCCAGCGACTGCGGGCTCGCACCGTTCCTCAAGGCGTTCAGCAGCGCGAACAGCCTCCGGTCGTTCGGCTGATCGATCGTTTCGGGGCCAAGCTCCGAGGCGGCCGGCGGCTTCTGCTCGAGCGAGCGCATCGCCTTCACGAGCGCCGCTTCGAACGTCCTCTCGATCGCCATCACCTCACCGGTGGACGCCATCTGCGTGCCGAGCCGGCGGTCGCCGGCCGGGAACTTGTCAAAAGGCCAGCGCGGGATCTTCACAACGCAGTAGTCGAGCGCGGGCTCAAAGGCCGCGAAGGTGCGACCGGTGACCTCGTTGCGGATCTCCTCGAGGCGCCTCCCCACCGCCACCTTGGCGGCCACCCGAGCGATCGGGTAACCCGTCGCCTTGGAGGCCAGCGCTGACGAGCGGCTGACGCGAGGGTTGACCTCGATCACGTAGTAGGTCGAGCTCTTCGGGTCGAGGGCGAACTGAACGTTGCACCCGCCCTCGATTCCGAGGGCGCGAATGATGCGGATCGCCGACGACCGCAGCATCTGGTGGTCTCGGTCGGACAGCGTTTGCGCGGGCGCGACCACGATGGAGTCGCCGGTATGGACGCCCATGGGGTCGAGGTTCTCCATGTTGCAGACCGTGATGCAGGTGTCGGCCGCGTCCCGCATGACCTCGTACTCGATCTCCTTCCATCCCCAAAGCGAGCGCTCGATGAGCACCTGGTGGATCGGCGACGCGTTCAGGCCGCCGATCGCCACTCGTTCCAGGTCCGCCTCGTTGGTCACGAAGCCCCCGCCCGTTCCGCCCAGTGTGTAAGCCGGGCGGATGACCAGCGGCAGTCCGACCTCGGCGGCGAACGAGCGCACGTCATCCAGCGACTCGCAGACACGGGAGGTGGGCACCGGTTCCCCGATGCCCTCGAGCATGTCCTTGAAGGCCTGGCGGTCCTCCGCCTTGCGGATGGTTTCGATCCCGGCGCCGAGCAGCCGCACCTGGTATCGATCGAGCACGCCCGCAGCGGCCAGCTCGGTCGCCAGGTTCAAGGCCGTCTGCCCGCCGAGCGTTGGCAGCAGGGCATCGGGCCGCTCTCGGGCGATGACCCGTTCCACGGATTCGACCGTCAGCGGCTCGAGGTAGACGCGGTCGGCGACCTCCTCGTCGGTCATGATCGTCGCCGGGTTGGAGTTCACTAGCACCGTCGTTATGCCTTCCTCGCGCAGCGCCTTGCACGCCTGAGTGCCTGCATAGTCGAATTCGGCCGCCTGGCCGATCACGATCGGCCCCGAGCCCAGGATCAAGACCTTGCCCGGCTTCGCGGCCTGCGCTGCACCGCCAACCGCCCGCAACATCGGCCGGCGCTCGCGAACCATCTCCACGAAGCGGTCGTAGAGGTGCTGGTTGTCCTGCGGTCCCGGGCAGCCCTCAGGGTGGTACTGGACGCTGAACACCGGCAGCGTGCGGTGGCTCAAACCTTCAACTGACCCGTCGTTGAGGTTGCGCTGCGAGACGAAGAAGTCGCCGGCCGGGATCGAGTCCGCGTCCACCTGGAACTCGTGGTTCTGGCTCGTGATGTGCACGCGACCCGTCTCGAGATCCTTGACCGGGTGGTTGGCACCATGGTGGCCGAAGGGGAGGCGTGAGGTGCTCGCGCCGGCAGCGCGTCCGAGGATCTGATGCCCGAGGCAGATGCCGAAGATGGGGATGCGGCCGAGCGCCTGGCGCGCGAGCTCCACGGGCGCGTGGAGAACCGCAGGATCGCCGGGACCGTTCGCCAGGACCATGCCGTCGGCGCCGGTGGACTCGACATCCCTCCAGGTCGCCGTGTGCGGGAGCACGACGACGCGACAACCGCGCTCGCGAAGGGAGCGGAGGATGTTGCTCTTGACGCCGTAATCGACCACCGCGATCGTCAGCCCGGAACCGTCGGAGCGCTGGCCACGTCGGAGCTCGGTCGGCAGCGCCTCGAGCCATTCTTCGGTCGTGGTCCGCGACGCTTGGGCCACGAGGTCCTGCTCCGACAGCGGCGTCACCCTGCGCGCGGCCCCGGCGAGCTCGGCCAGCCGCGCCTGGCTGGGGGCGGCTGGCTCATGGGTCAGGACTGCGCGGAGCGCTCCATGCGTGCGCAGGTGGCGAGTCAGCGCCCGCGTGTCGATGTCTGTGATCCCGGGCACCTTCCATCGCTTCAGGTACTCGTCCAGCGAGCCTTCGCTCGAGTGATGGCTTGGGACGGGGCACGCCCAGCGCACGATGAGGGCGCGCGCCCATGGCCGCGACGACTCCGCATCGGCGTCACGCACCCCGTAGTTGCCCTGCAGCGGATACGTCATGCACACCATCTGTCCCGCATACGACGGGTCGGTGAGCACCTCCTGGTATCCGGTCATGGCGGTGTTGAAGACGACCTCTCCCTCGCCGATGACATCAGCGCCCAACGCGACGCCGACAAACGCGCGACCGTCCTCGAGCACCAGCGCCGCGAAAGGTCTTTCAGCCGGCAACGATCACCGCCTGGTCAATACCGTCGTCTTCCGCCACCAGGACCTCGATCCTCTCCGCGTCCGAGGTGGGCACGTTCTTCCCAACGTAGTCGGGCCGGATCGGAAGCTCGCGATGACCGCGATCGACGAGCACCGCCAGCTGGATCGCGCGCGGGCGTCCGAAATCCATCAGCGCATCCATGGCCGCGCGCGCCGTGCGGCCGTGATGGATCACATCGTCGATCAGCACCACGACTTTTCCGTCGATGGGTGGCATCTCGGACGTGGCGCGATGAGACGGCTCGCGAAGGTGCCTGTCGTCGCGATGCGCTGCCACGTCGAGCCGTCCGACCGGGACGATGCAGCGCTCCAGCTCGGTCAGGATGGCGGAGAGACGCCGCGCGAGGACGTCTCCCTTGCTGACGACCCCGACGAGGACCACATCGTCGGTGCCGCGGTTGCGCTCGACGATCTCGTGCGCGATGCGCGAGAGCGAGCGGCGGATCTGGTCCGCGTCCATCACCGTGGCTTTGAGACGTCCCTGTGTGACGCTCACGTCGGCATGGCCGACCCGCCCGAGACAGCGAGAGATTCGGGGTCCAGGCGGCTCAGATGGGAGGAGCCGACGAGCACCGGAGCGCGCGCATCCGTTGATGCGTAAGCGAGGAGCGCAGGAGGCGACGCTGCAGATGGGCCGCATGGGCCCCGAAGATCCACTGGCTTCGGCGGGGCGGTCATGCTAACAGCCGGTCCAGCAAGGCCATGCGGACATGCAGCCCGTTCCGCGCCTGGCGGAAGTAGGCGGCGCGTGGGTCGGCGTCGACCTCGGGTGCGATCTCGTCGACCCGCGGCAGCGGATGCATGACGATCGCGTACTTGCGCATCAGCTCGAGCGAGCTCTTGTCGATCCGGTAAACGCCCTTCACGGCCTCGTAGTCCGCGGGGTCGGCGAACCGCTCCTTCTGGATGCGGGTCATGTAGACGACGTCGACCTCAGGCAGAACCGCTTCGAGGTTCTCGGTCTCCGTCCACGGGACATGGTGCTCGTCGAGGTGCTGCTTCAGGTCGTCTCGCATGGCGACCATGGGCGGGGCCACGAACGTCACCTCGATGTCCTTGAACTTGCTGAGCAGGTAGGTGAGAGACCGCACGGTCCGGCCGTTGGCCATGTCGCCCACCATGGCGACCTTGATGCCGTCGATGCGATTGAGCTCGTCCTTGATCGTGTACAGGTCAAGCAGCGCCTGGGTCGGATGCTGTCCGGGCCCGTCACCGGCGTTGATGATGGGCACAGTGCTCACCGCGGCCGCCCTCTTGGCGGCGCCCTCCTCGTTGTGGCGGACAACGATCACGTCCGCGTAGCCGCTGACGATGCGAATCGTGTCTTCGAGAGTTTCGCCCTTGGCCGCCGAGGAGAACTCGCGGGCGTTGTCCGTTCCCATCGTCTGGCCGCCTAGCCGCAACATCGCCGCCTCGAACGAGAGGCGCGTGCGGGTCGACGGCTCGTAAAACAGGGCGGCCATGACCTGGCCGTTGAGACGTCCCAGGAAGCGGTGGGGCTCGCGCCGGATCTCGTCAGACCGGGCGAAGAGGTCTTCGAGCAACGACCGCGAGAACTGCTGGCTAGCGACCACGTGCCGTAGGCGGCTGCCGATTGCCATCAAAAAACCTCCTTCCCGGTCTCTCTGGACCGGACTTAAAGGACTCGATTCCCTGAGTCTTGCGCCCTGCGCGCGCCCGGCGCCGGACTGGACTTAAAGGAACCCGACGCTCGCGAAAGTTTACCTTAGTCACTTACATGAACAAGAGACCAGGCCACGTCAACGTCACGACCGAGCTCGGTTACTGCTCCGTGTGCGGCCGCCCGCGCAACCTGCGGCGCGAGGAGCACCAGCTCGGAACGTTCGTCCGCACGGTCGTGACGTGCGAAACCTGCCATCGCACGCTGTCCAGCACCATGGGCGTCGCCAGCGAAGAGGCGCCGGCCACTGAGCAGGCTGCGGCGCCTGAAACCGAGGCCAAGGCGGCAAAGTCCGCGCCGGCTGCCAAGGCTCAGCCCGCAAAGCGCTCCGCGGCCGCGGCCAAAACGGCATCTCCGAAGGCAAAGGCTCCAAAGGCTCGCACGACAAAATCCAGTTGAGCCCGGCGGCGGTCAAGGTCGACCGCCTCGAGAAGACGCTCGGCAAGAACAGAGTGCTTCGCGGCATCTCGATGGAAGCCGCTTCCGGAGAGATCTTCGGGCTGCTCGGCCCCAACGGCGCCGGCAAGACGACCACGCTCCGGATCGTCTGCACGTTGCTGGCGCCCGATGCCGGCTCGGTTGAGGTGCTTGGTTTCGATACCAGGTCTGCACCGGAGGAGGTCCGTCGAAGGGTTGGGGTCGTGACCGCGGACATCGGCGTCTACCCACGGCTTTCAGCGCGCGAGAACATCACGTATTTCGCCGAGCTCAGCGGGCTCGGCGACGGAGAGCTGAAGCGGAGGGTCGACGTCGTGCTGGACCGGCTGGACATGGCTTCGTTCGCCAACCAGCGCGCGGAGACCCTCTCGTCGGGCCAGAAGCAGAAGGTCGCGATCGCCCGCGCCATCGTTCACGACCCGCCGGTCCTCATGTTCGACGAGCCCACCTCTAACCTCGACGTGCTCGCCTCGAGAGAGATTCGCAACTTCATGGTCGAGTCGCGCGAGAGGGGCAAGTGCGTCATCTTCTCGACTCATGTGCTGCATGACGCGGAGCGGCTGTGCGACCGGGTCACGATCCTCCACGAGGGGAGCGTGGTCGCGACCGGCACGACCGCCGAGGTCAAGGGCGCGCACCGCGACCTGGAAGACGCGTTCCTCAAGCTCGTGGAGGCGAGATGAGAACGCTCGCCATCGTTTTTCGCAAAGAGCTGCGCGAGATCTTTCGCGACCGCCGCACGCTCATCGCGATCGGCCTCGCCGCCCTCGCTACCCCAACCGTGCTGGTCGTGATCTCTCAGGTTTCGACAAAGACCGCGACGCAGACCTACACCGTCGGCTACAGCGGCACCATTCCGACCGGCCTGGACATCCTGATGACGGGGACGGGCCTGAGGCTCGAGCAGGTGGCCGACCCAGCCGCCGCGGCCAAGCAGCAGGTGGACATCGGCCTGGAATTCCAGCCGTCGGAGATCGACGAGTGGTACGACCCGACGCGGCAGAGCGCGCAGCTCGCGGACACGCGCCTGCAGATAGTGCTCGGCCAGTTCAACGCCACGAAGGCGGCAGCTGCGCTTCAGCAGAGAGGCATCGACCCAGGGCTGCTCAACCCGCTCCCGGTCAAGGGCCACCCGCTCAGCTCGCCGGTGGAGGCAGCTGGAAACGCGTTCCTGAGCTTTTTCCTGCCCTACATTCTGATCACGATGGCGCTGACCGGAGGGCTCTCGGCGGCGATCGACGCATCGGCCGGCGAGCGCGAGAGGAAGACGCTGGAGAGCTTGCTGCTGACCCCGACGCCTCGCAGCCGGATCCTCCTCGGAAAGATCCTCGCCGTCAGCCTCATCAGCCTGGTGTCGGCCATCGCCGCCATCGGCTCGATGCTGCTGGCCTTGAGCCAGATTCCACTGCTGGGCACGCATGTGAGCCTGAGCCCGCTGGCGGCGACGGTCATGGTTTGGCTCGCGATCCTGCTGGCCGGGACCTTCAGCGCAGTCACCCTGGCCCTGGGAACGCTGGCGAAGAACTTCCGGCAAGGCCAGGCTTACTCGACCCCCCTCTACTTCATAACCATCTTCCCCGCCTCGATCATCCTGTTCATCCCGGACTTCAACCCCAACCTCGCCTACTACCTGATCCCGATCCTCAACGCGGTGCTGGTTCTGCGCGACGCCATCGTCCACAACTCGGTGGCGTGGCCCGCACTTGGGGTCACGTCGGCGAGCCTTGTCGCCACCGGCCTGCTCTGCTGGTTCGCGGCGCTGCGGCTGTTCACCCGGGAAACTCTCCTGGTCAGGTCGTAAATCCGCCGGCTTACGGTGGCAAACTAGAGGCGGAACGGACATGGCGCGGCACGTCACCGAGGAACGCGACCTTCGAAGCCTGGACCGGCGGTCCATGTACTCGATCTTTGCTCCGCTTGACGCAAACGAGCGCCTGCCGCGAGAGCTGATCATGGAGGGCAAGCGGCACAGGACGGTCGGCCGCCGCGAGCTGGCTGCGGCCCTCTGGCTGCCCGCGGTGTTTTTGGTCCTGACGATCGCCGGCAAGGTGGCACGCTGACGGCCCTGGCCGGCGGCCGCTCCTCGAACTAGACGCGACCCGAAGCAGACCATAATTCAAGCCATGGATGCAGTGATCGTTGCGTTGGGCCGTTCTCCGATCGGTAGAGCGCGCAAGGGATCCCTGGTCGACGTGCGGCCGGACGACCTGGCCGCGCACGTGGTGACCAAAGTGCTCGAGAGGGTCCCAGAGCTCGATCGCACCGAGATCGAAGACCTCATCTGCGGCTGCGGCCTGCCCGGCGGCGAACAGGGCCACAACATCGGCCGGGTCGTCTCGATCCTTGCCCGGCTCGACGTCCCAGGCGTCACCGTCAACCGGTACTGCTCTTCATCCTTGATGACCACGCGCATCGCGGCGCACGCGATCGAGGCCGGGGAGGGTGACGTGTTCCTGTCGGTCGGGGTCGAATGCGTGTCGCGCTACGGGAGCGGGTATCCCGACGCACCCGACGCATACAACCCGCGGCTGGTGCCGGGGAACCCCGACGAATATCCCGATGTCTACATCGCCATGGGCCAGACCGCCGAGAACGTGGCCCGGCGCGAGAAGATCAGCCGCGAAGAGCAGGACCGCTACGCGGTCAAGAGCCAGAACGCCGCAGTCAAGGCGCGTGACGACGGCTTCTTCGACCGCGAGATCATCCCAGTTCCGCTGCCCAACGGCGACATGTTCACGAAGGACGACGGCCCGCGGCCGGGCACGACCGTGGAGGTGCTCGCGGCGCTCAAGCCCGTCTTCCGCGAGGACGGAACGGTGACCGCCGGCAATGCGTGCCCGCTCAACGATGGCGCCGCGGCGGTGGTCGTGATGTCCGCTCGCAAGGCCAAGGAGCTGGGATTGAAGCCGCTGGCGCGCGTCGTCTCGACCGGGCTGTCTGCGCTCGAGCCGGAGTTCATGGGCCTGGGACCGATCGACGCGTCGAGGCAGGCGCTCAAGCGCGCCAAGATGACCATCGACGACATCGACATCGTAGAGATCAACGAGGCCTTCGCCGCCCAGGTCATTCCGTCTGCTCGCGGCATCGGGGTCGACCCGTTCAGCGACAAGCTCAACCCGCACGGCGGCGCGATCGCGTTGGGTCACCCGTTTGGAATGACCGGCGCCCGGATCCTGTGCACCCTGCTCAACGGCCTGCGCGAGAAGGACAAGACGTTCGGCCTGGAGACGATGTGCGTCGGCGGCGGGCAGGGGATGGCGATGATCGTGGAGCGGCTCAACTAACGGCGACCGAAACGAAATCAAGGCCCGCTGGGCTGTCTAGCGTGCGGCTGCACGACGTCCTGGCCGGCCAGCGCCGATCGCGCGCGGGCGCGGAAATCTGATCGGCTGAGAGTCTCACGC
>DAITQH010000052.1:0-2402 GCA_036833175.1 Candidatus Dormiibacterota bacterium
ACTACCTATGCGCCATTCGGGCACAAATGGTCGTGGTTGACGACCAGGCCCAGTCGGGGGACAAGCCGGTGTTACAGTAATCGCGAGATGGAAACTCAAAAACTCAGCTTCGAAGACTTCAAGAACATCGTGGTCGAGCGGCTTGGCTGCGAGCCCGAACAGGTGACCATGGACGCCTCCTTCCAGGAGGACCTGAACGCAGACTCGCTCGACCTCGTCGAGCTGATCTACGCGTTCGAGGAAAACACCGGGCTGGAGATTCCAGACGAGGACGCGGAGAAGATCACGACAGTCGGGCAGGCGTGGGAATACATCCAGGAGAAGGCCGCCTCATAGCACAAAGCCAGGCCACGCCTCAGGCCCCGTCCCTACAGCAGCTCCAGCAGAAGATCGGTATCCACTTTCGCGACCCAGGCCTGCTCCTCGAAGCGGTCACGCACAGCTCGTTCGCCAACGAGAGCCCGCACGTGTCGCCGCGTGACAACGAGCGCCTCGAATACCTCGGCGACGCCGTCCTGCAGCTGATCACCGCCGAGTACCTGTACAAGCACCACCCCGGGGCCGCCGAGGGAGAGCTGACGCAGACCCGGTCGGCGATGGTCAACACCAACACGCTGGCCCAGCTCGCGGAGCAGCTCGACCTCGGAAGCTACCTCTACCTCGGCAAGGGAATCGCCAAAGGCGGCGGGCGCAGCCTGAAGTCGCTGCTGGCGAACGCCTTCGAGGCGGTGCTCGGCGCGATGTTCCTCGACGCGGGTTACGACGCCGCCTACCACTACTACCTCAATCGGTACCGCGCGCTTGAGTCGCCCGTACGAGACGAGAACTTCAAGGGCCGCCTGCAGCAGGTCGCGCAGGAGCGCTTCGGAGCGACTCCTTTCTACGACAGCGAAGGCGCGAAGGTCGGCACGCACCGCGAGTACACATCGGTGGTTTTCGCGGGCGCCGACCCACTTGGCACGGGCCATGGCGCGAGCAAGCAGGAGGCGGAACAGGACGCCGCCAAGGCAGCGCTCGAGAGCTTGCTTGGGACGGCCGAAACATCCCAGGCAAAGCCGGCCAAGACTCCGCGGCCGCGCGCCCGACGGGCGCCCCGTACGTCCCGGGCGGCCCCTGAGGCCGCGACCAGCGAAGGGGCTAACGTGGCCGAGGTCATCCGGCTCCCGGAACCGGAGCCTCGACCCGAAACTAAGGCCGTCGTAGAGCCGCAGCCCCAGCCGGACCCCGAGCCAGAGCCGAAACCGGAGGTTGTGCACAGCGAGCCCCGCAGCCGGCAGTTCGGCGAATCCCTGGAATAGCCCCTTTCCACATGTTGTACCCGGGCCGGATATGACCCCTATATCTGCGACAATGGGGCGGATTTGTTCCTCCGCTCTCTGAGCCTGCTCGGGTTCAAGACCTTCGCTCGGGCGACCGAGATCCGGTTCGAAGGCGGCGTCACCGCGATCGTCGGTCCCAACGGCTCCGGAAAGACCAACATCGTCGACTCCATCAAGTGGGTCCTCGGCTCGGGCCAGGCGCGCGACATCCGCGGCAAGAAGATGGAGGAGGTCATCTACGCGGGAGGCGAAAGGCGCGCGCGCGCCGCGTTCGCCGAGGTCACGTTGGTCTTCGACAACACCGCGGGCCGCCTCCCGGTCGATTACCACGAGGTCGCGATCAAGCGGCGCGTGGAGCGCGATGGCGAGAGCGACTACTTCCTCAACGGGACCCGCGTCAGGCGCCGCGACCTTCTCCACCTTCTGTCGTCGACCGGCCTCACCGTCGACTCCTACGCCATCATCGACCAGCACGACATCGAGTCAATCGTCGTGTGCTCGCCGGGCGAGCGCCGTCAGCTGCTCGAAGAGGCGGCCCAGGTGCGTGGCGTAAAGATCCGCAGGCAGGAGGCGGCTCAGCGTTTGAGCGAGCTCGCGGCCAACCTGCTGCGCCTGGAGGACCTGAGGTCGGAGATCGGGCCGCGCCTCGAGGTCTTGCGCCTGCAGGCTGCATCCGCGCGCGAGGCGGCCGAGGCCGCGGCTCGCCTGGAGCTGCTGCGCGGAAGCATCGTTTGGGAGGAATGGCGCGAGGCCAGGGACGCACATCGGAAAGCGACCTCGCAGGTGCAAAGCCTCGAGCGCCGGCTGGTGGAGGCCAGGGAGCTGGCGCAGTCGGCGGAAACCGAGTTCCAGACGTGGCGGACCGAGATCCAGGCCGCGCAGGACCGCCGCCTCGCGCGCCAGCGCAACCTGGGCCGGCTGCGGCTCGAGGTTGCCGAGGCCGAGCACTCACTCCGGCTCACTGAGGAGCGCGCGCTGAACACCGTCGCCCTCGCCGATGCGGCGCGCCGGGAGGAGTCGGACAACCGGTCCCTCGCGACGGCGGCGCAAGCGCTTCGCGGCCAGCTGTCCACCCAGCTCGAG
>DAITQH010000052.1:2412-6243 GCA_036833175.1 Candidatus Dormiibacterota bacterium
CGCGCGGCAGGCGCTCGAGAACGTGCCCGAGGCGGCTCCGGTTCCCGAAGCCGCAGACCCGGCGGAGGCCCAGCGCGCGCGTCGCGAGGCCGAGCAGGCTCGGCGGTCTGCAGGCGCCGCCTCCTCGACGCTTGCTGCGCTGCGCACACGCCGGGAGTTCCTGGACGAGCAGGCCGCTCGACTCGACGCGATGAAAGAGGCGGCGCAGCTCGTGCCCGAAGCCGAGGCGGCGCTCGAGCGGGCGCGGAAAGAGGCCGCCGAGGCCGAGTCCGCCGCCGTGATGGCGGCGCGGCTCCGCTCCGAGCTCGAGGGTCTGGACGCGCTCCGGCCCGAGCCCGGGCCCGGGCTGCAGAGGCTGCGTGAGGTGGTGACGCCGGAGGCCGGCTACGAGGCGGCTTTCTCGGCCGTGCTCGGCCCGCTCGGTGACGCGCTCGTTGCGCGCGATGAAGCTGGCGCCACCGAAGGGACGAACATGGCGGATCACCAGGTGACCGTGCTCTACCCCGTCGAGGCGCCATCACCACGGGCTGGCTCGCTCTTCGACCACGTGCGGTGTGAGGACGGTTACCAGGACATCGCGCGCCGGCTGCTCGGCCAGGTGGTGGTGGGTGACGACGTCACGAAAGACGGCGTTTACCGCGCGCCTGGACTTGTGCGAGCGGGCACCGATCCCAGGGTTGCGATCGAGGTTCGCCGGCGCGAGCTTCGAGATCGTCTCGTGGACCTCGAACCGCAAGCCGCTCGCGCCGCTGAAGCGTCGAGGCGGTTCGCCGAGGCCGACGCGGCGCTCGCGGACCTGCGGGCCCGCACCGCGGGCGCGGCGCGCTCGGATGAAACCGCCCGGCTCCTCGAGTCGGCGCGGGCGGCCGAGGTTGCCGAAGCGGAAAAAGTGACCGCGTTGGAGCAGGCCGCGCTGGCCGCGGAAGAGCAGGCGTCGGCGCTGGCGCGAACTCTCGAGGCCAGCCTCGAGGCGATCGGAGAGGGCCGCGCCGCCGCGCACCACGCCGAGCTGGACCGGGCGCGCTGGCGCGACCGCATCGACGATCTCCGCCGGCAGCTGGCGGCGGTGGGCGAGGACCTCGTCCGCTTGCAGTCCGCGGCCGAGGGCCGGGCCACCCGCGTGACGCAAGCGGAGGCCGCTGCCGCGACGGCGCGGGATTCGCTACCGGCGCTCACGACCGCAGCAGAGTCGGCGCGGGCTGGGCTGGCCGCGGCGGAGCAGGATTCGCCCGAGGACGAGGCCGAGATGGCTGAAGGCGCGCGGCGCCTGGTCTCTCTCGAAGAGGCGCGAATCGACGCGCGGCTCAAGGCCGGGACGCTGGAAGGCAACCTCGAGCTCATCACGCGCGAGGCCGAGCTGCTCCAGGCGCGCATGGAAGAGATCCGCACGCGCATGCCGGACGGAGTCGCACCTGAGGAGATACCCGGCGGCAAGGGCCGCGAGCGCGAGATGCGCGCGCTGGAGCGCCGCCTGGAAGAGATTGGACCGACGAACGCGCTCGCAGACGCTGAGTGCAGGGAGCTGGAGGAGCGCTTCGAGACGCTGCGCACGCAGCTCGACGACATCGCAGCTGCGCGCGCCGACCTCGAGCAGCTCATCGGCAAGCTGCGCGAGGAGGAGGAGGCCAGGTACGAGGCGGTCTTTGGAGCCGTCGCCGCAAACTTCCACGAATACTTCTCGCAGCTGGCTCCCGGTGGTCGCGCGACGCTGAAGCACGCGGACGGCGACGACGGACCGCGCTCGGGGGTGGAGATACTCGTGCAGCCGGCTCGCAAGCGGCTGCAGAACGTCACGCTGCTATCGAGCGGCGAGCGATCGCTGGCTGCGCTCGCATTGGTGCTCGCGCTGGACGAGGTCAACCCCAGCCCGTTCACGGTCCTCGACGAGGTCGACGCCGCCCTCGACGACGCCAACGTCGGCCGGTTCGGCGAGATGCTTGCACGGCTCGGTGCGCAGCGCCAGTTCCTGGTCATCACGCACAACCACGTGACGATGTCCTACGCGTCATCGCTCTATGGCATCCACCTCGACGAGAGCGGGTCCTCGCACCTGGTCTCGGTCCGGCTCGAGGACATTCGCAAGCCGGCCGTCCGCTCCGCCAGCGCGGCACACGCCGGCTAGGAGTTAGAGCAGCGAGCGTTTGGGACCGCGTCAGCGGTCGTACCCGCAGCGTCCTGGCTGCAGGCATCCGCTCACTCAAGCCGCCACTCACACCGGGCTACTACGAAGAGCTCGAGGAGGTTCTCGTCGCGGCGGACCTCGGTCCGGCGATGGCGGCCCGCCTCGTCGCCGCGGTCCGGGCCCGTGCGCCGCGAACGAGAGAGGAAACCGCCGACGCCCTGGTGGCAGCCGCCCTCGCGGTGATGTCGAGCAAACCCCGCGACCTTTTCCCTCTCCCCATCGGGGAGCAATCAGTTAGTCCCCTTCCTCATCGCCGCTCCGCGCGCAGGGCTAGGGTGAGGGGCCTAAGCCTGATTCTCTTCTACGGAATCAACGGCGCTGGGAAGACCACCACCATCGGCAAGCTTGCCCACCGGCTGAAGGAGGACGGCTGCAAGCCGCTGATCGTCGCCGCCGACACCTTTCGCGCCGCTGCGATCGAGCAGATGGTCGCGTGGGCTCGTCGCGCGGGCGTGGACATCTTCGAAGGCAAGACGGGCGCGGACCCAGCCTCGGTCGTCTTCGACGGCATCGGGGCGGCGCGCAGCCGGGGCAGCGACGTGGTTCTGGTCGACACGGCCGGACGCTTGCAGACCCAGCGGAACCTGCTGGAGGAGCTGGCCAAGGTCGGTCGCGTGGCGACCAAGGCCCTCGACGGCGGCGCCTACGAATCGCTGCTGGTCCTGGACGCGGTGCTCGGTCTCACGAGCCTGGTGCAGGCGCGCGAGTTCAACCGGGCGGTCCCGATCACAGGTCTCGTGCTGGCCAAGCTGGACGGCAGCGCCAAAGGCGGCGCTGTGATCGCCATCGAGGCCGAGCTCGGCGTACCCGTCAAGCTGGCGGGTGTGGGGGAGGGCATCGACGACCTGGCGCCGTTCGAGCCGCAGGCCTTCATACGTTCACTCTTCGAGCCCTGATAGATGCTGCTGGCTGACCCTCACTGCCACACGATCGCGTCCGACGGCATGGTCACGCCGGCCGAGCTCGTCGACGCCGCGGTCAACGCACATGTCGATCTCATCGCGGTGACCGACCACGACACCATGGCCTGTGTCCGAGAGGTAACGCAGCGGGGCGAGGGCGTCGGGCTCATCGTCGTCGCAGGCCAGGAGATCACGACGAAATGGCCCGCGATGACGCACCTGATGGGATGGTTCCTCGAAAAGCCAGTCAAAAGAGGAATGACCCTGGAGGACTCGGTGGCGGCGATCCACGACCAGGGTGGGCTGGCCATCATCCCTCACCCTTTCATGCCGGTTTACTTCGGCTCGATCCAGCCCTACATGCTGCGGCGGCTATTGGAAAGCCACCACGTCGATGGCATCGAGATGATGTTTACGGTGCCGATCGGAGGTCGCCGCCGTCGCCAGCTCGACGAGTTCTATGCGCGCAACAACGAACGGCTGGGGGCGGCGACCGGAGGCAGCGACTGCCACTACGGCGCGCGCGACATCGGCCAGGTGCTCACCGCTTACGAAGGCGATTTCAAGACCGCAGTCCAGCTGCGCGCGACCCGACCTCAGGCCGGGCGCAAACGGGACTCGATCCCGGCAGGACTCGCGGTTCGCCAGCAGTGGCGCGCGCTTGTCGACCTACCGGTCCGGCGACTCCTGGGCCAGCTTTAGGAGAACCTCGTGCACAGCGGGCGGCGCGGCAAGGATGTCGCCGCT
>DAITQH010000052.1:6343-16366 GCA_036833175.1 Candidatus Dormiibacterota bacterium
TCGAATGCGGTCACGTAGTCCCCGGCGCCCTTCACGTCCATGACACCGCCAGGCCGTGGAAGGCCGGCGTCGGTAAGAACGCGGGCGCCGGCGCGCGCGGCGCGCAGGGCCACGGGCAGCAGGTCGTTCAGGCCTTCTTATCCTCGAGACCCAGGCCGAACATGGCCTCCAGGTCATGGGCCGAGAACTGCTGAAAGGCGACCATCGTCTGGGTGCGCTCGATCCCGTCCAGGCGGGTCAGATGCTGCGTGACGACCTTGGCCAGGTCGTCGTGTTCGCGCACGCGCACGATGGCGATGAAGTCCCAGTCGCCAGTGACCGTGTACACCTCGGCGACACCCTCGACCGCGGCCAGGTCAGAGCCCAGGTGAGCCAATCCCTCGCGGGTGGATTCGACGAGGATGAAAGCGGTCAGCACCGCATCGAGTCTATCCGCTTACCTCGCACGGTTCGGGACTCGTCGCCATCATTTGGTTCGAATTGGGTCCTGCCGTACCGGACCACCGGATTCGATGATTGTTTGAAGGTCCTTTCTGAACTCATCGAGCCGGTTCGAAGCGTCCGTCAGGTCGGCAGCCGATAAGGTTGTGCAGCTGTACTGCTTGACCTGGCGCCAGAAACCCTCATAGGCGCGCGCTTTAAGCCATGCTGTTGCGTAGCGCCCGGCCGGATTAACCACTGTGACCCAGCCGCTGATGACTGTTCCGACCAAGGCCGCGCCGCCAATGATCCATCTGCGGGTAAGGTCGGTGTTGAACAGCACGGACGCACCCACCGCCGAGGTAATCACGGTGACCATTCCAGAAGACACGTTGGCGCCGCTCCAAACATTGTTGGTGCGCCAGTTGTCGTTGAAGCCCTTCTGGGCTCGCCGTCCCATCTCCGCCATCTCCCTGGCCATTGCCCGCCGGCGCTGGAGGTCTGGGTCTGCATCTTTGGGCTTTTGGTGCTGCAGGGCATTTCTCATTTCAGGCTCGAAGTCCGACATCGACCAAACAGGTTTACTGCGATCTCGGCGAATTCGCTTCACGATCCGCTTGAACCGCCGTAACGGTTGCACGACTGCAGTATGTTGGGCGGCCGGTCCATTGGCAATCTCGAACGTTCCATGACGTAAGCACCAGGGAAGCGGGGACTCTGGCTCGCTCGAGGAACGGCCACTGGCAGCGAACTCGATCTCGCGAACCCAGGCCGGCGCACCGCCATGCGGATTTCGGAGCAGGTCCGGCTCGCTATGCCTTCGAAACGTTCGGACCGATTGAAACGATTGCGCCGATTGCCTCGCCGTAGGCCCAAACGTCCATGTCGCCGTAGGGGATGTCGTGGGCGCCGAGGATCGTGCACACGTGCGTGCGGTGGTCGTTGCCGTGGTGCATCGCCTGTACGAGCACGGCGCCGAGGTGCAACCTCATGAGCCGGCCATCCCTCTCCTCATCAATGGTGTCGTCCGGCGTGATCCGGTTCGCGGCTTCGATCAGCTGGTCGCCGCTCCGAACAGCGTGCTCTCGGAGGGTAGCGATGCTTGGCGCCGGCTCGTGCTCGTTGATATCGGGTTTGCTGCCGTCCAGCCGCCTGAGGTAGCGCTGCTCGGCTGACACGAGGTGCAGAAGGGTGCCAGAGATGGTTCCGTATGTGCCGGGAGCGGTCAGCTGCAGTTGCTCATCGGATAGCTTCGCGCAGACGTCCAGTAGGTGCAGGTTCGCCCACCTGTTGTAGCGAAATGCCTCGATCAGCAGAGCGTCCAAATCCCCTTGATTCTAACTTGCTAAGCTGTCAAGGCATGGCCCTTGACACCCTCCAGGCGCGAGGCCGCTCGCTGGTGCTGTACGAGCGGTACGGCGCGCTGCTCACCGACCACCAGCGCGAAGTCGTGGACCTCTACCTGCGCAGCGACTGGTCGCTCGCCGAGATCGCCGAGCACCAGGGCACATCTCGTGCTGCAGTTCACGACCTCGTCCGCCGCTCGACCGCGGCGATGCTGGAGTACGAGCGGAGGCTTGGGCTGCTGGCGGAGTCCGCGCGAAGGCGGCGCGCCCTCGAGGTCCTCGAGCGCGAGCTGGAAGGCTTGAAGCGCCGCATCGTTCGGCTGGAGGGTGCGGTCTAGGTGTTCGAAGCCCTCAGCGATCGGCTTGCCGCCGCGCTCAAGAAGATCTCGGGTCGCGGCGTGCTGCGGCCGGAGGACGTGGAGGCCGGGCTGCGCGAGGTCAGGCTCGCCCTCCTCGAGGCCGATGTGAACTTCAAGGTCGTCAAGGAGTTCGTCGACCGCGTTCGGGTCCGACTCCAGGGTGCGGAGGTCGCGCCTGGCCTGACCGCGCCACAGCAGGTCGTCAAAGCCGTCAGCGAGCAGCTGGTGGAGCTCCTCGGCGGCAACGCCGAAGGCCTTCGCTACGCGCCGGCGCCGCCGACCGTTCTCATGCTCGTCGGGCTGCAGGGTTCGGGCAAGACCACGACAGCCGTGAAGCTGGCGCTGATGGCGCGGCGAGAAGGCCACAAGCCGCTCCTCGCCGGCCTGGACCTCAGACGCCCGGCCGCGGTCGAGCAGCTGAAGACGCTGGCCGACCGCGAGCAGGTGGCGTTTTACTCGGCCCAGGGTGAGGTCGCCACCATCGCCCGCGCGGCAATCCTGGAGGCGAAGCGCCTCCTGTGCGACGTTGTGATCCTTGACACCGCGGGCCGCATGCACGTGGACGCCGAGCTGATGCAGGAGCTCAAGACCCTAAAGGCGGCGGTGCCTGTGACCGAGACGTTCCTGGTGGCAGACTCGATGACCGGCCAGGAAGCGGTGAAGGTCGGCGAGGCATTCGGCGGCGAGATCGGACTCGACGGAGTCATCCTCACCAAGCTCGATGGCGACGCGCGCGGCGGAGCCGCCCTCTCGCTGCGGGTGGCGACCGGTCAGCGCATCCGGTTCGCGGGGACGGGCGAGAAGCCCAAAGACCTCGAAGTGTTCCACGCCGAGCGCATGGCATCCCGGATCCTGGGGATGGGGGACATGCTCACCCTGATCGAGCAAGCGGAGCGCTCGATCGATAAAGAGAAAGCGGTCGAGGTCGAGCGGCGCATGCGCGCCGGGCAGCTCACCTTCGACGACATGCTGGTCCAGATGAGGCAGGTGAGCAGCATGGGATCGCTCGAGGGAATGCTCGACATGATTCCAGGCGGCGGAGCGCTCAAGGGCCAGATCGCCGGCCAGGACACGGAGCGCCAGGTCAAGCAGATGGAAGCCATCATCCTGTCCATGACCCCGCGTGAGCGGGCGCATCCCGATGTCATCGATGGCGCGCGCAGGAAGCGGATCGCGCGCGGAAGCGGAGTCGAGCCGGCGGACGTCAATCGGGTCCTCAAGGCTCGCGAGGCGATGCAGAAGCTGGCCAAGCGCATCGTGGCGGTCAACCGCAAAGGCAAAGCCGTGGGCCTTCCACGGCAGTTCGGAAAAGGAGGCGCCAGTTGGTAAAGATCAGGTTGAGGCGTATGGGGGCGAAAAAGCACCCCTTCTATCGCCTCGTTGTGGCGGACGCGCGCTCGCCGCGCGACGGCCGGTTCATCGAGCACCTCGGGTATTACGATCCGATGAAAGACCCGGTGGAGATCAAGATCGACGTGGATAAAGTCAAGCTCTGGCTCCAGCAGGGCGCTCAGCCAAGCGAGGCCGCCCGGAGCCTGTTGAAGCGGGAGGGGATCCTTGAGCGACACGCAGAAAAGTCGACCGGCACGGCGTGATTTTCGCGGCGGGACCAGCGGGTTCAACCGCGGCGGTTTCCGGCGCGATCGTCCTGAGGGCCCGGCGGGACCCGGCGTGGACTACAAGGCCCTGGTCGAGTATGTAGCCAAGTCCCTTGCCGAGAAGCCCGAAGAGGTCCTCGTCGAGTCGTTCGAGCGGGGTGGTGGAACCGTGGCGATCAAGGTCAAGCTCGCCGACGGCGACGTGGGTCGTTTCATCGGCAAGGCCGGCCGCAACATCGAGGCCATCCGCACGCTCGTGCGGGTCGCATCCCTCAAGGACCGCAAGCGAGTGTTCGTCGACCTCGCCAACGCGCAGGTGACGCAGCACGAGTCCAGATCGCGGGGGCCACGAAACGGAGGTGCCCGCGGATGATTCGTGTCGGACAGGTCACCGTCGCCTATGGCACAGACGGTGCTGTCAAGGTATTCCCCTTAACAGATTTCGAGGATCGGTTCAGCCGTGGCGCGAAAGTGCTGCTTGATGGCGTGGAGCGCGAGGTCGAGTGGAGCCGTCCTGGCCAGCCGGGCCTGGTCGTGAAGCTTCGCGGCATCGACAACCGTACGGTCGCCGGGCTGGTTCGCGGCCACTATCTGGAGGTCCCGGAGACGGAGGCACGCCCTCTCTCGGAGGGCCACTTCTATCACCACCAGGTCGTTGGGCTCGCGGTCCTGACCAGCTCAGGCCGGCCGCTCGGCACCATCGCCGAGATCCTGGAGCGACCGGCCAACGACGTCTGGGTGAGCCGCGATGGATCTGTGGAGCACCTGATCCCGGCGACGAAAGACGCGGTGGTCCAGGTGGACGTCGATCACGGCCGCGTTGTGGTTGCCGACTGGTTGGTCAGCGTCGAGGACGCGCCGGACTAGGAATAGATGAGATTCGACGTCGTCACCATCTTCCCGGCGATGTTCGCCCCGGTCTTCGACCAGGGCGTGGTCGGCCGCGCCCTCGAGAAGGGCTTGATCGAATTGCACGCGCATGACCTCCGCGAGCACACGCACGACCGTCACCGGCAGGTCGATGACATGCCTTTCGGCGGAGGTCCCGGCATGGTCCTCAAGCCGGAACCGGTGATCGAGGCCGTGGAGTCGATCCGCCCACACAACCCTGGTCCGGTCGTGCTGATGGAGCCGTGGGGCGAACGCCTGGACCAGCGCATGGCCGAGAGCCTGGCTCAGGAACCCGGGCTGATCATCGTTTGCGGTAGGTACGAAGGCATCGACGATCGCGTCCGGATGGCCCTGGACGCGCGCGAGATCTCGATCGGCGATTATGTCGTCAGCGGCGGCGAGATCCCGGCGATGGTCCTGGTCGACGCGGTCGCGCGACTGGTTCCTGGCGTGGTGGGCGACCCCGAGTCGCTCACGCAGGACAACTTCTCCACCGAACCATCGGGCTGGCCGCAGTACACGCGGCCGGCCGAGTACCGGGGCATGAGCGTCCCCGAGGTGCTCCTCTCCGGCGACCACGCTCGCATCCGGCAGTGGCGCCGCCAGCAAGCAAGCCAAAGACATGTTTCACACACCAAGGAGTTGAAGAAGACATGAACGTGATCCAGCAGCTCGAGAAAGAGCAGCAAAAGGAAAAGGTGCCCGCCCTTCGTGCGGGCGACACGGTGCGAGTGCACGCCAAAGTCGTAGAGGGCACGCGCGAGCGCATCCAGGTGTTCGAAGGCACCGTGATTCGCGTCACGGGAGGCGGACTGCGCATGAACTTCACCGTGCGGCGAGTGGCGCACGGAGTCGGGGTGGAGCGCACCTTCATGATCCATTCGCCGCGCATCGACAAGATCGACGTCCTGCGCCACGGCGACGTCCGCCAGGGCCGGCTGTACTACCTGCGCGACAAGGTGGGCAAGGAAGCCCGCATCCGCGAGCTCAGGCGCCTCGACCGCCAGGACCAGCCGCAAGAGGAAGGCGCCGCAGAAGCGGAGGAAACCACCGAGTCGACCGAGTAAGGGTGTAAAGACCCTGGCGTCGGTCCCCGGCGCTCGCTAGTCTCGATGCAGTGAGACCAATGCTGTGGCGCTATGAGCGCATGGCCAGCTCGATGGGTTACCAGGTAGTGGCCGGGGTCGACGAGGTTGGCATGGGCCCGCTCGCGGGTCCCGTGGTCGGCGGAGCCGTCGTGCTTCCGATCGGCGTTCGCATACCCGGGTTGGACGATTCGAAGCTGCTGACCGCGGCCGAGCGTGAACGCGTCGATGCGTTGATCCGTCGCAAGGCGCTGGCGTTCTCGGTCTGCGCCGTCGACCACGCGCAGGTGGACAGCCTGGGTTTGATCCGCGCGCGGCACCTTGCGACGGCAGGCGCAGTAGCCGGGTTGAAGATCGCGGCGGAATACCTGCTGGTCGACGCCTGGGACGTTCCCGAGGCGCCGCTTCCGCAGATGGCGGTGGTCCGTGGCGACCGCACGTGCGCCTCGATCATGGCCGCCAGCATCGTGGCGAAGGTGGCTCGTGATGCGGCGATGATCGAGTACGACCGCCTGTACCCGGGCTACGGGTTCGCCGACCACAAGGGTTACGCCACGCCGGCTCATCGCGCCGCGATACGCCGCATGGGCCCCAGCCCGATCCACCGGACGACATGGGCGCCGTTCCGCGAATCCGCCCTTCTCGGGTAGCTCACGAGCTAGGCAAGGCAGGCGAGAAAGCCGCCGGCGACCTGCTGCGCAAACGGGGTTACGAGATCGTCGGTGCGGGGTTTCTGGCTCGTCGAGGCGAACTCGACCTAGTTTGCCGGCGAGGCGACGACCTGGTGGTGGTCGAGGTCAAGACGCGGACGAACGATTCGTTCGGCACACCGTTCGAGGCGGTCGACGCGCGCAAGCGACGCTCCCTGATGGCGGCGGCGGCCGAATACCGGGCTCTCGCAAGCTGGCGCGGCCCGATCCGCTACGCGGTAGTAGGTCTGACAGTTAAGCCAGGTGGGGGCTTCAACTCGGAGCTGATCGAAGACCCCTTCAACTGACGCGAGGGTCAGCGGATATCGAAGCCGATGGTGTAGCTGTCCGCATAGACAGATGGATCCAGGTGCTTGAACCGAAGTGCGTAGCCGCCCTTGCCGGTGATGGAGTAGCTGTAGATGCTCTCGTTGAGCACCCGGGCGGTCGCCACCTGCGCGACGACGCCGGAGGTCGCAAGGTGGTCGTCGACAAATAGCTTGAGCAGATCGGGGACGGGCTGCGGTGGTCCCCAGTTGCCGATCAGATGCACATTGACGGTCGCCCCTATCGGCGCGGTAACCGCAGTGCTGATCGCCTCGTTGATGATCGGGACCGCCTGGAGGTCGAGAGTGACAGGTCCGTTGCGTACCTGGAGGTGTAGGTCGAAGACGTAGCCCCCGGGAGCATTGGCGGTCACCTCCGCGTACCCCGGCTCGGTCGTCACGAAGACCACACCATCCCCACCGCAAGGCGAAGCCGAGTCGCAGTTGCCGGGACCAAGGTAGCCCAGGTCAGGAACCCATGATCCAGGACCGCTCTTCAGGCGGTACGGGTCTTGAGTCAACTGGGGTAATGCGAAATTCCAGCCGCCACCTGACAGCTCGAGGCCAAATTCAGTGCCAGGAGGCACTGTGAGGGTCCCGCCGCTTGCGTAATCGTCGACGACGATGGACGAGATGGGCGCGGAGGGAAGGTCACTCGGCTTTGTTGAAGAAACGCTGTGGGCTGCTGGAACGCCGTTGCTGCAGGCGGCAACGAGTGCGACAAGAACGACAGCCGCCTTTTGAACTCGAGGCACTGTGGCGCACATCGTAGTGAGTGGGCACTCATATTCCGCATCTGACTGATGGATGGGGGTTTGGCTCCTGACTCACGTCGTAGCGATCGTCCCTTCCCACGCGCGAAGCCGTGAGTTCCCCCACCACACCAGCGTGCCCACAATCACGGCTGCTCCCGCGGTGAGGATCACGCCGACCGCCCACATCAAGGCGCCCATCGTTGGCGTGGATGGGATCGGGCCCAGGTGCTCGGTCCCGGCGGCCACCCCGTAGCCGAATATGAAAAGCGCGAAGGCGCCGACGCTCAGAAGGCCGAATGCCAACGTGGCGCCGAGGCCCGCAAGCGACCCCACGATCCCCACCGCACGTCTGTCGTCCTGCGCATCGAATCGCGGGTCAATGGCGCCGGCAGAGACTCCAATCGACACGAACCCCGTGCCGAGCCACAGGACGAGGATCGCCAGCTCGGCGTATTGCGGCGGAGCGCTCCCGCTGACGGTCGCGACCACGATTCCGAAGATGAGGGTGAGCGCCAGCACCGGGGGCAGCGTGAGCATTACCTTGGCGCGGATCACCTGCAGCATCGTCATCGGCGCCATGCGCAGCAGCTGGAAGCCGCGCCGCTCGCTAGGAATCGACGGCGTCGCCAACGCGGTGGACATGAACATCGAGATGAACCCGATCAGGAAAACCTCAGTCCAGAATCCGATCGCGCTGCGCGACGGACGCAGGAACGCGAACGCGTAGCCGATGGGGAAGAGGAAGGCCGGCAGCATCCGGCTCAGCCGCCTGATGTCGCGCCGGTAGCTCAGCCAGTCTTTCAAAGCTATGGCGCGGAGAGGTGAGCCGGCGCCCGCCTTGGCGACCGTGACCTCCTGTCGCGCTGGTCCGCGCCGCCAGATCGCCTGTGGCCCTCCGAACACGCCGAGCCCGGTGAGGAGCGTGCGCCGGTAGAGGATCTCCGCCATCGCGAGCACGACCGCCGCGAGCAACACAGAAAAGGTGACCCATGTCGCCGCCTCGGCAGTGTTGCCGGCGATGGTGGCGCTGAGCGCGTGGCCCGGCCACGCCGAAGGCAGCCATTCGACTCGCTGGATGAGAGAGTTCAGATTGGAAAGGTCGGGATTGTTGCGAGGCGAGAACGACTGGCGCAGGTTGATGTTCCAGGCCAGGTAGAAGCCGGCGCCCGCAAGGCCCGCCACCGCCGCCGCCACGTCGCGGGCCAGACGAGCGGGAACCCACTGGAGCACGAGCGACATCAGGATCGCCTGGAGCGCGGTAATCACCAGCACCTGCACGAAGATCAGGAGCACCGCGAGCGGAAAGAATGCCACCGAAGCGCCTGAGCCCACGCCCACGCCGAGGGTCGCCATCAGCAGGATGGCGCTGATCAAGAGGTTGGCACTCATGGCGAGCAGAAGGCGGGCGACGAAGATGTCGATCGCTCGGACCGGCGCAAGCACCAGCTGCAGCAGCTCGCGCCCGACGAAGAAAGTGGCGATTACGGTTGGAAACCCGAGCACCAGCATCAAGACAGAGAGCCCGGTGAAGCCGCCGGCCAGGATCGAGTCGCGCGCGATCGGCAGGAAATGGCCGGCCGTGGCGCCCACGGTGAACGCCCCACCACCGATGAACACGGCCGCCGCCAGCAGGAACACTCCGAGCAGCGCGAGCCGCGCGGGTCCGCGTTTCAGAAGGCGGTGACGCCAGGCCAGGAGCTCGGCGCCGAGGATGATCCGCGTCGCGGACCGGCTCACTGCTTCGGCGCGAGGAGCCGCTCGATCAGCTCCCTGGACTCGGGCCCGGCGGTGAGCTTGAGGAACAGGTCTTCCAGGCTCGCCTGCTCAGAGCCGGCCTGTGCCCGCAGCTCCTCGATCGTGCCGGTGGCAACGATATGCCCGCGATCGATAATCGCCACGCGGCGGCACAATGCCTGGGCGACCTCGAGGATGTGGGTTGACAGGAGCACGGTCGTGCCCAGGGCGGCAAGCTCCTCGAGGAGGTCCTTGACGAGGCGGGCGGAGCGGGGATCGAGACCGTTCGTGGGCTCGTCCAGCAGCAGCACAGAAGGCTCGCGGATCAGCAGCGACGCCAGGCCGATCTTCTGTTTCATGCCGTGGCTGTACGCGCCGATCAGCTCACCGTTGCGGTCGGCGAGCTCGAACAGGCCCAGCAGTCGTTCCATGCGGTGCTGCCGGTCGGGGCCGCGCGGCATCCCGTAGAGGTCGGCGATATAGTCGAGGAACTCGCGCCCGGTCAGGTGGGGGTGCACGAAAGGCTCCTCGTCGAGGTAGCCGAGACGGGCTTTGGCCTGGAGCGGCTGCTCGAAGATGTCGAATCCGTCGATGAGAGCCCTTCCCGACGTTGGCGTCAGCAGGCCGCACAGCATGCGCAGAGTGGTCGTCTTGCCCGCGCCGTTGGCGCCGAGGAACCCAACGATCTCGCCGCGGCGGACCTGGAAGCTCACCTGGTCGACCGCGGTCACGACTCCGTACCGCTTGACGAGGTTTTGCGCCTCGACCGCGATTAGAGCGTCAGGCTGGGGAGATGCCATCAGCGGCAGAGTACCAGTGG